>JADGQJ010000191.1 GCA_017881885.1 Chloroflexota bacterium
TCGGCGACGAGCGCCAGGATTTGGGCTTCGCGCGGTGTCGGCGGGCGGAGGGCGGTGCGCGCGGATCGGCGAACGTCGTCCGGAAAGGCTTTTCCGCCGGCGGCTACGGTTCGTACGGCCGTGAGAATCTGGGCGATGGTCGCCATCTTCGAGAGATAGCCCTTCGCCCCATGCTCCAGGGCGGCGGCGTAGTAGCTCGGATATGAGTACGCGCTCAGCATGATGAATGCCGGACCCGGGGTGTGCCGAGAGAGGACCTCCAGCCCGTCCACCGTCCCGGCGAGGCGGATGTCGCACAGGATGACGTCCGGGGCCTGGGTTTCGATGAGGCGGTCGGCCGCAACCGCGTCCCGGGCTGTGCCGACAACGATCACGTCGGGCTCGCCCCGCAGGAGAGCCGTGAGTCCTTCGGCGATGGCGGGGTGGTCTTCGATCAGGGCGAGGCGGATCATGAACCCGCCTTCGCCGCCGATCGGGCCCTGCCGGTGGCGGTCTCCTTGCCGAGCGGGAGCCGAACGACGATCGTCGTGCCCGAGCCCAGGGTCGACTCTGCAGCGATCGTCCCTCCGTGTGCGGTCACGATCTCGCGCGCCAGGTAGAGCCCGAGACCGAGCCCGGCCGACGGCTTGTGGCCCAGCCTCGTATACGGCTGGAATAGCTGCGGCAAGTCGTTGGCGGCGATCCCCGGGCCATGGTCGCAGACCTCGACTACCGCTACCGAACCGGAGCGGCGCACGGTGACGTCGATGGTCGGAGACGCCGCCGCGTGCTCCACGGCGTTGGCCAGCAGATTGACGAAAACCTGGCCGAGACGACCGGCATCGCCCCTGATCCGGATCGGTCCACGGACCGGCGAGAGCCGGATCGGCCGCGCCCCCGGCAGCGTCTCGGCGACTTCGACGGCGTCCCGCACGACCGCAACGAGATCGATCTGCGTGGCCACCAATTCGAGTCGACCGGCCTGGATGCGGCTCACGTCGAAGAGCCGCTCGATCAGCTCTCCGATCTGCCTGGTCTGTGCGAGGGCGCGGGCTGTATATGTAAGGGCCTGGGCGGAGCTCTCGGGGCCAAGGTGCCGTTCGACCAGTTGGAGAAACCCGTGCAACGCGGCAACAGGGGTCTTGAGCTCGTGCCCGGCGGCGGCCATCAATCGCTCCAGGCTGAGCCGCATCGTACGTTCGGTGAGGTCGCGGATAGTCAGCACTCCGCCCCAGGTCCGGTCCCCGGCAGTGAGCGGCTCGGCCACGGCCTCGAACCAGCGCCGGTCCCCCCCAGCTTGAGTAACCGCGAACTCCATCCGGAACCGCTCGCCTCGGGCGGCCCGTTGCTGCGGCCGCTCGGCCGACGGAAGCGGGAGCCCGGCTACGTCCTCGATCGCTATCTCGGCCTCGCCACGGCCGAAAAGCCGATCGTAGGCGTCGTTGGTCACCACGATCCGGCCCTCGTAGTCGACCGCGACGACGGCGTCCCCGAGGCTGGCCAGGATCGATCGAAGGCGATCGTGCTCCTCCTGGCTGCTCAATCTCTCCTGCTCGAGCGTGATCGCCTGGGCGCTCAGCTCTTCGGTCCGCGTCGCGAGGTCTTCGTTCGCGATCCGAAGCTCCTCGACGCTGGCGGTCAGCTCCTCGTTGAGTGTCTCGAGCTCCTCGTTGGTGGCCTGGAACTCCTCATTGACGGTTTCGACTTCCTCGCGCGTGGCCTGCGCGTCCTCACTGGCGAGGAGCATCGCTTCGTTGGCCCTGCGCAGCTCGGCGACGACAGCGGTCAGCTCCTCGTTCGCACGAAGGAGCCGGCCGTTCGTGGCGACCGCCTTGTCGAGTCGCTGGCGTATCCGGACCTCGGCGTGGCGCTCGTGCTCGAGTCTCGTCACGTTGGTGAGTTCGATGACAACGCCGTCGATAGCCCGCGCTTCGACGCGGTAAGGGCGGATCGTGGCCTCGACGAAATGGGTCGTCTCGCTGGCGGCGTCCGTGGGCTCCACCTCGAACACGACCGAGCTGGTCTTGCCCGCCAACGCGGAGTCGATGGCCACTCGGATGGCGCTTGGTGGAAGAACCTCGGCAAGATGGATGAAGTCCTGGTCGAACGCCGTCCCGTGGATCCCGAGCATCTTGCGAGCCGCGGAGTTGATGCGCAGGATGTAATACCGAGGGTCCACTACGACGACGCCGACGGTCAGGTTCAGCAGCAGGCTATCCGCCGACGCCGACGACTCCGCGACGCGACGGACGTCGCGATGCGCGACTCGAATGGCCTGGGCTAGCTTCGACGCCTGGCTCCGGCGCGGGTGCAGCACCGCGGGTCGCATCGGAGGGATGGCGTAGGTCCCCGGCAGCCGCCGGTAGACTCGCAGACGCGCCTGCTCCTCTTCGAACGGTTCCGACAGGGCCAGGATCGACTCGGAAGGACCGAGAGCCAGGCGGCCGCCCGGCCGTAACGAGAACGCGAAGGTCTCGAGCGCAACCTGCTGCATTGGGAGCGTGAAGTAGATCAGGACGTTCCGGCAGAGGAGGAGATCGATCCGCGGGAATGGCGCGCGTTCGCCTAGATCGTGTTCGCCGAAGACCATCAGGGCTCGCAGTCGCTTGGCGACCTGGAAGCCGCCCTCCGCTTCCCCGAAATGGCGGTCTTGAGCGCCTGCCGGCAGCCCCTTGAGGGCGGCAGCCGGATAGATCCCCCGGCGCGCGATGGCGACGGCGTCGCGGTCGATGTCTGTGGCGAAGATCCGGACATCCGGCCACGCCAAATCTTTGCCAAGGGCTTCGGCGACGCAGATGGCCAGGGAGTAGGCCTCTTCGCCGGTCGAGCAACCGGCCGACCAGATGCGGAGTTCCCGCTTTTCGCGCCGGGCATCGGCTATCAGTTCGGGCAGGACGTGGTCGCGCAGGTATACAAAGAGCTTCGGATCCCTGAAGAACTCCGTGACCTTGATGAGGAGGCTGTTGACGAGCCGGGCGTACTCGTCCGGATCCGCGGCCAGATGGGTCGAATAGTCGGCGAGCGTTGGGCTCGAAGTGGCGGCCATCCGGCCATGCAGCCGCCGCAAGATCGTGGCCGGCTTGTATGAGCTGAAGTCGATGCCGCTGCGGTCGTGAATCCGATCGAGAAGTTCGCGAAGCTCGGCGTCATCCGAAGCCTCGGCCGGAGCTTTGCCGGCTGTGAGAAGGCCGCTCAGGATCGACCCGATCGAGTCGAGGTCCGCCGTAGCGTCGACCAGGGATGGGGGAATAGAGCTCGGCATCGAAGGGAACATCGCGGTCGCCGGGTCTTCGATCACGACTGCTCCGCCGGCCTCCTTCACGTACCAGGCTCCCGCGGATCCGTCGGATCCGCTGCCGGTCAGGATCACCGCGATGAGCCCGGTCCCGAAGACAGCTGCAGCGCTCTCGAACAACACGTCGATGGACGGCGCGACCGCACCGGGCTTGGCAGGACGAAGCCGCAGGTGGCCGGCGCTGAGATCCACCAGGCGATTCGAGGGCACCACGAAGATGACGCCGTTCTCCAGGGCCTCCTGCTGCTCGACCACTCGGACGGGCAGCGTGGCGTGGCGGGCGAGGATTTCATGCAAGTGGCTTGGGCGACGTGGGTCGAGATGCTGGGCGATCACGATCGGCGCCGGGAAGTCGGCCGGCAGGCTCGCCACGACGCGCGAAAGCGCCTCGATGCCGCCCGCCGACGATCCGATGACGACGAGCTGAGATTCCGCAGGAACCGTTGTGGATGCCACGATGCCGACATTATGGTGGTCGGCCGGGCGGAACGGGCCACGGCCGAGCATCCGGCCCC
>JADGQJ010000017.1 GCA_017881885.1 Chloroflexota bacterium
AGACTCCAGGACGACGACACCGCAGCCCTCTCCGATGACGAAGCCGTCGCGGTGGAGGTCGAACGGACGCGATGCCCGCTCGGGCTCGTCGTTGCGAGTGGAAAGCGCCCGCATTGCGGCAAATCCGCCGACCAGCGACTCGTGCATCGTCGCCTCGGCACCGCCGGCGAGCATCACGTCTGCGTCCCCGCGCCGGATGATTTCCCAGGCCTCTCCGATGGAGTGACCGCCGGTGGCGCAGGCGGAGACGATGCCGAAGTTCGGGCCCTGTGCGCCGAAGACAATGGCGGTGACACCGGCGGCCAGGTTGCCGATAGCCATCGGGATCAGGAAGGGTGACATTCGGGAGGGCCCGCGTTCGCCCATCAGCAGGATCTGGTCGGCCAGGGTCTGGATGCCGCCGATGCCGGTGCCGATCACGACGCCGGTCCGCTCCGCGGCCTCGCCTTCCAGCCGAGCGGGAAGCCCGGCCTGGTCCATGGCCTCGCGAGCCGCGACCAGCGCGAACTGGACGTATCGATCGTTGCGCCGCTGCTCTTTGCGATCCAGGACCGCGGAGGAGTCGAAGTCTTTGACCTCGGCACCTATGGTCGTGGTCAAGCGCGACGGATCGAATTGGGTGATCCTCGCGACGCCGGAGCGGCCTGCGACGAGGCCGTCCCAGGTAGAGGCGACGTCGAGACCAAGCGCGGTGAGGGCCCCCATTCCGGTCACGACGACCCGGGGCGGAGTGCTGGAACTCATCGAACGAGCTTCCCTGTGCGGATGGTGGCTGCCCTGTAGACGTCACCCGGCAGGCCGCGCGCAGAGAGCGCGTTCGCGACGGCCATGACGTCGTAGGTGGTGCGCTGGATCTCGGCCTTGACTTGCCCGGCCTCGATCTCGATGAGAGCCCAACTCGCGGTCGGGTCGCCGTCGAAGACGTAGCCGGCGCTGCCGTCGTTGACGATCGTTCGCCAGCCGAACTCACGAACTTCCGGCAGATGAGTGTGGCCGCAGACGATGACCGCGGCGTCGGTCTTGCTGACGCGGTCGATCGTGACGACCGGATCCAGCTCGGCCGGCAGCCCGTCCGTGAGCGATCCGGGAGAGGCGTGGCAGAACAGGACGAGCGTGTCGTCGATCCGTAGCCGCCGCTCCCATGGCAGGTGGCGCAGATAGTCCACGCGCTCGTCGCCGAGCTGATCGCGCGCCCATTCGGCCGCAACCACGGTAGAGTCGGGCGCGCCGTCGGTGAACCACGGGAACGCGGCGGTGTAGTCGCCGTCGGTCACGGCCAGGTCCGTGTTGCCGCAGATAACGAAGGCGCCGGCGCGCTCGAGCTCGCGCACGAGATCCACCGCTCCGGCCGGATCCGGGCCGTTGAAGACCAGGTCGCCGCAGATCGCGACGTAATCGGGGCGTGCGGCATCCATCGCCTTGCGCACCTCCTGGAGGGCCGGCAGGTTGCCGTGGATGTCGCTCAGAGCGGCGATGCGAACCATCAGCGGAGCGCGCTCTCGGGGGCGATGATGAAGCTCAGAAGAGCCTCGCAGGCTACGTCGCCGTTGACGGTGGCGACGCCCTTGCCGCGGCCGAACTTGCTCCCCAGCCGCTCCATCGTGACCTCGAGGCGGAGCTGATCGCCCGGCGTGACGATGTGTTTGAAGCGGCATTCGTCGATCGCGGCGAAGAGCCCGAGGCGATCCCCGAAGCCCGGCTGCTGGGCCACGTAGATGCCCATGGTCTGGGCCAGAGCCTCGACCTGCAGGACGCCGGGCATGATCGGCTGACCGGGGAAGTGGCCCTGGAAAAACCACTCCGTCGCAGTCACCGACTTGAGGCCGACGATCCGCTTGGCCTCCACGTCGTATTCCACTATCCGGTCGACAAGCAAGAACGGCCACCGATGCGGGAGCAGCTTCTCGATCTGGCGAGTGGACAAAATGGGCTCGTTGGTCGCGGCTGTGTCTGGCACGGGCAGCTCCTGGGAGTGGCGGTTCAGCGGTTGCCGGCGGCGACGAACGGGGCGCTGCCGACGCGGTCGAGAAGGTTCGTCGTCACCTTGCCGTCGATGAAGACCTCGTTGGCGAGGATCGCTCGATGTAGATCGATGTTGGTCGTGATGCCGTCGACGAGCAGCTCACGCAGCGCGGCATCGCCGCGGGCGATCGCCTGGGACCGATCGGGCGCCCAGACCGAGAGCTTGCCGAGGAGCGAGTCGTAATACGACGGCACTTCGTATCCGGCGTAGATGTGGGTGTCCATGCGGACGCCCGGCCCGCCCGGGGCGAGGTAACCGAGAATTTGGCCGGACTGGGGCCGGAAATCCTTGCCCGGATCCTCGGCGAGGATGCGGAACTCGATGGCGTGGCCCTCGGATACGACGTCCGCCTGGGTGATGCCGAGCGGCTCCCCGGCCGCGATCGCGATCTGCATCGCCACCATGTCGATGCCGGTGCACATCTCGGTGATCGGGTGCTCGACCTGGATGCGGCAGTTGATCTCGATGAAGTAGGCATCGCCCTTGGCGTCGACGAGGAACTCGAGCGTGCCGAGATTCTCGTAGCCGGCTTCGACGACTGCCCGGACGGCCCGGGCACACAACTCCTGGCGGGCGGCATCGGTGAGGGCCGGGCTCGGCGTCTCCTCGATGATCTTCTGATGGCGGCGCTGCACGGAGCAGTCACGTTCGCCCATGTGGATCGCATGCCCGAAGCGGTCGACCGCAACCTGGACCTCCAGGTGGCGGTTGTCCTCGAGGTACTTTTCGAGGTACAGCGAGTCGTCGCCAAAGCCGGCCTTGGCCTCGGAGCGGCTCACCTTGAAACTGGTCTCGAGCTCGTGAGGGGTCCTGATCAGGCGCATCCCCTTGCCGCCGCCGCCGGCGGAGGGCTTGATGAGAACCGGGTAGCCGATGCGCGCGGCCTCCTCCAGAGCGTGCTCCTCGTCACGGAGCATCCCGGAGCCGGGGATCGTGCGCAGGCCGTGGGCCTCGAGCAGGCGGCGGGTCGCCTCCTTGGACGCGAAACGCTCGAGGACCTCGGCAGGGGGGCCGATGAATGTCAGGCCGTGGGCCCGCACGACGTCGGCGAAACCGGCGTCCTCGGACAGGAACCCGTAACCGGGGTGGATTGCGTCACAGCCGGTCACCACCGCGGCGGAGATAACGGCCGGGGCCGACAGATAGCTTCGTCGAGCATCCGCCGGACCGATGCAGATCGCCTCGTCGGCGAGCTGGGCTGCCAGGCTGTCGCGGTCGGCCTCGCTGTAGGCGACCACCGCGCCGATGCCGAGGGTTCGACAGGCGCGTAGCACGCGGAGGGCGATCTCGCCCCGGTTGGCGATCAGGATCTTGCTGAACATCACGCTTCCCCGAGAACGGCGGCCGCTTCGCGGTCCGCGCCGTTGGCAGCGAGGCCGCGGGAGTTTTCCGGCAGCTCGATGCGAACCAGCTCCTGCCCATACTCAACGGCCTCGCCGGCCTCGGCCAGACTCAAGCCGATCACACCATCCACCGGCGCGACCACATCCTCTCGAACGCCGAGCACATCCACTGTTCCCAGGCGATCGCCGGCTCGGACGTGCATTCCGACGGCCGTGTCCTTGCGCGGCTGGAATACGCCGACGGCCGGGGACGTTGCGACGATCGGCAGGTTCGCCGTCTCCTCGGCCTGCGCTTTCTCACGCGCGAGCCGGTCCCGCTCCTCGCCGGCCGAGTGCGCCAGGGCCGCAGACGGGCTGCGGCCAGCGGAAATCCCGTGCCCGGGCTGCCCGTCGACCGAACTCCGGCCGCCGGCCTTGCGATCGCCGGTGCCGATCGGTTTGCGCAGTCGAGCCTTCCAGTCTCCGTCGCGAACCTCGATCTCGCCGAGGCCGCTGGCTGCCAGCTTGGCGATGAGCGCCGGCAGGAGATCGTCGGCAAGACGAGAGATGGCCTTGTGGTCGCGCTTGGTTCGCGCGTCCAGACCCGCGACCGGTGACTCGGCGGCGGCGCCGGCGTCGCGGCCGGCCGCGGCCGTCCCGCCCTGTCGATCTTGCGGCATCGGCTAGACCTCTTCCCGGCCGGGCGGAACGTCGTGCCTGGTGCCGGACATGGACGGCAGCGACGGCATGTTGGACAGCAGGCCCCGGAGCCGATCGGTGATGCCGGGGTGCGGCGGTGGCGCCGCCGGACGGTCGGCGACGATATATGGTCCGATATCCCTGAACTTCTTGAAGCGGGCCTCGACGAGGTCGTCGAGCGGGAGGCGTCCCAGGACGTCGAACCGCTCCATGACGACTTCCTTGATTCTCCGGGCGGTCTCGGCCGGATCGGTGTGAGCGCCTTCGCCGGGCTCGGGGATAACGATATCCACGATGCCCAGCTCCTGCTGCTCGCCGGCAGTCACCTTCATGGCCATTGCGGCCACGTGGCTTTGCTCGCCCGAGCGCCACAGTATTGCGGCGCAACCTTCGGGGCTGATGACGGAGTAGATCGAGTTCTCCAGGGCGGCCACAACGTCGCCTACCGCCAACGCGATGGCGCCGCCCGAACCGCCTTCACCGGTTATCACGACGACGATCGGGGTCCGCAGGCGGGTCATTACCGCCACCGACCTGGCGATCGCCTCGGCGATGCCGCGCTCTTCCGAGGCGGCGCCGGGGAAAGCGCCCTGGACATCGACGAAGGTCAGGAGCGGCATGGCGTAGCGTTCGGCCATGTCCATCAGCCGCATCGCCTTGCGGTAGCCCTCGGGATGCGGCAGGCCGAAGTTGCGGCGAATGTTCTCCTCGGTGTCCTGGCCCTTCTGGAAGCCGATGACCATCACGCGACGTCCGCCGATCCTGGCCAGGCCACCGACTATGGCCGTGTCGTCCGCGCAGAGCCGGTCGCCGTGCAATTCGACGAACTCGTCGGTCATGAACTTGATCAACTCGAGGGTGTGGGGCCGCTTCAGGTTTCTGGCCTGCTGCACGTGAGCCCACACGGCGTCGACGGGATCGACTGGATGAGGTTCGCCGTGAACTCGGCCGAGAAGTCGGTCAACCATTGGAGGTCTCCCCGCGGGTCTGTTCGCCGTTGCCGTTGCCGTTCCCGTTGCTGTCAGGGATCAGCGCTCCGGTCAGGGCGTTGAGGAACGACCGCGGCCGGGAGGTCAGGCTTGCAGCCGGGGGCTCCGTCTGGCCGGTTGACGGGGCGATCAGGAACCCAAGCAAGGTGATGATCTCTTCGCGTAACTTGGGCCGGGGCACGATTCGGTCGACGAACCCGTGGTTGAGCTGGAACTCCGCGGTGTTATATCCCTCCGGCAGCTCCTCTCCGATCGTTCCGGACGAGACGCGGTCGCCGGCGAACCGGATCGTCGCCTTGGGCTCGGCCAGGTTCACGTCGCCCGCGACTGCGAACGAGGCGAAAGTGCCGCCGGTCGTGGGATCCGCCATGACCGAGATGAAGGGGACCCGGGCCGCCTTTACCCGCTCGACGACGCCCATCGTCTTGGCCAGCTGCATCAGGGAGTAGGTGCCCTCCTGCATGCGGGCCCCTCCGGACGACGACACGATCAGCAGCGGGATGCGTTCGGCCAGAGCGGCTTCACCGGCTCGGGCGACCTTTTCGCCGGTCACGGATCCCATCGAGCCGCCCATGAAGAAGAAGTCGAACACACACATCGAGACGGGTTTGCCACCCATCGTGCCGATTCCCCAGACGGTCGAGTCGCGAAGACCCGTCTGAAGCTGGGCGGCCATGAGCCGGTCCGGATAGGGCTTGAGGTCCATGAAACCGAGCGGATCGACCGGCGTCAGGTCGGCGTCGCGCTCGACGAAAGAGCCGGAGTCCACGAGCTGCTCGATCCGCATCCTGGCCGAGATCCGGAAGTGGTGGCTGCAGTGCGGGCAGACGCGCAGCGTCTTGTCGAGCTGCTTGTTGAAGAGCATCTCCCCGCACCCCGGGCACTTGGTCCAGAGATCGGGCGGGTATGCGTCGCGTCGTGGTCGGAACGGGAGTCGGACCGGCATCAGGACATCACTCCGATGATTCCGTGAAGGACTGCGGCGCGGCGGCCGTGTCCGGGCGCGTATGCGCGACCGAATCGGGCGGCGCGCGCGGCGCGAACCATTGGCGTCTGAGAAGCACGAGACCATCGCCAGGCGACGTAGACGGCGCCGATGGAGATGGCGGCCGAGGCTACGCCGACGCCTCCGACAACGAGCGGACGAGAAGGTCTCGAGGTCAGGGACAGTCTACGCGGGGCGGCGAGAGTAGCCAAGGCGTCGCGCGCGGTGGTGCGCCCCGACCGGGCGGCAGGCCCCGCCGGCGCAGTGGCGCGCGGCGATCTGAACGGCGCGATCGACGATCCGAAGACCTGCGCCGGCTGCTCGCTCGGCGTGCCCGGCGCCGCTCCGGCGGCCTGCGCCAGGCGAGCTGCAAGGCCTTCCTCGAACCGAAAGGACGGATGCACGCGGACCAACCCTGCCCGCAGCTCGCGAGCGGCATAGAGGACGGCCGGGTCCAGATCGAGGTCCATTGGGGCCTCGGTCGCACCGCGCTCCTCCGCGTCCATCAGGCCGTCGAGGTAGCGCTCAGTGCGTCGGGCGTCCCTCGACGATCCACCCAGCATCAGCCCAGCCTCGCGCGCAGATCGGCGGCAACGGAACGCAGGGCCCGATGAAGCAGGACTCGGATCGCGCCCTCGGAGCGGCCCATGACCTCGGCGATCTCGGCCGTGGACATCTCGTCCACGAAGCGCAGGACCACCGCGCGGCGACGATCCTCCGGCAGACGCGCGACTGCCTGCCACGCTGCGCTGCCGGCCTCGCGGGCGGCGGCCGTCTCGAATGTGTCGTCCGCGGCAGCCAGGCCGGTTGCGTGCTCGAGCGACGCCACGGGGCGGCGGCGGTCGCGGCGGCGCTCGTTGGCCACCACGTTGCGGGCAATGCGGAAGAGCCAGATGCGGAATGTCGAGGCGTCGGCAGGGATCTCGCCAGATACCTTCGCTGCGCCGCGCGCGTCGGCGAACGAGTCGGCCCTCTCCTCGAAGCGGGGCAACCCCGTCAGCGCCTGCATGAAGACTCGCTCGGTCGCGTCTTCGGCGGCGTGGTGGTCGCGGAGCTCGTAGAAAGCGTAGCTGTACACCTGAGCCAGATACTTCCGATACAGGGCGTCGAAACAGGCTGGATCGCGCCGGGCCGCGTCGACGAGACCGCGATCGCGATCCAGCCGAGCGGGCTTGACTCTCGCTTCTGTATTGCTAAACACCGGCCGGCTCAAGGCGTTACATCCGGGCGTTTGGAAGCCGACGTACCAGATTCGGCTTCGTCGCGGTCGGCGGCCAGACGAACGTGCACGACCTCGCCCGCGAGGACCTCGCGCTCGACGCCGGGAGCGGCCGGGTTCTCCACCAGCAGCGCCCCGGTTACTCCGTCCACGCCCACGGCGCGGACCTCCTCCGCCTCACCGCCGGACCCCTCGAGTCGAACCATCCGGCCTGTGGTCACCTGGCGGTCGTGCCAGCCCGCGACGTCGAAATGGCCTTCTCGCAGCGCCAGCACACGCGGCTCGAGCCGGAGCAGAAATGCGTCCAGCAGTTCCGTGGTGTCGATCGGGCGACCGCCGGAGACCTCGCGCAAGCTCGTCATCGAATCGGCCAGCTCCGCGGGAAACTGATCGCGTCGCCAATCGGCGTTGATGCCGATCCCCACGATGGCCAGCTGATCGCTCGTGCCAACGCCCTCCGTTTCGCCCAGGACGCCGGCCACTTTGCGCAGCCCCGCCTTGGCCGCGCCACTCTCCGTGGTCGCGCCACTCTCCGTGGCCGCGCCGCTCCCCGCCGCCGCGCCATTCCCCGCCACTTCCACGACGATGTCGTTGGGCCACTTGAGCCGCAGCTTGCCGACCGCCAGCCCGGCCACCTCTTCGGCCGCGTCCGCCATCGCCAGAGAGACCACTGCGGCCAGCCGCCAGAGGCGATCGGCAGGCAGGTAGTTCGGCAGGAACCCGAGCGACAGCAGAAGGGCGGCGCCGCTGGGCGCCACCCAGGATCGACCCGATCGCCCGCGTCCGGCAGTCTGCACGTCGGCCACGGCAAGGCAGACCTCGGCGGTTCCCGCGATCAGCCAGCTTCGGACGATGTCGTTTGTTGAGAGGACCGATCGGAACCGCTCGTGTCGCGAGAGAAACGCGACGCTCCGCGTATCGACGCCAGGCGTCGTATCGCGCGTCGTCACGCGCCCGTCTTGGTCGCCCCGCCGGCGCCCGCCGTTCCGGCCTCGTCCTGCACCACCGGCTCCGGCTCCTCGAGCGCGAAAGCCTTGTGCAGCGCGCGAACCGCAGTCTCCACCTGATCCTCGGCGATCATGCAGGTGATGCGGATCTCCGAGGTGGAGATGATCTCGATGTTGACGCCGGCCTCGGCCAGGGCGGCGAACATGCGCGAGGCGTAGCCGGGCGCATTCTGGATGCCGGCCCCGACGATCGAGACCTTCGCCATCGCCGAGTCGGTCGTCATCTCACGGAAGCCGAGCTCTCGGACGATCGGCTCGAGAATTCGCTTCGTCTTGGCCAGATCGCCGCGGGTGATGGTAAAGCTCAAGTCCGTCGTGCCGTGATGGCCGACGTTCTGGACGATCGTGTCGACGTTGACGCCGGCCTCGGCCAGCGGTGCGAACACCGCGTGAGCGACTCCCGGCCGGTCCGGGACTTCGACCAGGGTGACCTTGGCCACGTTGCGGTCGTGGGCCAGCCCGCGAACCTTGTTGCGCTGCTCCACGAACGGATCCTCCTTGATCAGCGTGCCGGGAACGTCTTCGAACGAGCTCAGCACCTCGATGACGACGTTGTTGACCCAGCCGAGCTCGACGGCCCGGACCTGCATCACCTGGGCGCCCTGGTGCGCCAGCTCCATCATCTCCTCGTAGGAGATTACGCCGAGCTGGCGGGCGTCGGGTACGAGACGTGGATCGGCAGTGTAGATGCCTCGAACATCGGTGAAGATCTGGCAGCGGTCGGCTTCGAGCGCGGCCGCGAGCGCGACACCGGTCGTGTCCGAGCCGCCCCGGCCCAAAGTTGTGATCTCCGACAAATGCGGATCGCGCACGCTCTGGCCCTGGAAGCCCGCGACGATGACGACGCGACCGGCCTCTATCTCGGCAAAGATACGCGCGGGGTCTATTCCAGCGATGCGAGCCTTGCCGTAGTTGCCATCCGTGGTTATGCCGGCCTGAGCGCCGGACAGTGCGATCGCCGGCAAGCCCAGCGCGTGCAATGCCATCGACAGGAGCGTGGCGCTCTGGTGCTCACCGGTCGCGAGGAGCATGTCGAGCTCGCGTGCATCCGGCTCATCGGTGATGGCGCCCGCAAGAGCGAGCAGCTCATCGGTGGTGTCGCCCATCGCCGACACGACGACCACGAGCTCGCAGCCGCTCGCCCGCTCACGGGCGATGCGCGCGGCCACGCGGCGAATTCGGTCGGCGTTGGCGACGGACGAGCCGCCGTACTTCTGGACGACAATCGGTTTGGGCATGGCGGGCATTCTACCAGCGAGCGCCGGAGTTCTCGACTTCGCGAGGCGCAACCGGTAGCCATCCGCAAATGACCCGGCCGAACCGCCCCGAACGGCCGGCCCTACACCCTTTGGACGCGTGTGAGACGATTCACCGACGCGCGCGGAGCGGATTGATCTCCGGCGTGCCAGTCAGGGGCCGAGCGGCTCCGCAGGAACACCGGAGGACCCCATGTTCAGGCGACGCGACGGAAGAACCCGCGACGACGAGGACGGCCTCGACAAGGAACCCGCGGTCGACGGCGCGCCCGAAGTTGAGGACGAAACGGCCGACGAGCCCGAGGACGCCGAAGGCCTACCTGAGCCCGAGGACATGGAAGCCGATCTCGAGGGCCAGGCGGCCGACTACCTGGCCGACAACGACGTCTGGCTATACGGCCCCTACGCCAAGGAGGTCCTCGAAGTCCTCGACCGGCTCGAGGAAGTCGGCCCGGAAGACGCCGAGGCGATCGCCGACGCGTGGCGAAACGCGTCCAAGTCCGACCGCGAGACGGCGCGCAAAGCCGTCCGCAAGCTGACCGAACGCGACGAGGAGATCAGCCGCCACGTCCAGATGGCACGCGAGGAGATCGGTGCCTGGCTTGCCGTCGCAGCCGAATACCCCGAATTTGTCAAGGCGGTCCCGAACTGGGCCCGCATCTGCTCCCAGGTCAGTGACGCGGCGCTCGACGCTGCCACCGGCATCATCCTGGAAGAGGATCTGGAAGAGCCCGACTACCAAGCCCTCTTCCTGCCGTGGACGGACGCGATCGAGAAGCTCCGGGTCGAGAACGAGCTTCAGGAGATCGAGGGCGTGGTCGAGGACGACGACGTCGAGGAAGAAGAAAGCGACGACGAAGACGACACGGATGGAGCGGGCGAGTTCGGTCCGAATTCGGACTCGGTCGCCGACTTCCTCAACCGGTTGTGGCTCCTCTCGCCCGAGCAGGTCTCCAGGCTGGTGAGCGGCTGGCAGGAAGCCCCTCAGGAAGAGCTGGAGCGGGCTCACGAAGCACTCCACGAATTGGTCGGCGAGGACTCCGAGGAGCGCGATCAAGTCCGCCGCGCCCAGGAGAAGATCTCTCCCTGGCTGAACGGCGGCCGGCTCCAGGAGACATCGAGCTTCATGGGCCAGACCGGCCAGGGTGGGACTCGCCAGATGGCGGGTCCGGCCCTCGCCGACGCGGTCGCGGCTCTGGTGGTCGGCGACCTTCTCGCGCCGGAAGACGCGGAGTCGCTTTACGCGCCGTGGTTCAATCTCGTCGGCGCGCCGCCACTACCCGAAGCCACAGATGAAGAGGCGGCCGGGTCGGACGCGGACGGTTCGGACAACTGAGAGAGTCACCGACAGGACGGCGGAGGGTCGATGTTCAGGCGGTATAAGAAGGACGAGGGCGCGCCCAACAAGCTCCACGACGAGGTGGAGCCGAACAAGCTCAGCTGGACGTCGGCGGACGGAGCCAATGCCGACCCGGGCGAGCTACCCGACTTCGAGGAAGAGCTCACCGACACGCTGAGCGACCAGGACGGCGACGGCGAGCCAGATACCAGAACCGACGCCGAACGGGCGGTGGCTCTCCAGGCCGAGCTCGACCGCGAGGCCGAGGAGTTCGGGCTGACGGGCTCGAACCCGACCGTGATGTACGGGCCCAACGGCGAAGACGTCGCTTCGCTGCTCGACTCGCTGGCCGACATCGACGACGAGACCGCCGAGGCGATCGCCGGCGCGTATGAGGCAGTTCCCGAACCCGAGCGCAAAGTCGCGCAGCTGGTCGTGCGTCGTCGCCATCGAGGCGGCGAGCTTGAAACCGAGCTGTGGGCCGCAGAGCACGCCGTCTCCGATTGGCTCGCCGCGATGCAGCTCGACGGCGACGACCTGGCGCTTTACTCCGTCGTCGCCGATGCGGCCACGGACGCGGTGGATGCTCTCGTCCTCGAAGACGAGCTGGCCGACGTCGACTTTGCCACGCTCTACGGACCGTGGTCGGATGTCATGGACTCCGACGAAGACGACGACTCCGAAGGCGCCGAAGCCGCCACGGCCGACCCTGGCAAGAAGGGCGCGGAGGCCGAGACCCCCAAGGCGGTGAAGGCCTTCTTAGAGAGGCTGGATGCCAAGGACGCCGCCGCGGACGAAGGCGAGTTCGGCCCGAACACCGAGCTGGTACTGCAGTTCCTCACGAAGCTCGCCGCGCTGACGGCTGCCGAAACGGCGGAGTTGGTCGCCGCCTGGCGCAAGCAGCCAAAGGAGGATCTGCGCATTGCTCATCGCAACTTGCAGGCTCTCGCCGACGAGGATCCCAAGTGGCGCGATCAGATGCATCTCGCCCAGGAAGAGGTCTTCGCGTGGATGGCTGGCCGCAGCGAGAAGCGCGACTACTCGTTCGGCGCCCCTCAGAGCCTGGCTCGAGTCCGCGAGCCCGCGGGGCCGGCCGTCGCCGACGCGGTCGCCGCGCTCGCCATGGCGGACATGCTCGAAGACGGGGACGCCGAGACGCTCTACGCCCCTTGGGCGGACGTCGTCAAGGAACCGGCGCTTCCGGAGTACGAGGAAGACGGCGAGGGCGACGACAGCGAGCGATAACCCTAGCCGCGCCGTCCGAGCACGGCCATCGACGGGCCGACGCTTGCCAGGCGGTGCGGCCCGGACGACCGACGGCAGGGCTGCTGCGTTCCGTCGAAATGCACGCCGCTCAACCGAGTTGGACTCGCGAATGCCCGCGGTCGCACTCCGATGGCGGCCATTCTCCCCAACACGCATGGCCTGAGTAGTAAATGCAGGCAGCCGGTCCTGCACAATCTCTGCCGACTCAAGGGCGATGTCGGTTAGCCACAACCGGCTAACAGGAGGGCTATCTGCGCCCTGCTCGGCGCCGGCGAAGGGCTGCCGGCGACTCGTAGCCGCGACGGTCGCGCGCAGCACTCGCCCCATGCGTGTTGGGAAATCCAGGCTGCGACCACGATCGGAAGCCAGCGGGCGAGGTTCGCCCAGCTGGGTGATCGGCCAGTTGGCGCTTGCGTCGATGCTCTGGGAGGCAGATGCCCGTGGCGTTCGGGCGGGACCGGGCCGCGGTCCCAGCTCACCGGCGCCGCTCCCGCAGCTTCGGAGGCGCGCGCACCCAGCGGCCGGCCCGTCAAACTGGACAACGTGACCGGCCGTCTGCAAGACTCGCGTTCATGAAGCAATCGATCGTCACGCTCGACATGGAAGGCGTGTTGACGCCCGAAATCTGGATTGCCGTGTCCGAGAAGACGGGCATCCCGGAATTGCGCCGCACAACGCGCGATGAGCCCGACTACGACAAGCTCATGCGCGGCCGGCTGGCCATCCTGGACCGGCACGGATTGAAGTTGTCGGACATCCAGGCTGTCATCGGCACCCTGCAACCCCTGCCCGGCGCAAAGGCGTTCCTGGATGAGTTGCGTTCGTTCGTCCAGGTCGTAATCCTGTCCGACACGTTCGAGCAGTTCGCCGCTCCCCTGCTCCGCCAGCTCAATTGGCCAACGCTGCTATGCCACCGACTGATCGTCGAGAACGACCACATCACGGGCTATCAATTGCGCATCCGGGAGCAGAAGCGCGAAGCCGTGGCTGCGTTCAAGCGGATGAACTACCACGTCATCGCCGGCGGCGATTCGTTCAACGACACCGCGATGCTCGGCGAGGCCGACAAAGGCATCCTGTTTCACGCGCCGGACAACGTGATCTCGCAGTTCCCGCAGTTCCCCGCGGTCGAAACCTACGACGACTTGATGCGGCTGATCAAGCAGGCGATGGCCTGAGCACTCCGAGCCGGCGACACGCCTTCGCCGCGCCGCTGCCCCGCTCTGTCGCGACCTACCAGCCGAGAGCCTTCATCACCGCAGCCGTGGTGGGCGCGGCCTCGATGATCGAATCGGGGCGGGCGAAGACCTTCTCGGCGCGCTCCGGGTCCTTGAGGCCGTGGCCGGTCAGGACGCAGACCACGGTCGCGTCCGCGGGCACGCGCCCGAGCGCAGCCATCTTGATGACGCCGGCGACGCTCGCGGCCGAAGCGGGTTCGCAGAAGATGCCCTGAGTCGAGGCCAGTTCGGCGTAAGCGGCCAGGATCTCGTCGTCGGTGACCATGTCGATCAGACCGCCAGACTCGTCGCGCGCCGCCTCGGCCCGCTTCCACGATGCGGGGTTGCCGATGCGGATGGCAGTGGCGACGGTCTCCGGACGCTCGATCGGATGGCCCATCACGATCGGGGCCGAACCGGCCGCCTGGAAGCCCCACATCTTGGGCTTGGCGGTGATTCGTCCGGCCGCCTGGTACCGGTTGAAACCGAGCCAGTAGGCCGTGATGTTGCCGGCATTGCCGACGGGAAGCGCCAGGATCTCGGGCGCCTTGCCCAGGTCGTCACAGACTTCGTAGGCCGCCGTGGTCTGGCCCTCGACCCGGTTCGGGTTGACGTGGTTGACGAGCGTGACCGGATGATCCTGCTGCGCGGCCATCTCCTGCACGACACGGAATGCATCGTCGAAGTTGCCGTCGACGGCGAGCACTTTTGCGCCAGCCGCGATGCCCTGGATCATCTTGCCGAGGGCGATCTTGCCCTTGGGCAGAACGATGATCGTCTCGAGCCCGGCGACCGCGCCGTACGCCGCCGCCGACGCCGACGTGTTGCCGGTCGATGCGCAAATGACGGCCTTACAGCCCTCTTCGACCGCCTTGGAGATGGCCATGACCATGCCGCGGTCCTTGAACGAACCGGTCGGATTCATGCCTTCGTACTTGACGAAGAGGTTCCGCACGCCGATGCGCTTGCCGATGTGGTCGATGTGGACCAGCGGCGTGTTGCCTTCGCCCAGGGTGATGATCGGGGTCTTGTCGGTAACCGGCAGGAACTCGCGATATCGCTCGAGCAAGCGCGGGCGGGCGCCGAGGCGCGGAGCCGGGGCGACGGGCGGGTTGGCGTTGGCGGCGTTGGCGGACACTTCGATCGGCTCCGGCTACGAGGTCAGGATCGGATAGATGGGCACGTCGCGGTCGGGCGCGAGCAGCGGCTCGATCGCCTCGCGAACTTCGGCGAGCGGCAGCGGCCTGGTCTGGACGGCGACCCAGGTCCGGCTACGATGCCGCGGCACGGCACTCGGCGGCGGGCCGGCCACTTCCTCGGCGAGACGCCCCGGAACCTCCTCCGGGAGCACGCCGGGGATGCACACGTACCAGGGGCGGCGGATCGTGGCGCGGTCGTCGGCCAGGACGACCAGCTCGGCGGCGGCGGGCGGCAGGTCCGCCCACGTGCTGAGTCCGGTCCGAGCCACTTCCAGAAGGTCGGCGAGAACCGCGCTGCTGGTGGCCGAGCCGCCGGCACCGGGCCCTTCGAACGAGACGCGCCCGACGGGATCGGCGTCGACCTCGAGGCGGTTCATGACGCCGTCGGTGCGACCGAGCGGAGCCGCGATCGGCACCGCACAGGTCATGACCGAGCCCGCAAGCCCAAAGCCGGGTTCCGCGGTTCCGGGGGTGCTGGCCGTGGCCACGAGGCGGATGGCGAGGCCGAGCGCCACGGCGCCGGCGATGTCGTTGGCGGAAACGCCGGTGATCCCGAGCTTGCCGTCGCCACGAACGGAAGGCGGGCAGGCCACGATCGAGTCGATCCGCGGCCACGCTCCGAATGCGAGACGGGTCAGGACGGCCAGCTTGTTCGCAGCGTCGTGGCCTTCAACGTCCGCGCTGGGATCGCGTTCGACGTAGCCCTGGGCCTGGGCCGCGGCCAGGACTTCCTCGTAGCTGCGCTTGGCCTGCATCATCTCGGTCAGGATGAAGTTGGTGCTGCCGTTCACGATGCCGCGAACGCGTCTGATGTGGTTGGCGGCGAGGTCGCGGGCGATCGGGTCGAGCACCGGCGTGCCGCCGCAGACCGACGCCTCGTAGCGGAGCGCAGCGCCGCTGGCGCGGGCGATCTTCTCCAGTTCCGCGCCGTAGTGCGCCAGCACGTGCTTGTTTGCGGTGACCACAGGCTTGCCGGCCTTGAGCGCTTCGGCGATCAGGGAGCGGGCCGGCTCGTCGCCGCCCAGCAGCTCCACGATCACGTCCACGTCGTCGCGGCGGATCACGGCCGCGGCATCGGGGACGATCAGCTCGCGCGGCATACCGCGATCGACGGCGCCCTCGACGTTGAGGTCGGCAATCGCCACGAGTTCGAGCATGCGCCCGCTCGCGGGCCCGATCTGCCGCGCGGGGCTGCGCAGGAAGCCTCGGGCAACCTCCGCGCCGACGGTGCCCACACCGAGGATCGCGACGCGGAGTGGTCGTTTCTCGGGGGTCATAGGCGGCTTGGACTGGGGCCAGCAGGGCCGAGATGGCACCGCAGCCGACGGTAACGGAGGCTGAGTACGTCGTCCGGGAATGGTACCCGAGGCGTCGCCGCCTCGGTTCGCGGCCTCAGTGGCTCGGCCCGGTCACTGCCGCCCGACCCCGCGCGACCCTCGGCGGGCTAGCCGATCGCAGCCAGCCAGAAGCTCCCGTCTGAGGCTTCGACCAGCAGGCCCGCCGGGCCGTATGCCTGACCGTCGTAGTCCGCGGGTCCTGAGCCGGACGCTGCGATCTGAGCCCAGCGGAACCCGTCCGAGGAGACGGCCACCGTGACGGCGCCGTCGGCCGAGATCAGCTGAATCGCCTGACGGCCGTCGGAGAGAACAACGGCCGGAGACGGGAACGTCGCGGTCACCGCCTTCCACGCGCGTCCATTGCTCGACGTCCACGCCTGCGTGACGCCCTCGGGCGGGCACGAGCAGTCCCAGCTGTCCACGTGCGCAACCAGCTTGCCGGCGCCGACGGCCGAGATGGCGGCTTCAGCTTGCGGCGCGGAAGCGACCTTGGGCAGAGTCGTGCGGCTCCAGGCGGTGCCGTCCGGCGACCACCAGATCGCGGGGGTCGTCGAAGGGAAGAAACCGCCACCCCAGCCCTGCAGGCTTCCCGTCCGACCGGCTACCAGGTAGCCGTCGCCCAGCACCATGGCCTCGGCCGGATGTGCGTCCTGGAACGTCGCCGACGAGAGCGAGACGGAGCGCCAGATTCGCCCGTCGGCCGAGAGCCATACCGCCGGGGCGGCCGATCCGGCGCCCGATACGCTGACGGCGATGTAACCCTTCGGCCCGCCGGCCACGTCCCCGACCGCTCCGCCGCCGAATGCCGTCTTGAGGTCGACTCGGCTCCATTGGATGCCGTCGGCGGAAGTCCAGAGCGCGTTCGCCGGCGCGGGCATGCAGCCGGTTCCATCGTCGGCGCAGCCGGGGGCCCGACCGATGGCGAGCAGACCCGCCGGCCCCTCGACGACCTCATCGATTGCGGCTCCGTTCGCGAGCCCGGCCATGCTCAGCGCCGGACCCGCCTGCCATACGCGTCCATCGGCCGAAGCCCACGGGACAGACGAGCCGGTGACGAGGTTTCCATGGAAGGCCAGATACCCGTGGCTCCAGCCGAAAAAAGAATTCTGGAAGGTGGAACCGGCGCCGGTAACGAGTTTCGCCGGCGCTTGCGCTGAGACCCACGCGAGCACCTTGCCCGCGACCGTCGGCAGCGGGCTGGCCGAAGGACCGGGAACATCGGTTGGCCCCGGGGTATCAGTCGGGGCTGGAGTGTCGGTCGGGGCCAGAGTGTCCGCGGCTATTGGTGTCGCCCGCGAGGTGTCCGGGGGCGTTGCGGTCGGCGAGGAATCCGGGGCGGCGCAACCTGCAATCGTCGCCGCGACGACGGCGCCGGCGACAGCGACTCGCAGGCGCGGAAAGCGGAACCTGTGTCGCTCGGTCCCCAGCTGATGCCCCACGATTCCTGCTCCTCCAACCTCGGGCCGGTCGGTCGCGCCGGCGGTCGGGCCCGACGAACCCGCGGGCCGAGCGCGCAGCCCGCGTCCGACCACCGTCAAGCATGGTAGTGCGGTCGTGAGGGGTTGGGAAAGCGCACGCTTTCGACTGGTCCGAGCCGCACCGTCGGCTAAACTCCGGCCATGACGACCGACGCATCCGCCTCGCCCGCAGCCCGACCACCCAGCCTGCCCGTAAAGCCGCGCATCTTCAGCGGCATACAGCCCACCGGACGACCACACCTGGGCAACGACCTGGGCGCGATCCGCAACTACGTCGCGCTTCAGGACAAGGCCGCGACGGAAGGCCGCGAGGCGATCTACTGCGTCGTCGATTACCACGCCCTCACGCACGTCCACGATCCCGAGCTGATGGGCCGCCAAATTCTGGAAATGGCCGCCGCCCTGATCGCCCTGGGCCTCGATCCCAAGCGCTGCACGCTCTTCGTGCAATCGGATCGCCCCGAAGTGACCGAGCTGGCCTGGCTCTTCAACACCGTCACGCCGGTCGGCTGGCTGATGCGGACGCCCACGTACAAAGAGAAGCGCCTGAACCAGCCCGAGGACGTCAACACGGGTCTGCTGACGTACCCGGTCCTCCAGGCCGCGGACATCGTCCTGTACAAGGCCGCGCTTGTGCCGATAGGCAGGGACCAGGCCCCGCACCTCGAGCTGAGCCGTGAGATCGTCCGCGCCTTCAACGCCCGCTACGGCGAGACGTTCCCCGAGCCGCAGGCGGTCTACACCGAAGCGCCGACCGTGCTCGGCACCGACGGCTCCAAGAAGATGAGCAAGTCGATCGGCAACACGATCGAGATCCTGGGCGAGCCGGACTTGATCCGCAAGCAGGTCATGTCGATGGTCACCGACACGCAGCGGATCATGCGATCCGACCCGGGCCGGCCGGAGGTCTGCAACGTCTGCCAGATGCACCGCCATTTCGGCGCCGACTACCAGGAGATCTGGGAGGGCGAGCGAACCGCCCGCACCGGCTGCGTCGACACCAAGAAGCTGCTGGCCGAGCGGATCATCGCCCACTACGCCGGAGCCCGCGAGGCTTACAAGGAGCTGACGGCCGACCCGAAGCGGCTGCGCGCCATCCTGGACGAAGGCGCCGAGCGGATCCGCCCCATCGCCGAAGCCACCATGGCCGAAGTCCGCGAACGGATGGGTCTGCGCTAGAGCGGCGCCGACGGCGGGATCGACCGCCGCGCCCGGCAACGTTCCGGCTGGGAGGCCGTCGAACTAGGTAGTAGAGTCCGAGCGGGGTTGGGCGCAGGCCGGCCCTTGGACTCTTGCCCGGGAGGCCCGGGCATTCGCGGGAGGACCTGATGGCGGGTAGCTCTTCCGGCAACTCCGGCGCCGCATCGCTCGAATTCCGGGGAGTGACCAAGCGTTACGACCCCGGAACGGACTCGCCCGGTGCCGTCAACGACCTCTCGTTCGAGGTTCCGGCGGGCGCGATCTGCGTGCTCGTCGGGCCGTCCGGATGCGGCAAGACGACGAGCCTCAAGATGGTGAATCGGCTGATCGAACCCAGCGGCGGCGAGATTCTTCTCGACGGTGTGAACGTCCAGACCGAGAACGTCACCGCGTTGCGCCGTCGGATCGGTTACGTGATCCAGCAGGTCGGGCTCTTCCCGCACCTCACCGTCGGGTGGAACGTGGCCGTTGTTCCGGGTCTCGAAGGCTGGTCGAAGGCGCGCCAGCTGGCCCGCATCGCGGAGCTTCTGGCTCTGGTGGGTCTCGATCCCGAGCGGTACACCGATCGGTATCCGTCGCAGCTCTCCGGTGGCGAGCGGCAGCGGGTGGGCGTGGCCCGCGCGCTCGCGGCGGATCCGCCGCTGATGCTGATGGACGAGCCCTTCGCCGCGGTGGATCCGATCGTTCGCTCGCGGCTCCAGGACGAGTTCCTCCGGCTTCAACGGGAGCTTGCCAAGACGATCCTCTTCGTGACCCACGACGTCGATGAGGCGATCAAGATGGGCGACCTGATCGCGGTCATGGAGGAGGGTGGCCATCTGGCCCAGTTCGGGCCGCCGGACGAAATCCTGGCCCACCCGGCCTCGGACTTCGTGGCCCGGTTCGTCGGCGCCGACCGCGGCCTCAAGCGGCTCTCGCTCAGAACCGTCGGTGACGTTCAGGTCGGGCCGGTGGGCCGGTCGAGAGGGCTGCCGATCCTGCCGCCGGAGACGTCGCTACGTGACGCGCTCGCGATCCTGCTGGTCGCGGACACTCGCGGCGGCATCGCCATGGACGAGGCCGGCAAACCGCGGGGCCTTGTTACGGTCGACGCGATCGCAAGCGCGCTCGGCGACGAGCTGCCGGCGAGGGTCGGCGCGTGAACAGCGAGCCGCTCGTGCGCTGGGATTGGATCGGCGCCCACCTCGGCCCGATTCTCGACCGCGTGGGCCAGCACCTGTACCTGGCCGTCATCGCCGTCAGCATCGGGTTCGCGATCTCGTTTGGTTTGGCGGCGCTGTCGATCAGGCGGAGGCGCCTCTACCCCTTCGTCACGCTCCTCGCGACCGCCGTCTACACGATCCCGAGCTTCGCCATGTTCGCGGCGCTGGTCGTCGTGTCCGGTCTATCGATCTTTACCGCCGAGATCCCGCTCGTCGTCTACACGTTCATATTGTTCGTGCCGAATATCGTGGCCGGCTTCGATGCCGTTCCCCAGGACGTGCTCGACGCGGCCGACGGCATGGGCTACACCTCCGCCCAGCGGTGGTGGCAGGTCGAGCTGCCGCTCTCGGTGCCGCTGGTCGTGGCCGGCCTCCGGCTTGCGACCGTTTCGACGATCGGCCTAGTGACCGTGTCGGCGATACTCGGCGACCGCTTCGGCGGCCTCGGCTACTACATCCTCGACGGCTACCACCGCCACTTCCCCACCGAGATCCTTGTCGGCGGGCTGCTCTCCATCGGCCTCGCGGTCCTCGCGGACCTCGGATTCGTTCTACTCCGGCGGCTGCTGACCCCGTGGGCGGCGGCTCGCGCGGCGGCTCGCTGATGGACATCGTTGCGGTCACGGCCCAATGGCTGGCCGACCCTGCGCACTGGCAAGGCCCCAACGGGATCCCGTTGCGGCTGGGCGAACACGTGGCCCTGAGCGTCGTTTCTCTTTTCCTGGCGGCTCTGGTGGCAATGCCGCTCGGGCTCTGGATCGGCCATACGGGGCGTTTCTCATGGCTGGTGGTCAGCTCGGCGAACGCGTGGCGCGCCCTGCCGTCGTTCGCCGTCATCGGGCTCCTGGTGCCGTTCACAACATTGCTCGACCCCAATCTCGGATTCATCCTCTATCCGACGCTCGCCGCGATGATCGTGCTGGCGGGACCGCCGATCCTCGTCAACTCCTACGAGGGCGTCGCCGGTGTTGACCGCGACCTGGTCGAGGCGGCCCGAGGAATGGGCATGAGCGAGCGCCAGATCTTGTTCGGGCTCGAAATGCCGGTTGCCCTGCCGGTCCTCGCGGCGGGCATACGGTCGGCCGCCGTCCAGGTCATCGCGACTGCCACGCTCGGAGCAACGTTCGGCTTCGGCGGGCTGGGCCGCTACATCGTCCTGGGAGACGCGAACCGGGACAACGGCGAGCTGTTCGGCGGCGTCGTAATTGTTGCGGCTCTGGCCCTGACCACGCTGGCGGTCTTCGTCTTGATCGAACGTCGGCTGGCCTCGCCCGGCCTGGCTGCTCGAACGGCGGGCTGAGCCGGCAATCGGCCCGGAGTCGCGCGACCCGCTGGGCGGTCCATCAGACTTGGGCCGTTCAGTATTCGACGCCTGCCGCATATAGTCGCGGCAAGTCGCGGCGGCCCGCTCCTCGGGGACCGCGCGGCGCGTAAAGGGAGGTGACCCAAAATGCGGCAATCCCGCATGCTCGCCCTCGGGGCGTCGTTGCTGGTGCTCTTGAGCGCCTGCTCGACGGGTGGGGGCAGCAAGCCAACCATCAAGATCGGCTCGGACGGCTTCTACGAGTCCAAGCTCATGGCCGAAATCTACGGTCAGGCTCTGGAATCGAAGGGCTACACAGTGGATCGGACCGCCATCGGTCTCGGCGCCCGCAAGGTAACTGCCGCGGCCCTCGAAAGCGGCCAGTTCGACCTCAAGCCCGAATACATCGGCAGCGGCCTCGCTTACTACGACCCGACCAAGACCACGAGCGACCCGGCCGTCAACTCGGCTGCCCTTCAGGCCATCCTGAACGGCAAGGGAGGCGGAATCACCGTCCTCGACTACTCGCCGGCGGCCGACCAGAACGCCTTCGTCGTGACAAAGGCGACCGCCGACTCGCTCCACCTGGCGACTCTGAGCGACGCCAAGGCAGTTCAGGCCCAACTCAAGTTCGGCGTCGCGACCGATTGCGCGACCAACCCGGTCTGCGCTAAGGCCATCAACACCGCTTACGGAGTGGACCTGTCGAACGCGCTGCCGCTCTCGGCCTGCGACCAGCCGATGGTCGACGCGCTGACGGCCGGCACGGTCACCGTCGGCGAGTTGTGTTCAACTCAACCTGACATCCTCAAGAACGGCTGGGTCGTCCTGACCGACGACAAGCACACTCAACCGGCGGACAACATCGCGCCGCTCGTCCGCAACGACTACCTCGCCAAGGTCGACAAGACAAGCTTCGACAAGATCCTCAACGACGTGTCGGCCAAGATGACCACCGACGCGCTGCTCAAGCTCAACGCCGAATTCGTGTTCGACAAGAAGGACATCCCGGTGATCGCGAAGGAATGGCTCACGGCCAACGGCCTCGTCTGATCCATCGGCCAATTAGCGCTCCCGAACTGCCCTCGTCTCAAGACGGGGGCAGTTCCATACCCGGCCCGAGACGCGCTTCTGAGCCAATTGCCCGAAGTGATTCCGGGGGAACGGCTAGAGATCTGCCGCCACGGCAGCCGTAGCCTCCGATTTCGCGGCACCGTCGCGGACGGCGCGGTCGGGGTCCCGGATCCCGAGAGCGTTGGTCGCAGCGCCGGCCAGCAGCAGGACGGCCGCCAGCCCCATCGCCAGGTGGAACGAATCGGTGGAGGCTTCGCGGGCGGCGGCGGCGATGGTGGGACTCACGGATGGGTCCGGACGGTTGAGCGGCGAGACGTTCTGCCGGAGCTGGTCAGACGACGTGTCGATCCCGGGGACGCGGTTGGAGAGGTCCGCGTAGAAGGCGCCTGTGATGGCGACGAAGATCAGCGCGCCGGCGAGCTGCGGTCCGACTCTCGAGATCGCGTTGTTCACGGCCGAACCCAGGCCGGCGCGAGCCTCCGGCACCGACGCCATGAGAGCCGTCGTGAGCGGCGCAACCGTGATCGCCAGCCCCAGCCCGAAAAGGATCGTCGAGGGCAGGAAGTCGGTGAGATAGCTCGCCGGCGGGAGCCAGCTGGCTGCGTCGCCGGGTTGGAGGTTCCAGGCCGTGCTGCTCGCGGGCATCCGGGCCAGCCACAGGATGCCGCCGGCCATCAGCGCCGGGCCGATTGCCATGAACCGGCGTGGCCCGAGCCGGCCCGCGAGGGCGCCGACGCGCGACGACAGCAGGACGAGGAGCAGCGCGCCGGGCACGCCGATGAAGCCGGCCGCCGCGGCGCTGTAGAGGAGCGTTCCCTGGCTGAAGATCGACTGCTGGTAGCCCACCACGTACAGCGCGCCGTAGATCAGGAACGTCGAGAGATTCGTCACCGCGAAGTTGCGCGAGCGGAACAGGCCGAGGGGCACGAGCGGATGGCGTCCGCGCGCCATGAGGACCACGAACAGCACCGCGGCAACGGCGCCGACGATCAGCGCGACGGGGCCGACGGCGTCGTGCCACTGATGCTGCTGGCCGTAGATCGCGCCGAACGAGAGGCCGCCGACCGCAACGGCGACCGTGGCCGCGCCGGCCCAGTCGAAGGACTTGGCGGCGTCGGGGTCGCGGCTCTCTTCCACATATCGCCAGCTGGCCCACAGCGCGATTGCGATCAGCGGCACGTTCAGGAAGAAGACCGCTCGCCAGGAGACCGAGTCGACGAGCAGGCCGCCGACGAGGGGTCCGAGAATCACCGTCGCCGCGGACGCGGCCGCCCACAGGCCGAAGGCGCGGCCGCGCTCGGCGCCCTCGAAAGTATGCGTGAGCAGCGCCAGCGATCCGGGCACGAGCAGCGCCCCGGCCGCTCCCTGCACGATCCGGAAGCCGATCAGCGTCTCCATGTTCGGCGCCAGGCCGCACAGGATGGACGCGCCCCCGAACCCGACCAGCCCGATGACGAACAGGCGGCGGCGCCCGTATGCATCGGCAAGGGCGCCGGCGAGGATCAGCAGCGCGCTCAGGCTCAGGAGATAGGCGTTGTAGACATATGACTGGCCCTCGAGGACGCCGAAGTAACCGCTCGGCAAGTCCTGGCCGATGCGCTGGAGGGCGACGTTGACGACGGTCGAGTCGAGGAAGACGATCCCGGAGCCGAGGATCGCCGCCAGCAAGGTGCCGGTCCGGCGGTTCACGATCGGGATCCCGGTGAGGCCGACACCGCCGGGGCCGGGGAGCCGGCCAGAGCGTATTCGACGGCCTGATCGACGGTCAGCCGCTGCCCGTATTCGACGGCGGCCTGGACCTCAGCCGGGGTCAACTTCGCCTCGGGATTGGCCTCCTGGTACTCCGCTACGAGATGTCCGAGCTCGGCTCCACCGGTCTTGGCCAGTTGATCCGATGCCGCGTTCAATCGGAGCGCACGGATCATGTCTCCCTCCGCAATGGCGACAAGGCTGAAGTCCCCGAGCAAGATGGTGATGCCGGACAAATCGCCCACCGAAGCGAAATGCCCGAGCGATTCACGCCACAAAGGCTCAGATCGCGCGACCGTCTCGCCCAGCCGGTTGTACGCGAGGCCGAGCGTGTGCAGCGCCCAGGCCAGGCTGAACGGATCGGACATCGTCCGGAGCATCGCCACGTCCTCGACAAGCGCGTCCCGAGCGGCTTCGTTCTCCAGCGAGAAGTAGTAGGCGTTGCCGAGGCCCCACAGGACTCTCGCGATCATGGAGCGGTCACCCAATTCGCGGAAGAGCGTGAGACTCTCCTCGAATGCGGCCTTGGAGCGGTGAATGTCCAGTCTGTTGACCAGCGTCGGGAACCCGACGTTGTAGAGCGCGTTGGCTATCGCGCTCTTGTCGCCGGTGCTGCGCGTGAGCTCGAGCGCGGACTCGTAGTAGGTCATTGCGGTCACCATCTCCGCCCGCCAGTACGCCACCCCGCCGGCGCCTTCGAGCGCCTTTGCCCGCTCGGCCGGATGAGCCGCGGCTTCGGGCATGGCGAGGATCCGCTCGAACCATTCGGCGCCTTCGTGGAGCATCCCGCGCATCTGCCAGAACCGCCACAGCGCGTAGCCGAGGCGGAGCGCGGTGTTGGCGTCGCCGTGATCGATGGAACAAGTTAGGGCGGCGCGGAGGTTGCCGTTCTCGCGGTCGAGCCGGTCGAGCAGCCGCTTCTGGTCGAGACCGGTCAGACCGGGAGCCGCATTCTCGGCCAGTTCGAGGTAGACCGCGGCGTGGCAATCGCCGAC
>JADGQJ010000192.1 GCA_017881885.1 Chloroflexota bacterium
GCGACGGCCAGGTCGACTTCAACGACGTTGCCGTCGCGGCCCCGCTCCGTCAGCCGGCCCCCCCAGGGTTCGCCCCGGGCCAGGGTCGCTCCCATTTCCGCCAGCCGCGCCGGGTCCGCGTCTTCCCGAAGGAAGGATGACAGGCGCCCGATTGCCTCGGCTGCCGGGAAGCCGGTGATCCGTGTGAAGGCGGGATTGACGTAGGTGATTCGACCGGCCCGATCCGTGGTGAGCATCGCCTCCGCGGCCTGGTCAACGGCCGCCGCGAGGCGCCCGCGCTCGGCGGCGGCGAGAGTCTTGTTCTGCCGGGCGGTCACCGCGAGTCGGGCGACCACGAGTGCCATCAGCAGCCCAGTGCTTGGGACATGCTGGCGGAGCATGTCGGCGTCGTTCCAGTCACGGATCGCGGGCGCGATGAAGGCCACGGCGACCGCGAAGTATGACAACCACGGAGTCGATCGGGCGTAGTCGGGCAGCCCCTCGAAGGGTATCTCGCCGTCCTTGATGCGCCACTGGAGGTAGCTCGCCAAAGCGAGCCCGAGCCAGGCGGCCGAATAGAACAGGCCAGAAATGCCGCCCGGCGCGTAGATGCCCCGGACCGTGTCGAACCCGGCAACCGTGTCGGCAACGCACAGGAACACCAGTGCCAGCCCCGCGATGGTCAAGGCCGCCTGGCTGCTGGCCCGAAGCCCACGTAGAACGATCGCCGCGATCGAGAAGACGAGTGACAGATCGGCGACCGGGTACACGGCCGCGGCGAAGAGCGTTGGGACGTCGGCGCCGGCCTCGCGGCCCGCCGGATAGAGGATGAAATGCCACACCAGGATCGCCGCGCACCAGGCGACGATGGACACGTCCAGGCTGAACAAAACCACATCCGACGTGGTTTGGGCAGGTCTCGGAAGCACTGCCAGCGCAATCCAGATCAGCGGATAGGCGGCGATCTCCAGGACCGGTACGGCCGGCGCCAGGAACGCCAGACCCGAAACGGAATTGGACGCGACATGGACGACTGCTCCGATCCCATAGCTAACGAGCGCCACGGCGAGGATCGACCAGCACCGACGAGTTCGAGCGTCGAGGCGTTTGGATTGCCGGAGCCGGATTGTGCCGGCGATGACGAGCAGCCCGGCGGGGATGGTGGCTGCGCCGGTGAAGCCGTTGGCGATCTCCCTATCGCCGAGTCCGGAAGCCCACCACAAGGCGTAGCCGGCAACGCAGATCCCGAGCAGGGCGATCAGCCATGCCAAGGGGTCGCGTCGCAGGCTCGGCACGGCGTCGACCACTTCCCGCGCCCCGGCCTCGACGGCCATGGGCGCGGGAAGATAGCGCCCCGAGTCCAGGCCTACCCGCCCGTTCACCGGCACCCCCAGAGGGAACTCACAGAGTCGATCGTACGCCCGCCGGAACGCCGCGGGGGCCCGTACTTCGGGACTATCGTCCGATGGCGACTAGCCAATAAGTCTGCCCCCAACTTGAAGTAGGTCGCCATCTGCGGCGGAACTCGAGACGCAGCAAGGGACCCCGTTTGACAGAACTATAAACTGCGTGCATAGTTCCGCGATGAGCGTTCCGCACGCCTTGCTCGGGCTTCTCGAGCAGCAGCCGCACCACGGCTACGACCTGAAACGGCTCTTCGATTCGTACTTCGCGCCGGATCGTCCGCTGGCGTACGCACAGGTGTATTCGACGCTTGCTCGCATGGAGCAGCGCGGTCAGGTGCGACTCGAGGCGATCGAGCGGGCTGAGGGGCCCGATCGCCGTCCCTTCGCGATCACGGACGGCGGCCGCGCGGAGCTGGAGCGGTGGCTCCACGAGCCGCTCCTCCCGGAGCCCCACCTTCAGGCCGCTCTCTACGCCAAGGTCGTGCTGGCAATCCTGTCCGGCCGACCGGTCGAGCCGCTGGTCGACGCAGAGCGCCACGCCCACCTCGAGAGGATGCGCGAGCTGACGGCCATTCGGCGCGACGGCACGCTTCAGGTCGCACTGCTCGCCGACTACTGCCTGTTCCACCTGGAGGCCGACTTGCGCTGGCTGGACGTCACCGCCGCGCGCATCGACGACCTCCGCCGCCAGATCCTTCAGGTTTCGGAGACAAGATGACTTTTCGAGTGGGGATATCTCTCGCCGTCGGCCGGCCCGATTCCGGCACCATCGGCCGGGTCGGGTCGCAGGCCGCGCCGGCGCCGGTCGTGATTTCGGCCGCCGGCCTGGTCAAGCGCTTCGGCCAGACCGAAGCGCTGCGCGGCATCGACTTCAGCCTGACCCGTGGCGAGATCGTCGCCGTCATGGGCCCGAGCGGTTCGGGCAAGTCCACCTTGCTCCATTGCATGGCCGGCATCCTCGCCCCGGACGCCGGCACGGTCACCTTCGAGGGACGCCAGATCGAAGGCCTGAGTGAAGCCGAACGAACCCGGCTGCGCCGGACCTCTTTCGGCTTCGTCTTCCAGTTCGGCCAGCTCGTGCCGGAACTCTCCGCGCTGGAGAACGTGGCGCTGCCGTTGCTGCTCAACAACGTGAAGCGCTCGACCGCCGAAGCGGAGGCTGCGGCCTGGTTCCCGCGTCTGGGCCTCGAAGGGATGGAGCGGCGTCGCCCGGGCGAGATGTCCGGCGGCCAGGCGCAGCGCGTGGCGGTCGCGCGCGCTCTGGTAACCCGGCCGAGCGTCGTCTTCGCCGACGAGCCCACGGGATCGCTCGATACGATCGCGGGCGAGCAGGTGATGGAGCTGCTTACGGCGGCAGCGACCGAGCAGAACACCAGTGTCCTGCTCGTGACCCACGAAGCCCGCGTGGCCGCATTCGCCCAGCGAGAGATCGTGGTCCGCGACGGTCGAGTCAGCGGCGCGGCCAAATGATCCGTCTGGGGCTTCGGCTGGCCCTGGCCGACGGCCGCCGATCCGCATTCTCCGTCGCGCTGACGGCAGCTGCCGTGGCAATCGGGACCGCGATTCTCCTGTTCGCCATATCGTTCCAGCCGGCTCTGGGGGATCGCGACTCGCGCCAGGCGTGGCGCCAGCCGCTGCCGCCCGGCGATGCCCAGCCGCGATTGCTCATGGCCGCAGGCGAGGACCGATTCGCCGGTCAGCCGCTGGTGCGTATCTTCCTCGCACCGCTCACCGCCGATGCGCCGACGCCGCCGGGACTGACGCGGCTGCCGGGTCCGGGCGAGGCGTACGTCTCGCCGGCCCTTGCCGACCTGCTGGCCCGCACCCCAGCCGACCAGCTCGCGCCTCGCATCGGCCGCGTGGTCGGGACGATCGGGCCGGAGGGGCTCCGCTCGCCGCAAGAGCTCGTGGCGGTGATCGGCGCAGACGCAAGTTGGCTGGCGGGCAAAGATGCGGAGCCGGTGGCCTCGTTCCGGACCACATCGCTGCCACCCGATCTGCCGCCCGCGGCCATTCTCATCCTCGTTCTGGCGGTGGTCGGCGCGCTCGCCCCGGTGGCCGTCTTCGTTGCCACTGCCACGCGCATGGCTGCTGCGCGGCGTGAGCAGCGACTGGCCGCGCTCCGTCTTATCGGCGCGACGCCGGCACAGGTCTCCCGGCTCGCGATCGTGGAGGCGCTCCTCTACACCGCGATCGGAGCGCCGGCCGGCGTGGCTCTCTTCTTCGTGGCGCGGCCCGCCGTCGCCTTGATCCCCCTCGACGGGTCCACGTGGTGGCCCGACACCATGGTGCCGCCGATCGGACAGGCGGTGCTGCTCCTGGTCCTCGTCCAG
>JADGQJ010000085.1 GCA_017881885.1 Chloroflexota bacterium
TCGACGTTCTGGCCAGCCGGCCGCCGGACGAGCGGCTGACGCGCCACCTGCGGACGCTCGCCCGCGCTTGGGCCGAGCAGCGGGTCGTGGAGCTCACCTACGACGCCGCCACTTATAGCCCCGGCCGGCCGCCGCGACGATCGCGCGTCCATCCCTACTTGCTCGAGGCCTCGGCGACGACGCGGGCGCTGTACCTGATGGGCTTCGACGAATCGCGCGAGGCGGTTCGAACATTCAAGCTGCAGCGGATCCTGGAGCTGGCGCTGACGCCGGACACGTTCGAACCGCCTGAACCGCGGGTGGTGCAGGAAGGGCTCGGGCGAGCCTGGGGCGTCATCGCCGACCAGGAGGAGGTCGAGGTCGTGCTCCGCTTCGACCCCGACATCGCCGGTCGAGTCACGGAAACGACGTGGCACCCTACCGAGCAGGTTACGCGCGAGGCCGACGGCAGCGTGCTGTGGCGCTGCCGTGTTTCGGGGACGCTGGAGATCCGGCGCTGGATTCTGCAGTGGGGCGCGCAGGTCGAGGTGCTCGAGCCGCCGGAGTTGCGGGACGAGGTGGCGGCCACGTACAGGGCGGCGGCGGCGCGGTACTGAGGCGCGGCGAGTCGAGTGGTGGCCCGGGTCGCGGGAGGCTACGCTTGTCCCATGGATCTTGAGCAGGCCGAGCCGACGAACGAGGGTCCCGACGTGCCAGACGCCCGCGGGCCTGGTGACCCCGCTGCGCCGGCGACCGGCCACGTGCACCCCCAGCTGTGGGCAGTCAATCTCGTCAGCGATCCGATCCACGGCTACATCGAGCTGACCAAGCGCCTCACGCCCGAGCGCGCAGGGGCGCTCGGACTGGCGCCCGAAGATGCGGCCGAGAGCGACCTCCTCGATTCGGCCTGGCTCCAGCGGATGCGCCGCATCAGCCAGCTGCAGAGCGCCCGCTGGGTCTTCCCGACGGCCGAGCACAGCCGTTTCACCCACGGCCTGGGTGTCATGCACGAAGCGGGTCTCTGGGCCCGCCACCTCTATCCCAGCTTGCGGACTGCACTGGCCGAGGTGGAGCCCGACGCCCCGCTCCCATCCGAAGGCCTGGTCGTCGAGACGCTGCGACTTGCCGGGCTGCTGCACGACGTCGGCCACGGGCCGTTCGCCCACTTCTTCGACGAGCATGTCCTGTGCCACTTCCCGGCCCCGGCAGATCCTCGTCGTGGCGGGCGCAAGAGCCTGACCCACGAGGATCTTTCGGCGCTGATCATCGAGCGTGAGCTAGGCGACGTGATCGCGGCGATCCGGCGCGCCCCCGGCGTCGTCCCCGAGCGCGACGCGCTCCGGCCCGACGAACGCATCGATCCTCGCTGGGTCTCGTTCCTGATCTCGAAGCCGGCCCTGGCGGACCCGGATATGCCGCGCTGGCTGCGCTGGCTCCAGCCGCTGCTCTCGGGCGTCTTCACCGTCGACAACCTCGACTACGTCCGCCGCGACGCGTATCTCATCGGCGTCTCCACCGGACCGATCGACGTGGAGCGGCTACGTCGCTACAGCTTCATCGGGCCGCGCGGGCTCTCGCTCTACGAGCCCGGCCTCGCCGCGCTCGAGATGTTCCTGACGGCGCGGCTCTTCATGTACCAGCAGATCTACTTCCATCGATCGGTTCGGGCGATCGACCTCGATCTGGCGGAGGTCTTCCAGCCGAGCATTCAGGCGCTCTTCGGCGACGTCTCACCGGTGGAGTCTCTGGCGAGCTACGCCGATCTGGACGAATACGCGCTGCTCCATCAGGCCGCTCTCTGGGCGCGGGGCGAGAAGCTATTGGAGAAGCCAGCACCCGGAGACGGGACGGTGACGCCGGAAGTCGGCCGCGTCTGGCAGGCGATCCTGCTGCGCCGCTCGCGCTGGCGCGCCGAGGCCGAGTTGCGTCGAGACTACGAAGCCTCCGATCGCGGGGCCACGCGCGCTGCCGCCGAACTCGAGCTGGGGCAGGGGACGCAGGGTCGCGTGACCATCGATCTGGCCGAGATCGACGCCCGCCCGGCCGATGCGACCGCGACCGATTCGCTGCTGGCGATCGTGGGCCGCGACGGGGCGCCCGCCGCGCCGCTCAGCCGGTCTCTCGGTCGATTGCCCGCGTATTCGCTCGTGGCGAGGCGCTTTCGCCGCGCCTTCTGACCGGCGCTCCTAGTCCGATGGGCTCGCCGACGGATGCGCGGCATCCCAGGCAGCGGCATCGGCGGGACGCAACGTCCGCATCTCCGAGACGTCGTTCCGGTACGGGAGCACGAGGAGCGGATCGATCCGAGCCGTCTCGGCTGCCGGCAGCTTGTAGTGAGTCATGGCGTACGGCATATTCGCGAAGGTCGCCTTCTCGAGTGTGCTGTATAACCCGAAGTGAAGGTGGCAGCCGGTGACGTTCCCGGTCATGCCCTCGTAGCCGAGCAGCTGTCCTGCGGTTACGTGCTGTCCGGCCTTCACCTTGACGTTATCCCACTCATGGGCGTAGATGCTGCGGTACCCGTCCCCGTCGTCGATGACGATCACGATCGGCAGCGACGCCTTCCAGCTCGCGGGCGAGAACTTCTTCTTGTAGGCGGTCAGGTCGCCCTGCCAGCCCATGAAGTCGGCATATTCTCTGCCGGCTGTGAGGACGACTCCATCGTGCGCCGCGACTACCCTTGCCCCGCACGCCCCACGCGTCGCCATGGCCATGTCCAGGCCGTCGTGGAACAACTTGCCATTGACGAGGAACTCGCCGTAGCTGCTGAACCCGAAAGGCAACGTGACCACTGCGGCGTCCATCGGCCAGATGTAGCCGGTCAGCTTGGCAGCGGGAATCGGCGTGGGTGGGCCTGGAAAGGGCGTCGGCGTGGGAACAGGAGTCGGGGTCGGGACGGCAGTCGGCGTGGCGACGTCCGTGGGAGTGGCGGTCGGTGTGGGAATCGGCGTCGGGCTCGGAGTGGGTGACGGCGCGGGCGCAAAAGCGACGCGCGAGATCACGACCTGCCCGGCCACCAGAGCCACGATGACCCAGATGATCGCGACGGTCACGACCAGGCCCCGCAGCGCGATGCGAACCCGCGGCGAGACGCTCCGGGCCTGACGGGGAGGACCGGCTTTCGGAAGCTCTGGGGAAATGTCGTCGATGCTACCCATCGTGGATCCCTTTTATCACGGAAAGGCCGCGCCCGTCACCCCTGTGTTGGCGGGCTCGCAAATGACCTTAGTGCTGGGGCGCGCCTTCGTCTCGGGTTGCACGATCGGGCGTCCGAGCGGCACACTGCATCTTGCACCGGTCCGATCGCCCGCGGCGATCGCGACGCACCGGCGGCACAGATCGAGTTCGCTTCCACCGCGGCGGACTTCTCAGCCAGGCGGTGCCCTTCATAGGGCCCGTTCAATGGGCCGGTAACCTGCCGGTCGAAGGCCCAGAGATCGGAGGACACAAAATGCGTCGAGCCAATCTGGCCCGCCGAGTCGTCGTGGCCGTCGTCCTGATGAGCGTGGCCGCATTCGGACCCATTCCGCTGGTCGCCGCCGCCGTCGCAACTCCCGGCGCCTGGGCCGCCACGGGGAGCATGTCTCAGGCGGAGGGTTTCGCGCCTGCGGTCCTGCTCAACGACGGAACGGTCATCACCGCCGGAGGGACCGACGGCTTCTCGTTCACCGCCGCCGCCTCGCGTTGGACGAGCGGAACCTGGGTCGCCGCGGGATCGATCGGGCAGGCTGTGGCCGGCCAGGTCGCCGCCCTGCTGCCCAACGGCAAGGCCCTGTTCGCCGGCGGCGCCGACGCCCTGGGCTACTACTCGCACGGCGACTTGTTCAATCCAAGCGGTGGAACCTGGACGCAGACCCCCGCGATGGCCCATGCCCATGCCTACGGCGTCGGCGCCTCTCTGAACAACGGCGACGTGCTGGTCATCGGCGGGTACGACGGCGGCGACACGTTCACCACCGGCGCCGTCGACATCTACTCCGCCTCGGGCGGTACCTGGAGCGCCGGAGCTGCCCTTCCCGGCGGCCGGTACGCATTCACCGCCACGACCCTGGGCAACGGCAAGGTGCTGGTCGCCGGCGGCGACGACGGCTCGCTGGCTCCCGGCTCGGCGCTGTCCTCTGTCGAGATTTACACGTCCGGCAGCGGCTGGACGGCCGCCGAGTCGATGAAGAAGGTCCGCCTCGATCACGCCGCGGTCCTGCTCGAGGACGGCCGGGTCCTCGTCGCCGGCGGGATCGATGCCAACGGCGTGGCCCTCAACTCGGCCGAGATCTACGACCCCGCATCCGGTCACTGGACGCTGACCGGGACCATGCCGAGCGCTCGCGCCGGGTTCACCATGACCGTCCTGCCCGACGGCCGAGTCGTGGCCGCCGGCGGCTACGCCAGCAATCCCGGCCAGGCCCTCATTTCCGCCGACCTGTTCGACCCCACCACCGGCGGCTGGATCGCTACCGGCAACCTCCACACCGGACGCAGGTACCAGGCCGCGACGTCGCTGAACGACGGCAGCGTGATGGTCGTCGGCGGCCACGGCGCCTCGACCGACTATCTGGCCTCGGCCGAGATATTCACGCCGCTGCCGGCGCGGGTCATCTATCCGGCCACGACTTTCCACCCGCTCGACCCGGCCCGAATCCTGGACAGTCGGGTTGGCAAGGGTCTGAGCGGCCTCTTCTCGTCGAACGTGCCGCGCCGATTCCAGGTCGCCGGCCAGGGCGGCGTGCCCCTCACGGGCGCCGTCGCGGTGACCGGCATCCTGACGACCACGGCCTCGACGGCCTCGGGATACCTGTCGCTCGGACCGGTCTTCACGGGTTCTCCGACCTTCTCGAGTCTCAACTTCCCGACCCGCGACGACAGAGCCAATAACGTCGCAGTCGCCCTCGATGCCAACGGCATGCTGTCACTGGTCTATGTCGGATCGGGCCGGACCCAGGCCGTCTTCGACGTGACCGGCTATTTCACCGCCGACAACTCAGGTTCGACCTTCTCCCCACTCGATCCGGTTCGCATCCTCGACAGTCGCACCGGCATAGGTCTGAGCGGCAGGTTTGCGTCGAAGGTCGCTCGCCCGTTCCAGGTCACCGGCGGAACATCGGGAGTGCCCGGAGGGGCGCTCGCAGTGACGGGCAACCTCACGCTCGTCAATCCCTCCAGCGGCGGCTGGGCCTTCATCGGCCCGTCCGTCCCCGCGGATCCCAACACTCTGAATTCCTCGACGGTGAACGCCCCGCGGGGCGATACCCGCGCCGACGGCGTCACGGTCAAGCTGGCAGGCGACGGCTCCCTCAGTCTCGTCTGGGTGGGCACGGCCGGGTCCACGGCCGATCTCCTGTTCGACGTCACCGGGTACTTCGTGGCCGGCACGGGCGGAGCCAAGTTCGTCCCCCTCGAGCCGACGCGTGTCGTCGACACGCGCTTGAACCTGCCGTTCGCCGGCCCGGTCGGCCGAGCAGCACCGGCGACCATCACCCTCGGCGGCCACGGAGTCATTCCCGCGAACGCCAGCGGTATCAGCGGCAACCTGACCGTGACGGCGCAGACCTACGCCGGCTACCTCAGCGTCGCGCCGCAACTCGACCCAGTGGTAGCGCCCACGTTCTCGACGCTCAACTTCCCGGTTCGCGACGATCGGGCCAACGGTTTCTATGTGCGGCTGAAGTCCGACGGGTCGCTGGCGGTGGTCTACGAGTCGGCTCGCTCGGGATCGAAGACGCATTTCATCATCGATATCACCGGCTACTTCCTGCCCGGTCCGTAAACGTCCCCTCCCGCGCTGCGCAACGGTACGTAGACCCGCGAGCCTGCCCTGTCCATACTATGAGTAGAGAAGTTCAGTTCTATTCGGCCGCCCGTCTCCGGCCGCCTCAGCGTTCGGTCCGTCTGCCATAGGAGCGTGTCTGTGGATGTCGTCCAGCTGTCGCGAATTCAGTTCGCCCTGACGATCAGCTTCCACTTCATCTTCCCGTCCATCACGATCGGCCTGGCCGGTTTGATCGCGATCACGGAGACGCTTCGCTGGCGCACAAAGCGCGATGTCTACGATCGAATGGCGGTCTTCCTCGCAAAGTTGTTTGCCGTAACTTTCGTGATCGGCGTCGTCAGCGGTGTCGTGATGGAGTTCCAGTTCGGCACGAACTGGTCCACCTTCTCCGCCTACGTCGGCGACATCTTCGGGGCGCCGCTGGCCGCCGAGGGCGTGTTCGCCTTCTTCCTCGAGTCGGCCTTCGTCGGCATCGTCCTGTTCGGCCGCGACCGTGTCTCGTCGACGGTCCGCTGGATCTCGGGCCTGCTGGTGGCTTTCGGCACGCTGCTGTCGGCCTTCTGGATCCTCGTCGCCAACTCGTTCATGCAGACCCCGGCCGGCTACACGTGCTCGCCCGATCCGGCCTGCGGGCCCACGACCACCAAGCTCGTCCTGACCAACTTCTGGGCGGCGGTGTTCAACCCGTCTACTCTGCCGCGCTTCTTCCACACAGTGGCGGCGTGCTACGTGGCCGGCGCGTTCTTCCTGCTGGGAGTGGCCGCCTGGTACGTCCTCCGCCAGCGCAATCTCGACGTCGCCCGCCTGATGCTGCGCATGGGCATCATCGTGGCATTCCTCGGGTCCGGCGCGATGTTCGCCAGCGGCGATCTCCAGACCCGTGAAGTGGCCCAATACCAGCCGCTCAAATTCGCGGCGATGGAGGGTGTCTGCAAGACGGAGCCGAACGTCGAGCTGGCGATCTTCGGACTTCCGCCGAGCCAGGACTGCACGACTCAGGCGACGACGGTAGGCGTTCCTGACGGACTCAGCCTGATGATGAACCTCGATCCCAATAGCACGATCAAGGGCCTCGACCAGCAGTCCGATCAGTCGCTCTGGCCGCCGATCTCGACTACCTTCACCGGCTTCCACATGATGGTCGGTATCGGCGCGCTGATGATGCTGCTGATGACGCTCGGCGCCTTCTTCCTCTGGCGGCGATCGGTCGAAAGGCAGAGGTGGTGGCTGAAGCTGGCGGTTCTCGCGATTCCACTGCCCCTCCTGGCCATCGAGATCGGCTGGATGGTGGCGGAGGTCGGCCGCCAGCCCTGGATCGTTCAGGGGTTGATGAAGACCTCCGCCGGAGTTTCGCCTGGAGTGTCGAGCACAGACGTGGCGGCATCTCTGATTGGCATCCTCCTCATGTACACGCTGCTCTTCGGCCTGTGGCTCTATTCGCTGGCGAAGGAGATCCGTCGCGGCCCCGAGCAGGACCCGAGCGTGGTCGCGGCCGCCGCGTCGAGCGTGGTGGCTGCCGTCAAGAGCGCGGGAGGACGCTGACATGCCGGAACTCTCGACTGTCTGGTTCCTGCTCCTGGGCTTCCTCTTCGCCGGATACGCGGTGCTCGACGGTTTCGACCTCGGCGCCGGCATCCTCCATCTCTTCGTGGCCCGAACCGACCTCGAACGACGTCAGGTCCTCAACTCAATCGGCCCGGTCTGGGACGGTAACGAGGTCTGGCTCATCACCGCCGGTGGGGCGCTCTTCGCCGCCTTCCCGATCGTCTACGCCACGGTGTTCTCCAGCTTCTACCTGGCGATGATGCTCGTCCTCGCGGCGCTGATTCTGCGAGGAATTTCGATCGAATATCGCGGCAAGGAGGCGGCGACCTGGTGGCGGTCCGCCTGGGATGTCGGCTTCTCCGTTGGATCGGCGCTCGTGGCGCTGCTCCTCGGCGTGGCTCTCGGCAACCTCCTGACGGGCGTGCCGCTCGATGCGGGCGGCGTCTATCGCGGCGGCCTGATCGGTCTCCTGAACCCGTTCTCTCTGCTCGTGGGCGTTCTGACGCTTGCGCTTGCGGCACAGCAGGGTGCTTCCTGGCTGGTCCTCAAGACCGAGGGCGATCTGGCCGAGCGGGCTCTCAAGGCCCAAACGGCGGCCCAGCTTGTGGTTCTGGCCGCCTGGCTCGCCGCGACGGGGTTCGCCTTCGCCGGTTCGCTGCCGGCGGTCGACAACTTCAAGTCGAACGCTGCCGCTTGGATCGGCCCGCTGCTGGTCGCCAACGCGATCTTCTTCGGCTTCCGCGCGACCCTGATGGGCCAGCAGTTCCGCGCCTTCATCTGCTCCAGCCTCACGATCGTCTTCCTGGCGATTACCGCGGCGGCGGCGCTCTACCCGAACCTCGTTCCGGCCGTCGAGCGGGCGCGCAGCCTGACCGTCGACAACGCCCACTCCTCGGAGCTGACCATGCAGGTCATGCTGGTCGTGGCGGTTCTCGGAATGCCGATCGTGATCGGCTACACCTCGTTCATCTACTGGAAGTTCAAAGGCAAGGTCCGGCTGGGCGAAGCCAGCTACTAGGCCAGTCGCCAAACCGCGGCGCCGCGCAAGCGGCGCCGCTTCTGTTTGTGGCTCGCGAGATGGGCGGCCCCTCGGCCCAGCCGGCGCGTGGCCGTCGAGCGGGCGGCCCGGTCGGCCCGGTCGGCGCGTGGCCCGCAACACCGGTGGCTCGCGAGATGGGCGGCCCCTCGGCCCAGCCGGCGCGTGGCCGTCGAGCGGGCGGCCCGATCGGCCCGGTCGGCGCGTGGCCCGCAACACCGGTGACGCCCGCAATGGACGGCCCGTCGGCCCGGTCGACGCGTGGCTCGCGACACCGGTGTCGCCCGCAATTTCCCAATACGCTCCCGGTGAGTACAGCGCAGGGCGACGCACGCGTCAGGGCGATCGATCGGGCCATCTCGGTCCATTGATAGCCGTGGACGGCTACCAGGGCCGGTTCCGACGATGGAACCAGTGCCCGGGAGCGTGAACTCGCGTCGTCGCCAGGCTGGCTCGACGCTTAGTACTCTCCCCATGCGTGTTGGGGAATAACGGGCTCGGCGCCAGCCGTCGGCGCTACCAGCGCGGGGCGATCTGGGCATCCAGTAGGTCGCGGGGCGACACGCGCGGCCTGATCAGGACGGCGTGGCCGTCGCGGACGGCGACTTCGACGGCGGAGGGGTGCGACAGGAAGTACGGCATGGACTCAGTGAAGCCGTAGGCGCCCGCGTCCAGCACGGCGATCAGGTCGCCGACCTGCGGGCGCGGCAGTTCAGCCCGCAACGTGAAGACGTCGATGCCGGTGCACAGCGGACCGGCGACGGTAGTGGGGACGCGATCCCGCGAGTCGGCGTCCGGGGCGAGGACCGCCAGGCGCTGCTCCTGGCGCACGAGCGCGGGTCGGACGAGGTGGTTGATGCCGCCGTCGAGGATCGCGACCGGCCCCTCCGGCGTTCCCTTGACGTCCACGACCCGGGCTACGTACGCACCGGCGGGACCCACCAGGAAGCGGCCCGGCTCCAGGAGGACTTCCATCTCGCGCAGGGCGGGGTCCTGAGCCCAGCCGGCGCGCAGTTCCTCGAGCCGGGTGCCGAGCAGGGCCAGATCGAGCGGCCGCTCCCCGTCGGCGTAGGGGATCCCCAGGCCGCCGCCCGCGTCTACAAGGCGGAGAGGAACGCCCGCCTCGGCGGCCACTTCCTTGCCTACCGCCACGAGCTCCGCCACGTGGTCCGCGATCCTGCCGGCGTCGAGCAGGTTGGAGGCGCCGAACGCATGCACGCCCAGCAACTCGAGGTTCGGCGATTTGGCCGCGATCGCGGCCGCTTCCCTGAGGACCGGCAGCGGCATGCCGAACTTGCCCTCGGCGCCGCCGATGAGGCGGACGCGCTCGAATTGGGCGTCGTCGGCGACTGCGAGCCGGAGCAGGATTGGCTGGCGGCGACGCAGCCGCGCGGCGATCGCGTCGAGGCGAGCGAGCTCCCCGAGCGACTCGACCGTTACGGCGCCGATGCCGGCGGTGACGGCCGCGGCCAGCTCCTCGTCGCGCTTCCCGGGGCCGGTCATGGCGATCGAGACCGGAGCGAAGCCGACGCGGAAGCACGCCTCCAACTCGCCGCCGGAGGCGATGTCGGCCCCGATGCCGCAACCGGCGATGTGGGCCAGGACACCGAGCGCGGGATTGCTCTTCACGGCGAACGCGAGCCGGAAGCCGAAAGGCAGGACGGCACCCAGCGCATCGATTCGGCGACCGATCAGGTCCAGGTCGTAGACGTAGAAGGGCGTGCCGAAGTCGGCGGCCAGCGAGTGCGGCACGATGCCGGCCAGGCGGCCGTCTCGCAGCAGCCCGTCAATCGAGGGCGCCTCGGGTTCGACTGATAGTTCGGCCGCCTGCTCGACCGCGGGTTCGGCCGCCTGCTCGACCGCGGGTTCGACCGTCTGCTCGACCGCCGGTTCCTTCGAAGTCACCGCAATGCCTCCTGCAGCGCGACGCGGGCGTCGGTGCGCTCGTCTCGATACTTGACCACGACGGCGGCCGAAAGCCCGATGCCGTTGCTCTCCGCGAACTCACCCTGCGCCTGCCGCACACCCGGCACCACCACGGCGCCGGCGGGCACGACCAGCGGCTCCTCGAGCGTCCCGACCAGGACGCGGCCCTGCACCAGGTCGTAGAGGCGGCTCGTGCCGGTCAGGATCACGCCGGCCGCGATCACGGCTCCGCGCTTGACGAGCACGCCCTCGAGCAGAGCCGACTGGGCGCCGACGAAGACCTCGTCCTCGACGATCACGGGGCGGCGGCCCGCCGGCTCCAGCACGCCGCCGATCTGGACCGCGGCCGAAAGGTGGACGCGCGACCC
>JADGQJ010000086.1 GCA_017881885.1 Chloroflexota bacterium
TTCTACTTGCGGGCGTGGCAGACCCAGGCCCTCGCGCCGCAATACACCTTCGGGTGGCTCGCGGTCGCCACTATCTCGGACGGCAAGTTCATCGACGGCATGGTGGCCGTGCCGGCCATCTATCCAGGCCCGCTGTGGATCGGGCCGTCCGTGCGAACCATCAGCGCCAAAGGGATCGACGCGATCGTTGCCGAGGCGGGCAAGCAAGGCCTGCTCGGGACCAAGACCGACTTCGTCGAAACCCCCAAGGCGGGCGCAGTGATGGGGCACATCCAGCTGGTCGTCGACGGCAAGACATACGAACTGACGGGCGATCCGGCAGCGGCGGTCTCTGATTCGGCACCCGCCCCCGGCACGGCGGCGGCTTTCGCGTCGTTCTGGCAGAAGGTCACGAGCCTGGCGATGTGGCTGCCCGATGAGCTCGGCCAGTCGTCCTCATACGAACCCGACCGTCTTGCCGTCCTCGCGCTCCCGCCGACACAGGAGACCAACGGCATAACCCCGAGCGAGGTGCCCTGGCCGCTGGCGACCCCGTTCTCCGCCTTCGGGACGGCGATGGGCAATAACGCCTACCGCTGCGCAGTCGTCTCCGGCGCCGATCTCGGCAAGCTCGAGCCGGTCATCAAGCAGTCGAACCAGCTGACCCGATTCGTCGACAGCCTCGGGGCCAGGGACTCGGTGCAGGTTCGGGTCATGGTTCCGGGCGAGCCGAACCCCTGCCAGTAGCCCCGTCGAAAGTTGAGGCTTCGTCGTGGGTAAGGGCCGAAAGGGGTATTGCGCCGGCGTGTCTCCCCGTCGATGCTGACCACATGAGAGAGCCGCCGCGTTCAGTCAAGAGCCTTCGCCCAAGCGGGGTGGTGCCGGTACCTCACGGCGGCGCCGAGCTTCTCGAAGTGCCCCTCCTCAACAAGGACACGGGCTTCGACGAAGCGGAGCGCGACGTCTTCGGCCTGCGCGGGCTGCTGCCGCCGTGGGTGGCCACGATCGACGAACAGGTCAGTCTCGAGCTCGAACACATCAGGCGCAAGAGCGACGACCTCGAACGCTTCATCGGGCTGTCGTCGCTGCAGGATCGCAACGAGACGCTCTTCCATCGGGTCCTCGTCGAGAACCTCGAGGAGTTCCTGCCGATCGTGTATACGCCTACGGTCGGCCGCGCTTGCCAGACCTTCAGCCACATCATGCGGCGACCGCGCGGCCTCTGGATCACTCCCGCCGACAAGGATCGGATCCCGGACCTGCTGCGCAACGCCAGACCCGATTCGCCTTCGAGCGGCGTGGGCATCGCCGACGTCCGCCTGATCGTGGCCACGGACAACGAACGGATCCTGGGCCTCGGGGACCAGGGCGCGGGCGGCATGGGTATCCCCGTGGGCAAGCTGTCCCTGTACACCGCCGGCGCGGGCATCTATCCGGCTCACACGCTGCCCGTCTCGCTTGACGTGGGCACGGACAACGAGGGCTTGCTGGCAGATCCGATGTACGTCGGATACCGCCACCGCCGGCTCCGTGGAGGCGAGTACGACGACTTCCTAGAAGCCTTCGTCGACGCAATCCTCGAGGTCTGCCCGCGGGCGATCCTGCAGTGGGAGGATTTCAAGCAGCACAACGCGATCCGGATCCTGGACCGCTATCGCCACCGCATCACGAGCTTCAACGACGACATCCAGGGGACCGGGGCGGTGGTCCTGGCCGGGATTCTTGCCGCCGTCAGGGCAGTCGGCCGGCCGTTGAGCGAGCAGCGCTTCGTCTTTTTGGGCGCGGGCGCCGCGGGCACCGGGATCGCCCGGCTCGTCCGCACGGCATTGATGGCGGAGGGCCTGGACGCAGCCGGCGCCAAGCGGGCGATCGTGACCGTCGACACGAAGGGTCTGGTCTTCGCCGATCGCGACCAGCTGGACGACGACAAGCTCGAATTTGCCCTCACCGCCGCCGAACTGAGCTCATACGGTTTCGATGGCCTGTCGCCGTCCGATCGGCTCGATCTGACGGTTGTGATCGCCGGGGTGAAGCCGACGATGCTCATCGGAACGAGCGGCACGCCGGGCGCCTTCACCGAATCGGCGATCCGCGAGATGGCCGCCCATGCCGAGCGACCGGTCATCTTCCCTCTCTCGAACCCTACGACCAAGACGGAGGCGATCCCGGCCGACATCCTCGCCTGGACGGAAGGCCGAGCCCTGATCGCGACCGGCAGCCCATTCGATCCGGTCACCGTGAACGGCGCCGATCATCTGATCGGCCAGGCCAACAACGTCTTCATCTTCCCGGGCATGGGTCTCGGGGCGATCGTCGCGGAAGCGCGCGAGATCACCGATGAGATGTTCCTTCTGGCGGCCCGGACCCTTGCCGAGATGGTCACGCCCGAGCGGCTCGCTATGGGCGCCCTCTACCCTGCGATTTCGGAGCTGCGGAAGGTTTCGCGCGAGATCGCGGCCAAGGTCGTGTGCCAGAGCCGCGACTGCGGAGTCGGCCGTCTCTATCGCGACGAAGAGGTCCTCGACGCCATCGACTCGGCAATGTGGTACCCCGAGTACCTGCCCTACCGGCTGGTGCCCTGACCGGAATCCTTGCGGGTGAGGTCGGCCCGGCGGTCCTCGTTGGGGCATGACCTCCGGCCGGCGGCGCTGACCAATCTCGGCCGACACCGCCCTCTGAGTGTCGTCTCGGCGGCCGGCTACAACGGTCCACGCCGCCCGGCCGGCATGTTCGCCGGCAAGTGAGAGAATGCGGGGAACGGCTCCCGGGTGAGCTTGCGCTCGCACGACTCCACCGCCGCGGGCGTCGCATCCGCGGTCCAGACACTGGCATGAGCGAGGCTCGAATTCGCGCGTCGGACGCGCCCCAGGGATCCCAAATTGAGTTTCGGATCGCCCGGAGAGGTCGAGATGCTTGTCGGTGTGCCCCGCGAAATCAAGGACAACGAGTTCCGTGTCGGTCTGACCCCGAGCGCAGCGCGGGAGCTCGTCTCCCACGGCCATAAGGTAGTCGTCCAGGCGGGCGCAGGCGAGGAGATCGACCTCGACGATGCGCTGTATCGATCGTCCGGCGCGGAGATCGTCGCCGATGCCGCGGACGTTTTCGGTCGCGCCGATCTCGTGGTCAAGGTCAAGGAGCCGCAGCCACAAGAGATCGCGATGCTCCGCGAGGGCCAGATCCTGTTCACGTATCTGCATCTCGCCCCCGACGCTTCGCAGACGCGAGGCCTGCTGAAGGCCGGCGTCGTGGCCATCGCCTACGAGACGGTCACGGACGAGAGAGGAGGCTTGCCGCTGCTCGCCCCGATGAGCGAGGTCGCGGGCCGGATGTCTATCCAGGCCGGCGCCCACGCGCTGCAAAAGGAGGCGGGCGGGCGCGGGGTTTTGCTCGGTGGAGTCCCGGGCGTGCCGCCCGCAAAGGTCGTGGTGCTGGGCGGTGGCGTCGTCGGCATGAACGCGCTGCGCATGGCCCTGGGCCTCGAGGCGGACGTCACGGTGATCGACCGGTCGCTGCCGCGTCTCAAGGAGCTGGATCTGGCGTTCGCACCCGCGCTGAGAACGCGCTACGCCACCGTCGACGACATCGAGGAGTGTGTCCTGGGCGCGGACCTCGTCATCGGGGCGGTGCTCCTGCCGGGCGGCACCGCGCCGCGGCTCGTGACTCGCGAGATGGTTGGGGCGATGAAGCGGGGCTCCGTCGTCGTGGACGTGTCCATCGACCAGGGCGGCTGCTTCGAGACGTCGCGGCCTACGACTCACTCCAACCCGACCTATGTCGTTGACGGCGTGGTGCATTACTGCGTCACCAACATGCCGGGGGCTGTGGCACGAACATCGACGTTCGCCCTGAACAACGCCACGCTGCCGTTCACGCTGGCGCTGGCCGACAAGGGCTGGCGGCAGGCGCTCGCGGACGATTGCCACCTCCGTGACGGGCTCAATGTCGCCGGCGGGCACGTGACTTACAAGGCCGTCGCCCAGGCGCATGAGCTCGAGCACGTCGCACCCGAGACGGTGCTCGGGGTCTAGCCAGCCATGCAGTTCGACCTATACATCGAGTCGGGGCCGCAGCACAAACGGACCTGGGTCTATGTTCCGGGCTTGCCCGGCTGCCAGGCCTTCGGACCGACCACCGACGAGGCGATCGAGAATACGCGGGACGCGATTCGCGAGCGCCTCGAGTTCCTGCGCCGCCACGGCGAGAAGCCGCCGGACCCGGAGCCGATCGAGCTCCACGTCGCCGACCACGCGATCGAGCGCAAGCTCCTGGGGTTCGGCCAGCTGGTCATCGCCCCGGACCGCGAGCCGCTTACCCCGGACGAGGCGTCCCGACAGCTGCGCTGGGCTGAGTGGTCGCGCGAGGAGCTCGTGGCTGCCGCCCGAGTCCAGCTCCTGCCGTTGACCGAATCCCCGCCTACCGGCGGCAGATCGGCGGCGGCGATCCTGTCGCATGTGGCCGAGTCGGAGTGGTCGTACGCCAGTTCGACCCTTGGGACTCTGCCCGGAGCCTCGGCGACAATGGCGGCTATCGCGGGCGCCGGCAACGAACCATGGACAGCCCTGGCCGCCGAGCGTGCCAGCCTGATGGCGCGGCTTCAGGCAATGTCCGGCGCGGAGCTGACCCTGCTCATCGAGCGGGAGGGAAAGCCGCCTCGCACGGCGCGGCGGATGCTGCGGCGCATGCTCGAACACGAATGGGAGCACATCCTGGAGCTTCGGGCTCGCCTCCAGCCCGGTCGATCCGGACTGGGCGGGAAGTCGGCGGGCTAGACGCCCAGCACGACTCGCGCGATCTCGGCGTCGACTTCTTCATTGAGAAGGCCGGCCAGGCGATCGGCCGCGCGCTGGGTCAGCGGCGTACCCCAGTTGAAGCGGGAATTGCCCGACTTGAGGTCGTAGTCGTCGATCCGAGACTGGCTGAACCGCGCCCGGTGGCGCTCGCAGGCGTTGACCGTAGCGTCGCTCTCGCTCTCGATGCCGTGACCGGTGATGTAGTAGTTCCCGATCTTGGCCACGACCTCGACGGGGCCCGTGCCGTTGGCGTAGAAACCGAGGGTCTGGACGGCGTCGCGGCCGAGCCAAGCGGCAATGGCGTCGACCAGAACGGCCGACGCCCTGGCCTCGATCCACCCGTCACCGCGGACGATCTGAGCGATCGCCCGGCCGATGCTGGCAGCTTCCTCGTTGACGAGGACGGCCATGAACTCACGATTCAGCGAAACGACCGCCTGGCCTGGGCCTTTGGGCGGCGCCCCACTCTGGTTCCGACTCTGATCCACCGGCGCACTCTTCGATTACGGGACGTGTGCGGGTTAAACGTTAGACGAGCCGCGGAGCGCGTCAAGTACAGCCTTCCGGCACAACCGGACGGTACTTTTGGGCGAGGGGCGGTGGCTCTCCGGTCGTATGCCCGGGTGTTGCTCGCCCGCACCTCACGCTGGGAGCGCGGAAAGCGTCGCCGTCCTCGCGTCGCTAGCTCGCGCCGGCCGGCCTCGAAGCACCCAGCGCGCCGCCTACAACCAGCTGGGCCTGGCCGATTATTCGCTCCAGGTGCTCCTCTCCCAGGAAGCTTTCGGCGTAGATCTTGTAGACGTCTTCGGTGCCGGATGGCCGGGCGGCGAACCAGCCGTGCTGCGTCGAAACCTTGACGCCGCCGATCGGCGCGTCGTTGCCGGGAGCTCGGGTAATCACCCCGGTGATCGGTTCGCCGGCCAGCTCGGAGGCGGAGATCTGTTCCGGCGAGAGCTTCGAGAGAACGGCCTTCTGCTCGCGTGTCGCCGGGGCGTCGATGCGCCGATAGGCTGGCGCCCCGTACTTCTCCGTCAGCGCGTCGTAGGCGACGGCCGGGTTGTGCCCGCTCCTGGCGGTCAGCTCCGCCGCCAGAAGACAGGCGATCAGACCGTCCTTGTCGGTCGTCCAGACGGTGCCGTCGCGGCGCAGGAACGATGCGCCGGCGCTCTCCTCGCCGCCGAAACCGAGCGAGCCATCGACCAGCCCGTCGACGAACCACTTGAAACCAACCGGAACCTCGAGCAGCTTGCGACCCAATTCGGCGGCGACGCGATCGATCATGCTCGTCGACACGAGGGTCTTGCCCACGGCCACGTCGGGTCGCCAGTCCCGGTTTCGATAGAGGTACTCAATCGCGGCCGACAGGAAATGGTTGGGGTTCATGAGCCCCGCCGCTCCCGCCACGATGCCGTGTCGGTCGGCGTCGGTGTCGTTGGCGAACGCCACGTCGAAGCGGCCCTTCAGCGCGACGAGGCTTGCCATCGCGTACGGTGAGGAGGGATCCATGCGGATGCGGCCGTCCCAGTCCACGGTCATGAACGCGAACTGCGGATCGACCACTTCGTTTGTGACCGTGAGATCCAGGTGGTAGAGGTCGCGGATTGCGGCCCAGTAGCCGACGCTCGCTCCCCCGAGCGGATCCACTCCGAGCTTGAGACCGGAGGTCCGGATCGCCTCCATGTCCACGACGTTGGCAAGGTCGGCCACGTAGACGCCCGTGAAGTCGTAGCGTCCAACCTGCCCGATGGCAGTGTCGTAGGAGACGCGCTTGACGCCGACCAAACCGGTGCGCAGCAGCTCGTTCGCCTCGCGCTGGATGGCGCCGGTCACGTCCGTGTCCGCCGGGCCGCCGTTGGGCGGGTTGTACTTGAAGCCGCCGTCCTCGGGCGGGTTGTGCGATGGCGTGACGACGATGCCATCGGCCAGACCCGCGTGCCGGCCACGGTTGTAGGTCAGGATCGCGTGCGAGATCGATGGAGTGGGGGTCAGGCCGCCGGCGCTGTCGACCAGGACCGACACGCCGTTGGCGACGAGGACTTCGATGGCGGAGCGGGTCGCCGGCTCGGACAGAGCGTGGCTGTCTTTGCCGATGAAGAGCGGGCCGTCGATTCCCCGGCTTCGCCGATAGCGGCAGATCGCTTCGCTGGTGGCGAGGATGTGGTTCTCGTTGAACGAGCCGTTGAGCGACGATCCGCGATGCCCGGAAGTCCCGAATGAGACTTGCTGGGCGGGGATCGATGGGTCGGGCTTGACGTCGTAATACGCGCCGATCAGCCGATCGACATCGACCAGCATCGAAGGCTCGGCCGGTTTGCCGGCCCGCTCGCTCACAGTCACTTGTCGCCTACCTCTTCGCTCAACTGAGTGGCGTCATGATGACGCGCGCGACGATTCGAGGTGCGTCCTAGTACGGGAAGGCCAGCGGGGCGGCGACGGCGGCCTGGGCCAGGTACGGCATGCGCCAGGCGTCTTCGATCGTCCGCAGCAGGGAATAGTGATTTGCGGCACCGGCGTATCTGGACGCGGGCGCCATCCCCGGGCTAACGACGATCGTGGCTATGTGTCCGCCTCCGTGCCGCGCCGTTCCGCCCTCATCCCAGGTGATGAAGAGCACGGAATCCGCAAACGCGGCACTCCCGATGATCCTGGGTACGAACGCCTTGAGGAATGAGTCCCCGACGGCGACCGAACTGCTGTGCATGTCGTTGATCAGGTTGGGGACGATCATCTCGAAGTCGGCGGCTGCCGGATCGAAGCCCGCGAGCCGGGTGATCCGTGCGCATCGCGTCTTGTCGTGGACGATGCTCGAGTAGCTGATGGCGGGGTTGTGCTTGCGCACGTACTGGCCGGCCGCGCCGATGCCATCGATCACGCCCGCCCCCACCGATCCGGTGAAGCAGTTGCCGGGATATCCCTGCGCGTAGACATGCCAGGTCCGTCCGGCCGCATCGACCTGATCGAAAACGTTCGGCACGTTGAGGTTGTAGTAGCCGTCGGTCGTGGTCCCGTGGAGGTCTCCGGAAGTGAGGGCGATGTAGTTGGGCTCGGACGGGTGAGTCGCGGCATAGACATTGGTCGCCAGCCCGTAACGGGCGATCAGCGAGTTCTCGTACGGGGCCGCCCTCGCTCCGACGATGCTCCCGTATTCCTTGTTCTCCATCACGATCAGGTAGATGTGTCTGAAGGTCGGGATTCCCTCGACCGGCGTCGGCGATGGGGTCGGCGTAGGGACCGCGGTCGGCGACGCGCTCGGGGTGGCGGTGGGACCGGGGACGTTCGTGGGCGTTGGCGCGGGAGTGGCAGGTGCCGGCAGTGTCGGCGTCGGCGTGGCGTTCCCGCAAGCGGCCAGCAGCATCGCCGCGAGGGCGACGCCCGCCAGCCGCTGTGCCGTTTTCGGTGCCATTTCCCTAACCCCCGGGTGCGGCGCCACTCGCCGCTACCGGAAGGTTACTCCGCGCCCTCCGCCGAAGGCCCACCGGCCATCTTGCGCATGCCCGCGCGCGCGGCTTGATCGGCATGGAAGTGCGCCCGGAGGGGCTTCTCCTTGAGAGCCAGCGTGGTCAGGAAGGCCAGCGCGGCCGCGGCGACTCCGAGCCAAACGCAGTTGGCGATCGCGATCGAGAAGGCCTCGTGGAAGCCGCTCGTGTAGAAGCCGACGAGTTCCTTGGGAATCCCCGCGAAGGCGCTGTTCCCCGAGCCGCCGACCGATAGCAGCCGGCCGACGTCGAATGCCGCGGGAGCGGCGACCGGAACGGCATCTGCCGGCGCGCCGGCACCCACGACCGAGTCGTGGATGAGACCCCAGGTGAGGTTGTTCCGGAACAGGGTGAATGCCATCGTCAGCCCGACCGAAGTCCCGATCTGGCGGAAGAGCGTCAGGTCGCTTGTCGCGGTCCCGAGCCGTTCGAAAGAGACGTCGTTCTGGACGATGAGGGTGAAGATCGCCATCGACGGTCCCACACCCAGTCCGGTGATGAGCATCCAAGACCACAGCACCGGGTTCGACGTATCCGCTCGAAGGTTCGAGAACAGCGCCAGCCCGATTCCCATCACTGCCATCGAACCGGCGATCAGCACCTTGTAGCGCCCGGTTCGGCTGACGATCTGGCCGGCTAAGATCGAACTGAAGATCAATCCGAAGAGGAACGGCAGGAGCAGGTAGCCGGACGCGGTCGTGCTCGCACCCTGGACGACCTGGAACCAGAGCGGCAGGAAGATGATCAGCGTCGAGAAGCCGAACACGAATAGGAACGTGGCAATGGACGAGACGGTGAAAGTGCGGTTCCGGAAGAGGTCCAGCGGGATCATCGGGTCCTCGGCCTTCGCCTCGGCGACGATGAAGGCGAGCAGGAAGAGGAATCCGATGACGAACCCGGCGATGACGGCCGGATCGCCCCAATTGCCGTTCTCGGCGAGCGTCAAGGCGACCAGGACCGGCACCACCGCGCCGATGAAAGTAACCAGGCCCGGGATGTCGAGCGTGAATCTGGCTCCAGTCGGGTGCACGGTCGGCAGCAGCCTGCCGATGAGATAGAGCGAGAAGAGGCCGATCGGCACGTTGACGAAGAAGATCCAGTGCCAGGAGAGGTTGTCGGTGAGGAGACCGCCCAGGAACGGGCCGACCAGGAAGGCGACACCGAAGACGGCGCCGAACAGGCCCTGATACTTGCCGCGTTCGGCCGGCGTGAACAGGTCGCCGATGACCGCCAGAGAGATCGGGAAGAGAGCGCCTGCGCCGAGACCCTGGACGCCACGGAAGAGGATCAGCTGCCACATGGTCTGGCTGAGTCCGGAGAGCACGGAACCGACCAGGAAGAGGCTGATTCCGATCAATAGCATCGGCTTGCGGCCGAAGTAGTCGGACAACTTGCCGTACACGGGGATGGCCGCGGTGCTCGTGACAAGGTAGACGGTCACGACCCAGGTGTAGAAGTCGACGCCGTTGAGCTGCGTGGAGATCTTGGGCAGGACGGGACCCACGATCGTCTGATCGAGCGCGCCGAGGAACAGGGCAATCATGATTGCCGCGAGGATCTCGAAACGGGCCCTCGAGTCGACCTCGACGGCCGCGTGCGCGGGGGCGCTGAACGCGTTCTCCGCTGTCATTTGGCTTTCCCTGCCTCTCACTTTGGTTCGCTGGCTCGACGGCCGGATCGACGTCCCGCCCAACTTCGATGGTTGAGCTTGAATGTGCAGAACTCGTGAATGCCCGCAGGAGGAGTCGTGAGACTCCGCGACGGCCGGCGAGCTGGACCCGCTTCGCCGTCGGCGGGAACGAGATGATACGGTCAGCCCGAGAATAGTGCGGCGGTCGCGGGTTTTCGAGCGCTCTTATGCCCCGGCCGCCCGGCGTGCGCAACCCCAGGCGCAGAGCGGCGCTAACCGACCTTGCGGGCGACGAACTCGATGAGGTGCAAGTATCGCGGCTCGCCCAGCGCGGTCTGCGAGTTCTCTTCTTTGGCGTGCCAGTGTTCGATCTCGAACCCCGCCAGGTCCGCCTCGATCCGCTCCGGCGCCAGACAGGTCATCGTCTCGTCGGTGGCCGATGCGTCGCGGTCGCCGAAGAGCATCGCCGAGAAGCGTGAGCCCGGTCCGAGCGCCGCAACGATGCGGAGCCACGTGGCCGCATACGGTTCGGGAGCGAGGAACGGGAGACACAGGCTCGCGTTCACGAGATCGCAGGGTGGGATATCGACCGTCGCCAGGTCCGCGACCCGAGTATCGAGGCGCGCGCCGAGCTGGGGGCCGGCAGCGGATTTCAGTGTCTCGAGGGCCGCCGGTTCGCGGTCGACCGCGAGCACGCGCCATCCGGCGCGAAGA
>JADGQJ010000087.1 GCA_017881885.1 Chloroflexota bacterium
TCGGCGATCAACGCCCGCCGCTCCGGCCTGAGCCCGGACCCGAACATCGATCCCACGGACGCCTTCAAGGGCGGCATCCCGATGGGCGAGTTCCGCAAGCTCGTTCGCGAGAAGATGACGCTGCTCAAGATGGACGAGTCGATCGCGGCGCGCTACGTCAACGAGGGCTTCTCGGGCGGCGAAAAGAAGCGCCTGGAGATGCTCCAGATGGCGGTCCTCGAGCCGGAGATGGCGATCCTCGACGAGACCGACTCGGGCCTGGACATCGACGCCCTCCGCATCGTCGCCGAGGGCGTGAATGCCATGCTGAACCCGAACATGGGCGTCCTGGTGATCACCCACTACCAGCGTTTGCTGAACTACATCACGCCGGACACCGTCCACGTTCTTGCGGCCGGCCGGATCGTCGCGAGCGGCGGAAAGGATCTGGCGCTGCGCCTCGAGGAAGAGGGCTATGCGCCCATTCTCGCCGAGGCCGGGCTCGAGGCTGAGGTCGGCGACGAGGCGCCCGACGTGACGGCGCCCGAGGTTGCCGCGCCGGCGATGGGGGCCGCCCACTAGGGCGGGCCGATCGAATGGCCGACCTCGCAACCACGCAGCGGAAGGATCAGACGGAGCCCGCCCGCCTCGATCCATACCAGATCCGGGCCGACTTCCCGATCCTGGCCACCGTCAATCGCTTCGGCAAGCCGCTCATCTACCTGGACTCGGCCGCGACGAGCCTCAAGCCCCAGGCCGTGATCGAGGCCGTCGACGGCTACAACCGCGAATACAGCTCGAACATTCACCGCGGCATCTACGAGCTCGCCGAGCGGGCGACCGGCGCTTACGAGGCGGCCCGCGCCAAGACTGCGCGCCTGATCAACGCCCCAGAGCCGGCCGAAATCGTATTCGTCCGAAACGCGACCGAAGCGATCAACCTCGTGGCCTACTCGTGGGGCCGCCACCACATCGGCCGGGGGGACTCGATTGTCCTGACCGAAATGGAGCACCACGCCAACCTGGTCCCCTGGCAGCTCGTGGTCCAGGAGAAGGACGGCGACCTGGAGTTCGTCCCCGTCACCGACGACGGGCTGTTGCAGCTCGACGTCTACGAAGTCCTGCTCCACCTGCGGCCCAAGCTCGTCGCCTTCACTCACGTCTCGAACATGCTCGGAACGGTCAACCCGGTCCGCGAGATGGTCGAGATGGCCCATGCCGCCGGCGCGCTGGTCCTCATCGACGGGGCGCAGGCCGTGCCGCACGCTCCGGTTGACGTGCAGGAGCTCGGGGCCGACTTCTACGTCTTCTCCGGCCACAAGATGCTCGGCCCAACCGGCTCGGGGGCGCTCTGGGCCCGCCGCGGTCTGCTCGAGGCGATGCCGCCGTTCATGGCCGGCGGCGACATGATCCGCGAGGTGCACCTGCGCCGCTCGGACTGGAACGAGATCCCCTACAAGTTCGAAGCCGGCACGCCCGACATCTCGGCTCAGATCGGGATGGGCGCGGCCGCGGAATACCTGATGGCCCTGGGCATGGAATCCGTCCGCGCCCACGAACGAGAGCTGACGCGATACGCGATGGAGGTTCTGCCGCGCGAGGTCCCCGGAATCGAGCTGTACGGCCCGGCCGCGGAACTTCGAGGCGGCGTCGTGTCGTTCAACCTGCCGGGCATCCACCCCCACGACGTGGCCCAAATCCTCGACCGCTCGGGGATCTGCCTTCGCGCCGGCCACCACTGCACGATGCCTCTGCATGAGCGCTTCGATCTGGCAGCCACGGCGCGAGCGAGCTTCAACGTCTACACCGTTCCGGAGGAGATCGACGCCCTGGCGGCGGGCCTTCGCGACGTGGTCCGCATCTTCGACCGCTAGGCGTATCCTCCACTCCGATGGACGACCTCTACCGCGACTACATCCTCGAACACTACCGGCGCCCCCACAACTTCGGCGTCCTCGAGGCGCCCACGGCCAGCTATGAAGGCTCGAACCCGCTCTGCGGCGATCGGATCACGATGATGCTCGGCATCGCCGACGGAGTGGTGCGCGAGGTGGCCTTCACCGGCCGGGGCTGCGCAATCAGCCAGGCCAGCGCCTCGCTCCTGACCGACGAGATCAAAGGCAAGACCGTCGAGGAGGTCGAACGCATGACCCCCGACGACGTGCTCGACCTGCTCGGGATCGACATCAGCCCGGCCCGCTTGAAGTGCGCGCTGCTCTCGCTCGACACCGTCGCGCATGCCCTGGCCGACGATACCGAGGAGAAGGCGGAGGAGAAGGCCGAAGCCGACGGCTCGGCTTCGGGCGCGCAGTCGCACTAGCCGGCCCGCCAACGGCGTATCGTTTGACGGCCGCGCCCGGCAGACGGTCCATCGGCGGTCCAGACTGGGCAAGCCGGCCCGGATTGTCGTCTCGATCCTTCGGCAGTCGGCGGCAACATCTCTGTGGCGGCAACATGGCAGCGGAGCGATCTGTGAGCGCTGGCGTCGACACGAAGGCTCGTGCCGTGCCGCTCCGGGTGCCCGCGGCCGGCCGATGAGCCATTACATCCGGCATGGTGCGACCAGCGCGGCCCGAATGTGGGTCGAGATAGCCGACCGGATCTTCGTCCGTCGCTACTCGGACTACAACGTCAATATCGGGCTGGTCATCGGCGACTCCGACTGCTTGATCATCGACACGCGCGGTTCGGAGCGGCAGGGCCGCGAGCTGATGGACGAGGTCCGTTGGGTCACCTCGACCCGAATGCGGGTCGTGAACACCCACCACCACTACGACCACGCCTTCGGCAACTACGCCTTCGTGCCGTCGGAGATTTGGGGCCACGAGCGTTGCGCCACTCGCCTGCGCGAGGACAGCCGGACGACCCAGGTTGCCCTTGCCGCAGCGATGCCGGAAGTGGCGTCGGAGTACCTGGACACCCGCATCGCTCCGCCGGACAAGACGTTTCGCGACGGCGTCGAGCTCGAGCTCGGCGGCCGACCGGTCACGTTGGCGCACCTCGGCCGGGGCCACACCGACAACGACGTGGTCGTGGTCGTGCCCGACGTCCATGTCGTCTTCGCCGGCGATCTGATCGAGCAAGGCGGCCCGCCGTCGTTCGAGGACTCATATCCGATGGACTGGCCCGGCACTCTTACACGGATGCTCGAAGCAGCGAATGGGCCGGTGGTGCCCGGTCACGGTGAGGTGGTGGGGCGCTCTTTCGTCGAAGGCCAGCTGGCCGACCTCGCGGCCCTGTCCCAGCTTGCCCGGCGAGTCCGCCTCGACGGCGGCTCGGTCACGGACGCGTTGCCGCTGTCGCCGTTCCCGTCGCTCGCCTCTCGACACGCGCTCGGCCGGGCTTTCGCCCAGCTCGCCGGTGAGCTATAAGCAGCCCTAGAGCCCCTGCGTCCCAGGCCGGGCGGTTTCGACCAACGCGGCCGCGGCGCGCGCCACGACCAGATCTTCACGGGCCTCGACCCTGAGGATCGCAGGCGAATTGCCGCTCGCGCTGATGACCGCGTCCCGGCTCACCGGGGCAGTCTCGATGGCCGCGACGCCGATGGACGCAAGTCTGGCAACGATCCTGGCCCGCAACCCGGCGGCGTTCTCGCCTATGCCACCCGTGAAGACGATTGCGTCCAGCGCCGGGAGAGATGTCGCCGCCGCGGCGATGCATTCGGCCGCGCGGCGCACGAAGATCTGAAGCGCCAGAGTGGCAGGCCCATCGCCCGCGGCTTCCAGGCGGAGCAGTTCGCGCACGTCGCTGGTTCGGCCGGAGACGCCGACAAGCCCGGATTCGTGGTCGAGCTGATCGGCCAGCTCGTCGTCGGTGAGCCGGCCGGTGCGCTGAAGATAGAACAGGATCCCCGGGTCGATAGAGCCGCTGCGGGTGCCCATCATCAGCCCCTCCAGAGGCGTCAGGCCCATGGAGGTCGCGACCGAGCAGCCGCCGTCCACCGCCGTGACGGAGCAGCCGCTCCCCAGATGAGCCACCACGAGGCGGAGCCCGTCGGCGGGGCGAGCCAGGAGCTGGGCGGCTCGTTCGGCCGACCATTCGACCGACATTCCGTGGAAACCGTAGCGGCGGACGCCCCACTCCCGATACCAGCGCTCCGGTACGGGATAGCGATAGGCGTCTTCCGGCAAAGTCGCGTGGAAAGCGGTGTCGAAGACCGCGACGTGCGGCAGCTGCGGGATCGCTGACAGGCCGGCCTTCATCGTGGCCACGGCGATGCCGTTGTGGAGTGGAGCCAGACTGCGGAGCGCCTCCACTTCCGCTATCACCGCCGGGGTCACAAGGACCGGCTCCCGGAATTGCTCGCCGCCGTGAACGACGCGATAGCCGACGGCGCCCAGTGATGCCGCTGGGACGCCCGCTTCCGAATAGCGGCGGAGCAGCCCGCGGATATCGTCGGCCGGATCGCTCTCGGCGGTCGCGTCCACGCCCCAATCGACGTCCACTTTCGCCAGTGGCGCCGGCGCGAGCGCGGCAAGCCGAGACGACGCCAAGCCTGGCGCGGCCGCCGCCAGACTCGGCGTGGGTGCGGCGCGCGCCACGGTCTCGGCCGGCGCCGCCTCGACGACGCTCGACTTGAGCGAGCTTGACCCGGGGTTCAGGACGAGAACGCGCATGGCACGTAGGCTACCCGTTCCGTAGTCGGGCCGCCGCCGCCCGCGGGGCGCCGCCCGCGCCGCAGCCGTTTCTGCAAGATTCCCGCCTCACGACCCCTATTCAGAACCGAGCCGCTTGCCCTCCGCCGAAACCGCGCTCCGGGCCGCCTCAACGCCCCCAAGTCGACGATCTGAGAGCGCTCCGGCCGTCCCGCGGCAACCCGCAACCGGCACCGCTCGGCCGCCAGTGCGCCGAACCCGGCCGTGGCCCAACGGTTCTCGCATAGCGCCCGCCGGGCGGGAAACCTGCAGAAACCAGATGCCGCGAAGAGGGCCCTCCGGTTGTTCCAGCCACCGCCTGACGTCAACTGTCCGAGCCGGCAGCACCGCGTCGAAGGTGGACGAATGCCGGTCGACTCGCTGGCGCTCCACTCGTAGATCGGCCAACACCATCACGACCCCAAGGGAGTCCGCACGCCAGCCCTTATCCGCCTGGATCAGACGAGGCACCACCCGACGCTTGATGTCGAGGGCGTGGAGCGTTTCCTGCACGTTGCGCAGGTCGCTCTTCGTTTCGACGATGAGTAGCGCACGATTCTCCGGCCGCCATGCCAGGACGTCGGCCGATCCGCGGTCGCCGTAGTCATTGAACGAGAACTCGACCACAGTCTCCCAGCCGATTAGCGCTAACCGCGCCACGACGGCCTCGACCAGTGCGGCGTGCCGCCAATCGACCTGGCGTTCGATCGACGCCCCGCGCAACGACCTGGGCGCGAACGGCAGTTGGATGCCAACGGCGTCGGCGACTGAACGCGTTGCCCTGACCGACAGCTCCGCGAGCAGCCCGTTCTCGACGCGCGACACTGTGCTTCGACTCACGCCTGCTCGTTCCGCCACGTCCGCCTGCCGCAGCCCGACCCGGCGCCGCTCCGAGCGCACCCACATGCCGATCCTCAGGTCTTCCACGGCCGAATAGTCCCGCCGGCCGATTTCCGGCAACTCAACCGAGGCTTATCTGAGGCATCCGGTCGAAGGCCGGAAGGGCGGCGGTCTCGTCAGTTTCCCGCCACCAGCGCCGCCACCAGCGCCGCCTCCGTCGGCGTGGCGCCGAGACCGAGCCGCGCGCCCGCAACGGCGGGGAGTGGCGGCTCCAGATACGCGGCGCGGAGTTCCGGCCACGCGGCCTCGCCGAATACCGCCTCCGGCGGCCCCTCCAGCACCACGCGCCCCTCGCGCATTACCACCACGCGCCGGAATGACTCCGCCACGAAGCGCATGTCGTGGCTGATCGCGATCACGGTCCGCCCGTCGCCGGCCGCCCTCGACACGACGTCACGGACAAGGCCCACTCCCCGAGCATCCTGCCCCGTGGTCGGCTCGTCGAGGACCAGCACCGGAGTCCGCATCGCGAGAACCGAAGCCAGCGCCAGCAGCTTGCGACGCGAGTAGCCGAGGTCGTACGGGTTGGTCGAGGCCTCTGCGGCGAGACCGACTTCTTCGAGGGCGGCCCGCACCCGCTCCTCCAGCGCCGGCCCGCGAACCCCCAGATTGCGAGGCCCAAAGGCCACCTCGGCCGAAACTCGACCGGCGAAGAGCTGGCGATCGGGGTTCTGGAACGCCAGCCCGACCAGGCCGGCCAGACGGGCCACGTGGGTGGACCGGACGTCTCGACCGTCCAGCAGGACTCGCCCCGTTGTGGGTCGGAGCAGACCGTTCAGATGCCGGACCAGGGTCGACTTGCCAGAGCCGTTCTGGCCGACGATCGCGACCGACTCGCCCGGCTCGATTCTGAGCGCGACGTTGCTCAGCGCTCGGGTGCCGTCGGGGTAGGCGAACGAAACGGTGTCGAGTTCGATCGAGGGCGCGGCGGCGGTCGAACCGGCGTGGGTCGAACCGGCGGGGGTCGAACCGGCGGCGGTCGAACCGAGGGCGGTCATTCGATCGCCTCCGCAAGCGCGGCCGGCCATTCGATCCCGGAGACTCGGACGGCGCGTTCCAGCCGCACGGCGGCGGGCGGTTCGACGCCCAGCGCAACGAGCCGCGGGTCCGCGAGGACTGTCGCGGCCGGGCCGGAGAGCGCTACCGCTCCCCGCTCCAGAACGACGACCTCGTCGGCGATCCGCGCCAGCACGTCCGTCTTGTGTTCGACGATCAGGATTCCGGCTCCCGTCTCCCGGGCGATCCGGGCCAACGCATCGGCCACGAGCCGCGTCCCGGCCGGATCGAGCTCGCTGGTCGGCTCGTCGAGGACCAGGTAGCCGGGCCTTAGGGCCAGCACCGAAGCGAGCGCCACCAGCTGGGCCTGGCCTCCGGAGAGACGCGCCGGGTCGCGCGGAGCCAGCGCTTCGATCCCCGCCATTCGCAGCGCCCACCACACGCGGCTCACCACTTCCGCGACCGGCAGTCCGAGGTTGCACGGCCCGAAGGCGACCTCCTCGAAGACGGTCGCCTTCGTGTTGGAGAGTTGCGTGGCCGCGTTCTGGAAGAGCAGCCCGCAGCGCTGGGCGAGTTCGTGCGGCCGCATCGCCGTCGTCTCGATGCCGTCGACTCGAACCGATCCATCGAGCCGCCCACCGATCACACCCGGCGCGAGACCGGCGACGACCAGGCAGAGCGTCGACTTGCCCGACTCGTTGGCCCCGGCCAGGCCGATTACGCGGCCGGGCTCGAGTCGCAAATCGATCGAGACAAGGGCCGCGGCCGACGCTCCTGCATACCGGTAGCCGACGCCCGCCAGGACCAAACCGGCCCTGGGGGCGGCTTCACCGCTCACGGCAGTTTCACCGCTCACGGCAGTTTCACCGCTCACGGCAGTTTCACCGCGCCGGCAAGCGACACGGCCACGGCGGCAATCGAGCCAACCAACAACAGCCAGCGCACCGCTCGCTGCCATCCGGAATCCGGAAGTTCGCGCAGGATCGTCCGCCGACCCGGTGCCGTGAAGGCCCGCGCCTCGAGCGCCATGGTCCGTTCCTCCACTTCGGCCAGCGCCCCGAAGAGGACCGGGGCTATCAGCGGCACGAGGCCGCGGAAGCGACGCCACAGCCTGCCTTCCGTATCCATGCCGCGCGACCGCTGCGCGTCCACGACCTCCCGTGCCCGATCCACCGTCCGTGGAATGGCACCCAAGGCGGAGCCGACGACGAAGGAGCCGCGTCGCCCGACGTGGCGCCGCTCCAACTCCCCAAGGAGGTCGTCGATCGGCGTTGTCAGGGCGAACAGCGCCGCCGAGAGCCCGAACGCCACGACCCGGAGCGTGGCCTGGAGGGCTGCCGTAGCGCCGGTCCACGTCGGCGCGAGTGGCCCGAATACAGCGATGACGTCGTGAGCGTTGGGATAGAGGAACGTGTTCACCAGCAGGATCGAGGCCACGAGCGGGAGCGTGGCGAGTGCGAACGGCGCCATCCGGCGGAGGACTCCGGCCACGAGGGCGCTCGAGACCACAACCACTAACACGACCGCCGGTCCAGTCCAGCCGCGGACCCCAAACGCCACGATCGCCGCAACGGCCGCGAGCGTGAGCTTGGTCAGCGGGTTCAGGCTGCGATAGCCGCCCGTCGGGATCCGGCGCACATACGCCGGCAGCAGAGCCTCTTCATCCGCCTGTATCACGGAATCAGCTGTCCGACGGAGTCCCGGTCGGCTCGGGCGACTTTGCCGGCTCGGCGTCCACGTGGACGAGCCGATCGCCGAGTGGGAAGCGCGCCAGGAAGCGCGACGACACGCCGGCGAGGATGAGGAAGACCACGAAGCTCGTGATCGTCTTGTCGATCGGATCGCTCAACAGCCCCTGTCCTAGCGAAGCGTTGTAGACGTCGGCTCCGCCCTGGCGGAAGGTTGCGACGATCACGTCGGTTCCGGAGCCGGTCACTCCCTCGTACACGTAGGCGTTGATCGGTGCGGAAACGACGGCGGCCACGATGCCCGTTAGAGCACCGGCCACCGCGACCCACGCCCCGGCTGCGTCACGCCGCAGGTATACGAACATGGCGACAGCAATCGAGGCGGCCGCACCGATGACGACGATGGCGCCGTACACCCAGCCCGGATAGTTCCCTACCTTCGGGTCGGTGTACTGCGGGATGGTGTACATCCGGGCGGCGAGCAGGACGATGATCGCCACGGCGATCGCGGCCGGAACGATGAGTCGGAGGCCACTCGCCGGACGGGAGCGGAAGACTCCGAGGTAGCCCCAGATACCGGCCATGAAGCCGATTACGCCGGCGGTAACCGCGAACGGGCCGATGCTCGAGCCCGCGCCGATCCCGGGCGCGTATTGCCAGATCAGGTTGCTCAGGATGCCGGTGAGAGCGCCGGGCAAGGGGCCCGCGACGCACCCGACAAGGATCGTGCCGATCGAGTCGACGTAGATCGGCAGCTTGAGAACACTCTGGACTGTGTAGCCCAAAACGATGTTGATCGCGATCGCGACCGGCATCAGGACGATGACTCGGGTGGTGAACTGGCGTCTGACCCAACGCGTCAACAAACCCATCTCTCCTGGACTCCCATACGGAACGCGGCCAGGTCGGATGAGCGGGTGCCGCGCCGTCCAAGCTTGCCAGGTCTCGAGGCTAACCGCCAGGGATGACCGCCGGGCGCCACCGGCAGGCCCGCGGCCGCCGAGCGAAGGCCAGAACTTGCCGGATTCGCACCAGGACGACATACGGAATCTGCCGGACCGTAATCCAGGTCACCGCCACCCTGGCCGGTTCTGCCCGGGAGTTCGAACCCCGCCACAGAGCCAGCGATCGGGCTCGAAATCGCGCCGATTCCTATCTTCGTGTCGGTGTGGTGTGAATCAGGAAAGGATCCGTGCCGACCCGCGGCCCCGGGGTGGGTTCCGGATGCCTGCCGCCCCGCGCCAAGCGGGGGCAGCCCTAGCCCAACTCGGCCGCGAGTTTCCCGACCCGCCCAATGAAACAATCGAAGAAGCGATCGATTTCGGCGTCCACCGCGACGTCGAGGTTCGGCGGCCTGCCCCACACCCGACGCCAGTCGGCGACGGTTTCGCCGGTCGTGAGGCGGCCGTCCAACTCCACGTCCACGCTCACGGGCTGCGTCCGCACCAACGTTGGATCGAGGGCCGTCGCGAGGGCCAGAGCGTCGTGGATGAAGGCGCCGTAGAAACCGTCGTATCGGCTGTGGAATTCCATGTAGAAACGCAGAGCGTCGGCGAGGTATCGGACCATCGGGTTGACTGCGGCAGCGCTGCCCGCGGGCGAATCCCCGATCGAACCGGCCTGCGCCGAACCGTCGGGCGCGCAGCCGGCAAGCGCGGCGAGCCGGGCCAGGTGTTCGGGCAGAAGCTTGGCTCGTTCGGTCACATCCAATCCGAGCGCGATCGGTCGCGGCGGGTGCACGTCCGAACCTGCACGCGCGAACGCCTCGAAGACGATCTTCGCCGCCTCCGGGTCGCAGCTGACGTTCCATTCGGTCGTGGGCGCCGTGTTGCCCGGCGAGCGGTAGGAGCCGCCCATGATCACGACGCGCCGTAGCAGGTACGGCAGGTCGGGCTCGCGCTGAACGGCGAGGGCGACGTTGGTGAGCGGCGCCAGCGTGACGAGGGTCAGCTCCCCGGGGCGGCGCCGCGCTTCCTCGACGATCAGGTCGGGGCCGAAACGCCCGGAGAGCCCTGCGCGCGCCGCGGGCAACTCCGCGTAACCGAGGCCGCGAGGCCCATGAGTCTCGGGAGTGGTGACGAGCTCGCGGACGAGGGGCGTCTCACGGCCGATCGCCACTTCCACGTCCGCACGACCGGCCAGCTCCAGCACGGCGAGGGTGTTCACCGCAACCTGGCGGGCCTCGACGTTGCCGCCGGTGCACGTGACGGCCACGAGCTCACACTCGGGAGAAGCGACCGCATACAGAAGCGCCAGGCTGTCATCGATGCCGGTGTCGCAGTCGACGAGAATCGGGATCGGCCGGGCAGCGCGCTCGTCGTCGGGCTTTCTCACGACCGGATCGTATGCCAACTCGTGGCA
>JADGQJ010000018.1 GCA_017881885.1 Chloroflexota bacterium
GACGCAGACGCCGGCCCGATCGCCCGCCTCTCGCAATCGGAGCGGTTCCACTGGATCTCCTCGCCCCACAGCACGATCGTCCAGCGCTCGGAGGCCCATACCGGCCTGACGGACGATCCGGCGACCACGCTCGAGCACCTCTTTCAGACCCTGGTTCTGGCGCCCGGCTCCGCCTGAACGACCCTGGCGAAAGCCGCCACAACCGGGCCGCGTTGACAGGGTTGGCCCTGGATGCTAGAAAGAATGTCCGGACGGGCCATTCCCGTCAGAATTGGCATGCCTCCAGCGAAGCGGCGCATCCGCCGCCCCGCAGCCCATCGCAGCACGGCTCATCGCCGCGCGTCGATCTGGCGCAGTTGACGAAAGGAACCCGATCCTTGGCCTTCCCCGAGATCGAAAAGGGCACCGGCGGCAACGCCGTCCGGATCAAGCGCCAGCTGTCTGAGATGGCGATAGCCCATGCAGCGGACGGGCGCTGGGCCGAGGCCGCGGAAACCAACCGCAAGATCCTGGAGATGGGCGCCGACGCCGAGCCGGAGAACCGGCTGGCCAAGGCTCTCTGGGAGATGGGGGAGCTGGGTGAGGCGCGCGAGCACTACCAGATCGCCCTCGCTCTCGATCCCACGAACCGCATCGCCGAACGCAACATCGAGCGCCTGCGGGTGCTGATGAGCGAGGCCGGCGAGAAGACGGTGGCCGCCGAGAAGGCCAGCAAGGCTCCGGTCGCGATCTTCGTCGAGGAGACCGGCAAGACCGGCTTCGCGATGCTCACGGACCTCGCCTCGCCCCGGACCCTCGCCCACGTCAATCCGGGCGACGCAGTGGAACTCATCCCGGACGGCAACCGCCTCTATGCCGAGGCCAACGGCACGCGGATCGGGATCGTCGAACCGCGCGTCGCCGCCCGCCTGCTCAAGCTGCTCGCCGACGGAAACAAGTACTCGGCCGGCATCACCTCGCTCGGCGACCGCGACGTCCGCATCGTGATCCGCGAGATCTTCCAGGACCCCCGCAACTACGGCAAGGTCAGCTTCCCCACTGCCGCCCGCTCGACGGACCTGCGCCCATACACCAAGGGCACGCTCCTGCGCGAGGAAGAGCTGATGGAGGAAGACCTCGAGGACGACGAGGAGGACGAGGAGATCGAAGACCTCGACCGCGTGCTGCCCGCGCAGATCACCGGCGATGAGGCTTTCGAGGAAGAGGCCGACGAGATCGAGGAGCCGTAGACACGGGTCCCACTCCCCATACCAAAGGACTCCCAATGTTCCAGCGCGCCAAGAGCCTCGTCTCCCAGGAGATCCGCAGGAGGCAGAGGGAAAAGCTCAAGGCTCGAGGTGCACCCGCGAGTTGGTACGACGATGCCTACGCCGCGGTCGATGAATACACGAAGCCCTACTCGGAGTCGCGGTACCTTCCTGTTTGGGAGGCCATCTGTGAACGCATTCCAAGGGGTGCGTCGGTACTTGAGGTCGGATGCGGGCCCGCCCAGTTCGCAAGGATGATCCATGACCGGGCCATATCCAGCAGCTATGTAGGGTTCGACTTCAGCCGCGCGGCGATCGAGCTTGCAAGGAAGAATCTCCCGGGGACCCGCCTGGAGGTCGCTGACGCTCGAACCACAGATCTGTTCACGTCTGTCGACTATGACACCGTCGTGTGCACCGAGGTGCTGGAGCATATCCTCGACGACGTGCCGATCATTCAGCGAATACCGAAGGGGAAGCAACTCCTCGCCACCGTTCCCAACTTCGACTATGAAAGCCACGTCCGGTTCTTTGCGAACGCCGACGAGGTGCGTGCCCGGTATGGGTCTCTGTTCGAGTCCCTGGACATCACCGAGCATTGTCACGCCGGCGACCCAGACGGCTCTCACGGCGTCTTCTTCCTCATGAACGGCGTTCGCTAGGCACCGAGGCCGACTTAGCGGCAGGTGCTTCAGGCTTGCCTGAGGGCTCAGGGGCGGCAATGGGCGACAATCGGCCCTACTCCGGGGCAACGCCACCGCTCACCCTCGGGCCCGCGTCTGTCACAATTGGCGGCATGGTCGGGCGCGCCGTCTCCAACCGCGCCGAACGGCGCAGCGAAGGCAGCACATCGCTGCCTATCTTCGACCGGCTCGCCCCTTCCGCTCCGAGCGCCGACATCGCCGTCCAGATCGAGGCATGGACCAAGGCGGGCGAGGTGGTCCTCGATCTCAACGGCCGTGGCGGCTGGGTCGCGCGAGCGGCGATTGCCGGCCAGCGGCGCGCCGCGGACCTCGAATCCCTATCGCTGACGCGACTCCTGGCCGACATCGTGCTGCGCCCTCCCGACGTTCGCCATCTCGATGCGGCGGCCCTGGCCATCTCGATAAGGCCCCTCAGCGGAGCCAGCGTCAAGACGACGATCGAGAAGCTCTTCGGCGGTACCTGCCCCGTGTGCGGGCGGCCGGTCGTCCTCGACTCGATGATCTGGGAGCCGGGCGACGGCCGGGGCAAGGCCGGAGCGAAGGGCCGTGCGGCGAAGCCGGCCGCGGCACCGGCCACAGCGCCGACCCAGAAGGCCGGCGGCCCGGCGGCGCCCGGCGCGGTCATGGAGCGGCCCACCCGTCGCGAGTTCAGGTGCGTTCCGTGCCAGCAGCAGCTCGGCGGTCCGGAGCTCCGCCACGCCGAACCCGCTCCTGCGGACCTGGCGGCGGCCGCCTTCACGGACCTCCCGGAAGGAGTGCGGGAGAACCTTCTGAAGCGTTTCCCGACGCCCGAGCCGGAGGATCGGCTGCCGGGCCAGCTCGTCGACCTGCACACGGCGAGGCAGCTCATCGGGCTCAACGCCATCCTCGAAGGCATCGAGCTCGAGACCCGTTCGGCGCCCATGATGGCGGCCCTGCGGCTCGCGTTCCTCCAGGCCGTCGGATCGGCCAGCCGACTCAACTCCCACCGCGGCCGGCCCGCGACCTTGCGCATCTCGAAGGGCGCTGTACGGTTCCCGTCCGCTCACGCGTGGCGCGAGCGGAACCCCTGGCTCGCCTTCGAAGAGGGCATGCGCACGGTACGCAACTTCGTCGGGCGCCTGGAATCGGACGAAAAGCGTTCGGTCGCGGCACGCCTCGCCTCGGACCTGATGGAGCTTCAGGACGGCACCGCCAATGTGGTAATCGGCGAGGCGACGCCGGGGGCGCTGCGGCGGATGGGTCTCGCGGGCGAGCGCATCGCCCATTCGGGCACTCCGTCGCGAGTCCGACTGATGGTTGGCCAGGCCCCGCTGCCGCTGACCCCTGAACGGCTGGCCGAGGCATACCACGCAACTTCGTGGGCCCTGGGGTCGGGCGCTGCCTCGCTGCTTCCGTTCGAGGAGCTGTTCCGGTCACATCCGCGGACAGGTCGCCGGAGCGCCTCCGACGATCTGGCTCGCTCGGTCGCTCGGTCGCTGGCCATCGCCACCCCGACGCTCGCCCAAAACGGCCGGGCCGTCGTGCTTCTGGACGATGCCGAGCCGCGCACTCTGGTCGCGGCCGCAATCGGCGGAGCTGCGGCAGGATGCCGCCTGGTCGAGGCGCGTCTGCGCCGCGGCGACGACGACAGTCCCGCGGTCGCCGTCTTCGTTCCGCCCACCGGCGTCATCGCGCCGGGACCCCGCACGCGGGCGAATCGGCCACTTCCGCCCGTAGAAGGCGGAGCCGGAGATCCGGGCACCATCGCAGGGCAGGGGGTCTTCGCAGCTCCGGAGAAGCTCGGCGAAGGGCCGTTCCGCGTTCCGGCCGCCACGCAGGCCGTCAACGACACTGCCATCGAGCTGCTCAAAGCCAGGGGCGAGCCGGCCTGTTTCGAGCACCTGCTCGGGGACCTCCTGGTCGGGCTCGATCGCTCCGGCCAGCTGGCCCGCTTCGCCCGCCAGTTCCGTCCGCCCCGCGCCGACCAGGGCTGGGACGCGTGGGTCGACCAGGACGGCGATCCGACGGCCGTCCCCGAAGACGGCGCGGGCGATGCCGCGGCCGCCAGGCCGACCGCCGACGCGTCGCACGCTCACGGCCGGCTCGGCACCTCTAAGGAACCTCCGAAGGAAGAGACGGCCGATGAAGAGGAGCCGCCCGAGCCCACGGGTCGCGTTGAGGAGCTTCTGGCGCTCATCCGCGGCGAGCTAGACCGCGGCACCAACCGGCGAGTGCGCCAGATCGAGCCCGGCCAGTATTGGCTCGGTTCCGAGGAGGACCGCACGAGCGCGGCCCAGCCGCTGGCAGATCGAGTCGAGTGGGCCGTGTTCAGCCTGCTTTCGTCATCCCGCCAGATGAGCGAGGCAGCCGTCCTCGAGCGCACGATGGGCCTCTTCCAGGATCGCGACGCTCCGGATGGAGAGCTGATGCGCGCCTGTCTCGAGAGTTACACCGCAACCGGCAGCACGCCCGACGCAGTGGTGACAAGCGATCAACTGGAGCGGCGTTCGGCCGAGCACGACGCGGTGATCGCAGCCCTCGCGGACCTGGGCCACCGCATTGGGACGCGGGTCTGGATCGGGCGCCGCCAGCAGATCCGCCGCGTCGACGGCAGCCGGCTTGCGGACCGGCTCGACCTCGAAGAGCGCGACATAACGCCGACCTCGATTGCCTGGGGTCCGGAGGCCGAACTCGAACGCGTCGACTGCGCCTGGTACGTCCGCCACAAGGCGACATTCCTGTTCGAGGTCGAATGGACGGCAATCCTCGGCGATCCGGTCCTGGTGCGTCACAGCCGCTTCCCGAGCGACGACAAGGTCGTTCGCTTCCTGGTCGTTCCGCCGGAACGCGCCGAACTGGTGCGCTACAAATTGGCTCGCTCGCCGTTGCTGCGGCGGGCGTTTGCCGAACGAAATTGGCACGTCCTCAAGTGGGATCAGCTGGCTGCCTTCGCCGCGCGCGAGGAGGTCTCGCTGGCGGATATGGAGCCGTACCTGGGGCTCGACGCGGATGCGGCCGTCGGAGAGCAGCTGCCGCTGTTCGAGGCCTGAAGGCCGATCGGTCGAACCGGGCTGGGGGTACGCTACCGACATCTGTCCAACCGGGTGCAGCGTCCCGCCCCCGGATGTGCCAGGTCGCAAGGAGGCTCCGGTGAGCGAGGTCCGCAACGCAGGCGACGAGGTCAACGCGCTGGCCGAAAGGTTCTGGAACGGGGTGCTCGAGCTGTCGCCGATAACCGCGACGGTGCTCGGGTACGAGCAGGGCGAAGATCGCCTGGACGACCCGGGACCCGCAGGGCGAGACCGGGCGCGGCGGCTCTTCCGCGAGACGTTGGACGCCGCCGACGCGATCCGCGAGAGCCAATCCGGCGGGGCCGGACCGGACGTCGCGGCCCTCCCGACTGAAGAAGCGATCACTCTCGACATCCTCCGTGTCGTCTGCGAGACGGAGCTCGAGCAGCTGGATCAGCGCATCGACCGGCTCAAGGCGGTCGACCAGATGGACGGGCCGCAGACGATAATGCCGCTCCTGGCAACATTCCAGCGGATCGACACTCCCGAACGATTCGACCGCTTCCTGGCGCGAGTCGACGACTATCCGCGCTACATGGGCGCAATCGTGGAACTGGCCCGTGAGGGCATGGCGACCGGATTGACCGCCGCCCGGATCGTGACCGAACGCGTCATCAGCCAACTCGAGCGGCTGCTGGCGATACCGGACGAAGAGTCGCCCATCGTCATGGCGGCGACGCTGCCGGAGCCGTCGGACCGGGAGAAGCTGGTGGCGGCCGTGCGCCGATCCATCAGACCGGCCGACCAGGCATTCTTCGACGTGCTGAGGGGCGGATACCGCGACGCCTCCCGCGAGGAGCCGGGTCTGTGGTCGGCCGTCGACGGCGAGCAGCTGTACCGGACCCAGGTTCGGGCGTGGACCTCGCTCGACCTCGACCCCGTGGACTTGCATCGCATCGGCCTCGAGGAACTCGAGTCGATCGAAGCGGAGCGGCGCGAGATCAGCCGATCGCTCGGCCTGGGCGACGACACGAAGGCTGCTCGGGCGAGCTTGCAGAAGAGCCCCGGAGCCATTCCGGAGTCGGTCGACGAGCTCCTCAACCACGCCCGCGGCCAGATCGAGCGGGCGCTCGCCAAGTCACCCGCCTACTTCGGCCGCCTGCCCAAGGCGTCAGTGGAAGTACGCGCGGTCGAGCCGTTCAAGGAAGCCGATTCGCCGGCCGCTTTCTACTTCGCGCCCGCGGTCGACGGCAGCCGGCCCGGCATCTACTACGTCAACACGTACGACCTGCCGAGCCGCAGCTACCTGAGTCTGGCCAGTACGAGCTTCCACGAGGCCGTGCCCGGGCATCACTTCCAGATCGCGCTCCAGACCGAGATGACGCACATGAGCGCCTTCCGCCGCATGGGCGCCCGAATGGCCGGCAGTGCCTACGTCGAGGGCTGGGGCCTGTACTCAGAGCGCCTGGCGGACGAAATGGGGCTCTACCTCAACCCGGCCGAGCGGTTCGGCATGCTGGACGGGCAGGCGCATCGGGCCGCTCGCCTGGTCGCCGATACCGGCATCCACGCCTTCCGCTGGTCGCAGAAGCGCTCGATCGCGCAACTGCTCGACGCGGGCCTGGCGGAGACCAACGCACTGATCGAGACCGACCGCTATATCTGCCTGCCCGCCCAGGCCCTGACCTACAAGGTCGGTCAGCGCGAGATCGAGCGGCTTCGGGCGGACGCCGTGGCGCGCCTCGGCTCGGCCTTCGACCTGCGGGCATTCCACGACGCCCTGCTGGGCCACGGCACGCTGCCACTGGCGACTCTCACACGGGAACTGCCCGGCTGGCTGGCTGCCGCGAAGTAGCAGGCGGCCTGCTCGGCGCTCGCCCGAAGTCAGCCTTGCGAGGCCTCGCGGAGCATATCGGCCAGGGCGGCGTGTCCGCCCTCGTCGGCAAGATCGGGCGGCGTGCGCCCGTCGTCGGCCGGCCGGGTAGCGTCGGCGCCGCGCAGGAGCAGCAGATCGACGATCGCCTCGTCGCCGTTGCGAGCGGCTGCGTGGAGCGGGGTCCAGCCGCCCTTCTGGACTGCGTTGGCCGAGGCGCCCAGGGCGAGCAACAGGCCCGCCAGGTCGCGGTGGCGAGCTGAGACGGCGCTGTGGAGCGGCGTTACGCGTGAGTCGTTCGAAGCCACGGGATTGCGATCCGCGCCACGCTCGAGCAGCAATCGGGCCACTTCGAGCTGCCCGAAGTAGGCGGCCAGGTGCAGGGGCGAGTAGCCGTCGTCGCTCCTCTGATCGATCTCCCAGCCCTCGGCCAGCTTGCGGCGGATGACTGCGACCTGGCCCACTGCGGCGGCTTCGAACAAGCTGAGCCCGTCCGGACCGACCTTCTCGGCGAGATGCTCGGCCAATCGCGGATGACCCCCGTAGGCGGCCGCGAGCACCGGCGAAAGGCCGGTCTCGTCGCGAGCCTTCAGCAGGTTCGGGTCGGCCGCGAGCGCCACGTCGACCGCTTTCTCGTCACCATTGCGGATCGTCTCGAAGAAGTCAGCCGCCATGCCTTGCCCCTCCCGGCATTGTCTCTGCGCCGATCTCGCGAAGTGCCTCAACCAGCCGGTCGATCTCGGCGGGCGTGTTGTAGTGGACGAAGCCTACACGGACCATGCCGCCCGATTCGGCCAGTCCGAGCGCCCGGATCAATTCGTAGGCGTAGTAGTCGCCGTCCCAGGCGGCAATGCCGCGCCGGCCCAGCTCCGTCGCGACCTCGCGCGGGGTGTGGCCGTCCAGCGTGAAGGCGAACGTGGGCACGCGTTCGGCCAGGCGGCCGGGGTCGACGATGCCGCGCAGCTTCAGACCCGGCACATCGCCCAACGCCGTCAGCGCGCGCCGGGCCAGGCCTTGCTCGGTGGCTCCGATGGCCGCCATCGCCGCGCCGATGCGGGCGCGCCGCGTCGCGGCGGCGCCACCAGCGGCGTTCGCGCCGTAGGTCTCGCCCAGCCACTCCAGGTACCCGAACGTCGCCAGGAGCCCCGCCATCGACTCGCCCGGGAGAGTGCCCGTCTCCCACTTCCCCGGCGCCTCATTCGGAGCTGGGCGGACCTTGTACGCGGCCAGGCCCTCGAGCAGTTCGCGCCGCCCATACAGGAGCCCCAGGTGCGGCCCGAAGAACTTGTAGGGGGAACAGACCAGGAAGTCGGTGCCGAGCGCAGCCACGTCGAGCGACACGTGCGGCGCGGCATGGACCGCGTCCACAAAGGTGAGCGCACCAGCGGCGTGAGCCATCTCCACGATCTCTGGAATGGGGTTGAGCGTACCCACGGCGTTCGATGCCAGTCCGACGGCGACCAGGCGTGTCCGTGCTCCCAGGGCGCGCTCAAGGCCTTCCAGATCGAGGGTGCAGTCGTCCTCGCGGACGCCGACCCACCGAACGCGAACGCCGCGCTCCTCTTCGAGGGCAAGCCACGGCGCGATGTTGGCGTCGTGGTCCAGGCGAGTGACCACGATCTCGTCGCCGGCCTTGAGAGTCCGGCCGATCGCCCGGCTCATCGCGAAGGTCAGCGTGGTCATGTTCTGCCCGAAGACGACCTCAGACGGATCGGCCGCGCCGACATAGTCCGCCGCGGCCGCATGAACGCCGGCCAGCATGGCGTCGCTCTCTTCGCTCGTCGCGAACGCGCCCTCGTGGTTGGCATTGCAACGCTGGAGGTAGTCCGCCATCGCTTCGATCGTCCGGCGCGGCACCTGCGTTCCGCCGGGCCCGTCCAGATAGACGTACGGTCGGCCGTCGTGCTCGCGTGATAGCGCTGGGAACTGCGCCCTGATTGCGCCGATCGCTCCCTCGGTTAGTGGCTCGCCGGCAGGATAGAGGGGGTTGCGATCGACCGGCATGTTGCTCCGTGTCTTGGGCGGGCTTGACCTGCCGATGGTACGACGCGGAGGCCACCCTCGGCTGAGCGGGGACCAACGGAAAGACGAATGTGAACCGGCGCTGAGGCGCAGGGCGCACTTCCGTGGCAGGGGCCAACAACCTGCAATGAATTCGTAGCGTCTTACTCCTCAATGGCACCCAAGCCTTGATGAGAGATCGGCGACCATCCCACAAGTAAGGGTAGTCAGAGAGGACTTTTGGCAGGTGTAACCAGGACACTTGACTAATCCTGAGTAACTATGTAAACATTACGTCGTTCCGCTGGACGGGACGCGAAATCATCAGGTGAGTCGACCGACAGGGCTTTTATTCAGTCGGTCAAAGGGGTCTTCCACCATCCAAACAAGGGGTCGCTCTGGCTCGGGCGCGGAGCGAACGAAGGCCGATCCGGCGTTGTGCGCAGCGCTGAGGCCCTCCAAAGTCAGTCCGTGAGGAGTAGAAGTCGTGCTTGACGGGAATGCAGTTCGGTCGGTAGATCGTGCCGCCTCCCTGCTGATCGCTTTGGGGGAGTCGCAAGGCGAAGCAGGCGTAACGGAACTCGCGCGTCGACTTGGACTCCACAAGTCCACCGCATCGCGTTTGCTGGCCACGCTTCAGAAGCGCGGTCTGGTGGAGCAGGACGACGACTCGGGCAAGTACCGGCTGGGTCTCGCAGTCGTGCGACTCGGCGGCCACGCCGAGCGGACGCTCGACCTGCGGTCGATCGCGATGACGGAGCTCGAAACCCTCGCCCGAAGCATCAAAGAGACGACGACCCTGGAGACTCTCGAGGGCGATACGGCCTTGACGATCGCCTACTCGGATGCATCCGGGATGGGCCGCGACCGATCGGGTCGCAGCTCGCCGCTCCACGCCACCGCGCCGGGCAAGGTCCTGCTTGCAAATCTGCCCGAACGTGAGGTCATCCGCCTCTCCAAGGTCGGGTTCACGCCTTACACGTCGCACACGATCGTTCGCATCGATCTCCTGCTCGAGGAGTTGGCTCGCGTTCGCAAGCGCGGTTTCGCCACAGCCTTCGGGGAGTTCGAACCGTCGGTCAATGCCATCTCCGTGCCCGTCTACGATCAGAGGACTTCGGTCGTGGCGGCGCTCGAGGTCAGAGCCTCGGGCAATCGGATCCTGCCGAGCCGCGTGCCCGAGCTTGTGGAGCGCGCACGCGACGCCGCAGCGGTGATCACCGACCGCATCGGCGGAGTCGCCGCCAGCCTCTAGAGCGCGACCCGTTCAGGCGCCCGATCTGGAGGCGCCGCAGCAACCACATAAGTCCACTTTGCGCGACCCCTCGGTCCCCCTCCCGAGGGGTCGCGCCATTTCTGCCAGCGCTTGAGCCCGGCCGGGCGGTAGGCTATCGGAATGGCACCCTTCGAAATCAAAGTCGCCCCGCCCTGGGGCGGCCAGCTGGATCTTGGTCCCTATGTCGGGCTCGCCGCTGCCATCCTGGGCATCCTGGTCGCGGCCGCGATCATCATCAGGCTGACCCACGTCTTCGTCCGAGGCACCGTGCGGGCGCTCCTCAGCCGCGAGAATCTCGAGGGGACCGCCCACGAGCTGACCGGCGCCGAACTCAAGAAGCGCCAGGACACGATCGAGGCGCTCGTCGTCAACGTCGTCCGATTCTTCGTCGTTGTGATAGCGGCACTGATGGTTCTCGAGACGGCCTTCCGCCTCGACATCGGCCCGGCCATCGCCGGCCTTGGGATCATCGGCATCGCCGTCGGCCTCGGCACCCAGAACCTCGTCCGCGACTATCTCAACGGCGCGCTGATCCTCGTCGAGAACCAGTACTCCATCGGTGATGTCGTCCGTATCGCCGGCGTCTCGGGCAAGGTGGAGGATTTCACGCTGCGCCGGACGACGCTGCGCGACCAGGACGGCGCCGTCCACACCGTGCCCAATGGGTTGATCACCGTGGCCACGAACCTGACCCGCGAGTGGGCGAGAGTGAACGAAGACGTGCGAGTCGTCTACGGCACGAACATCGAGCACGCCACCGCGGTGGTCGACCGAGTAGGGCGCGAGCTGGCTTCGGAGCCCGACTGGGGCCCGCGGATACTGGAGGCGCCCCGGGTTGAGCGAGTCTCGCAGCTGGGCGAATACGGCGTGACGCTCAAGGTCCTGGGGACGGTTCGGGCGTCGGAGCAATGGGCAGTCAGCGGCGAACTGCGCAAGCGGCTCCTGGCCGCGTTCGAAGAGAACGGAGTGGAGATGCCGCAGCCGCAGCGCATCTTCCTGGCCGGCTCGAAAGCCCGCGACGACAAGCCTGGGGCAAAGCCGCGGTAGCTCCAGCACGACAGAGGGTGCGCGCGGCTACCGAATGGAGGGTGGGCCGTCCGGGGCGGGCCGCCCAGCGTGAGTCGCCGTTGGCGGCTCTGACGGGACCGAACTTACGAGGCGCGAACCGACGGGTTCGTGTTGCGCCCACCGCCGAAGATGCCCATGAAACCGCTGCCGGTCTTGGCGGCGCTCGGCTCGGCTGTGGCGATCAGGCGGTCGCACAACTCCTCGATGTCCTCGATCACCTTTTCCTTGGGGAACCTCTCCACGGCGGAACGCCCCTCGTTTGCCGCCCGAACGAAGAGCATGCCTGCGGACCGAACCTCGGCCAGGGCGGGCATGCCCACGGTCCGTTCCATGTCGGCCACCGAGACGCCGCTGTTGGCGCGGTTGACGACCATCGCCAGGCGATCGCGAATCTCCAGCTCGACCGCGACCTCGCGGAATTGGACCGCAGCGCGGATGGCAGGCACGTCCGGCGTAACCGGCACGATGATCGTGTCGGCCCGCTCGAAGATGACCTGATTGAGTGGCCCATAGTCCGGGTGCATGTCGACGACCACCCAGTCGAACACCTGGCGGGCGGCGGTGATAGCCTCGGCAACGCGCTTGGGCTCCAGGATCTCAGTGTGCAGCGGCGATTCGGCCATCACGAGAACCGATACTCCGCTGCTATGAGGCGAGGCGATCTCGACGAACGACTCGGCGACGCCGGTCGACATGTCCTCCGTCCAGGCGTCTGCCACGGTGCGAACGTTGTCCATCCCGAGGGACGAGGCGACATGCCCGGTAACTGTGTCGCAGTCGACGAGCAGCACGTGCTGACCCTTGCGGATCTGCAGCATCGAGGCGACGTTGACCGCGATCGTGGTCTTGCCCACGCCGCCCTTGGGATTGAAGACGATGATGATCTGACCCAGGCGAGATTCGCCGCTCTCGACGGCAGGCTCGTCCGTGACCTCGATGAGGCCGCCGGTGGAGTCGTCGGTAGGGACCTCCGCGCGAATCAGCATCGCCTCTACGCGCCAGCGCAGAGACTCGGCGGAGTAGGGGCGGGTGAAATACTCGTCGCTGATACGGGCTCGTCCCGCCAGACCCATCCGATCGAGGGCTCGGGCCGCCACGACCATGAGGGCCGGAATGTTGCGGTCTTCCTCGTGGAGGAGGGAGTACATCTCGATCGTTCGATCGAAGTCGTTCTCGCCGTCCAGGATCGCCACGCCGATGTCGCGGCGGCTGTTGAGAAGCGTCTCGAGCTCCTCGGCCGTGTTTACGGCGATCGCCTCATAGCCGGCCTCAGCCAGCTGTGCGCTGACGGCAACCCACTCCGCCTGCGGTAGGGCGATTGCGACTGCTGACCGGGGCACTGTGACGTGGTCTCCCTTTGGTGCGCAAACGCGACACCGTATAGTCTAGCCTTCGGCCTCCGGGTCGTGAGCCGAGACGTTGAGAACTCCGTCTTGCTCGGAGACGACTCGGGCCTGGAAGTTGGGCAGGGTTGGAATGAGCGAACTCAACGACGCTTCGGTGCTGTGGCCCACGGTGAATATGAACTCGCCGTCCGGGCCGGAGGAGACGCCGACGTTCTTGACCCCGGGAAGACGGCCCAACTGGCGCTTGAACGTCGCGATACTTGCCACGCTGACGAGCCCGACGACGACGACCTGAGTCGATTCGACGACTTCCACCTTCGGCGGCGGAGCAGGACGTGCCGTCCGGGCCGCCAGAGCTTCGGCGCTTTCGCCGATCGGCTCGGCCGGTGGAAGCGCAATTGGCGCTTCCGCTTCGACGCCGAGGAGGTCCTCGGAACGCATGATCTTCTCGCGTCGCGCCTTGATCTCGGTCGCGAGACCGCCCCGTTCGGCTTCGCTGAAAGAAGGCGGATCGGGCATCTGAGCGGCCATGCTGGCAAAGACCGTAGGATCGGCTTCCTTGAGCAGCTGCTCGAAGAACTGGCCGACTTCCTCCTCGAAGCCGGTCACGCGCTTCTGCACGCGCTCGATCTCCAGCTCGATGGCGGAGTTGTACTCCTGGAGTTCCTGCTCGAGAAGCTCGCGGCGGCGCGCTATACGCTGCTCGGTCTCGACGCGGATGCGTTCCACCTCCGCCTTGGACCAGTCACGTATGGCGCTGACGTCGGCCTCGGCGGCCTTGCGCAAGGACGCAGCCTCGTCGTCCGTGCGAGCGTGGAGCTTCTCGGTGTAGCCCTTCGCATCTGCCTGGCACTGGTCGATTGTCGCCTGCCGCGCCGTCTCGGCGGTCGAACGCATGGCCTGCGTGAGGTCCGCCAGGAATCGGTTCGGATGACGCGCGGCCGTCTCGTTCACGCTCATCTCTCCGTTTAATTTCTCCGGGCCCCGGCCGGGCGCCGGAGACTACCCGATCACGTTACTACCCCGCGCTCGGTCCCGGGAACCTTACCGCACCGAACCCCGAGCTCCAAGCGCGATTATCGCGGGTCCAGGGCGAGTATCCAAGGACTTTCGCTCAATGAATCATGGGACGGGTGTTGCTCGCAGGCACTCCGCTGGAGGTACCAGGACTACCCGCCCTTCCGTACCGTCCCAACGGTCGTGTTTTGACCCTCTTGCTGCGCGAAACCCGTTGTCCGGGCGCGTAGTCGGGTCGCGTACAGTCCGGCCCGGCGCGCCGGCTCCGGCCACAGTCAGGAGCCGCAGCTACTTGGAGCCGTCCGCGTGGGTTCGCGCTTCCAATGCCGCGGGGGAGTCCATCCACCAATGATCCGGTAGTTCCGCCGGTCCGCTCTCGCTGGGCGGAATCACGGCCGAAGCGGCTCTCTCGGCCTGTTCGGCCTGATCGCGCTTGGCGCGCAGCTCGTTGGCCAGAGCCTCCCGGTCGAGTTCGGTGAATGCGGGCGGATCGGGCATCTGAGACGCCATCGTGGCGAAGACGGTTGGATCCGCGCCCTGGAGGAGCTGGTCGAAGAACTGCGTGACCTCGGTCTCGAACGCGGAGACTCGCTCCTGAACGCTCTCGATCTCGAGCTCGATTGCGGAGTTGTACTCCTGGAGCTCTTGATCGAGGAGTTCGCGGCGCCGCGATATTCGCTGCTCGGTCTCCTGGCGAACCCGCTCGACCCGTGCCTTCGAGCGCCCCCGGATCGTGGCAAGGTCGTCCTCAGCCGTCTTTCGAAGTCCCTCGGCCCCGTCCTCCGTTCGGGCGTGGAGCTGCTCCACGTAACCCTTTGCGTCGGACTGAGCCTGATCGAGGATTCCCTGCCGGGCCGTCTCTGTGGTCGAACGCATGGCCTGCGTCAGATCCGCCAGGAATCGGTTCGGGTGGTTCGTCGCCGGCTCGTTCACGATGATCTCCATGGTCCAAGCTCCCGCGTCCGCACCGGACCACGGAAACCCAAGTCCACCAGATTACCCCGCGCCCGCCCGGGCCCAGCTGCGGCCATCGGGCATCTCAAGACGCCAGCCCATTGTTGCGGGTCCCAAGCCGCTCGGCGAGGAACTGTCCAGAATCATGGGCTCGGGGTTGCCCGCAAGCACTCCGCTGGAGGTACCAGGACTACCCGCCCTTCCGTACCGCTCGAATGTCGCCGTTCAACGAGCCGGCGGTGGAACCAGGCGTCGTCGTTACGGTTCGAGAGGTCCCTCGCGACCCTTCCCGGTCCGCCCGGCCTTTTCCGCCCACGCGGCCAGGACTTTGTCCTTGTGCGGGCGAATGGGGCAGTGTTCGTCACGATTCCCGGCTTCGTCGCAGTAGCCGAGTGGAACGCACTTGGGGGCGAGGAAGCTGCCCAGGAACGGGCTCACCGCGAAGACCTCGTGGCGGATGAGCTGGAAGAGCCGTCGGATCTCCCACTGGGCCATCGTGCACAGCCTCAGGCCGGACATGTGGATCAGTGCCCGCAGGTTCGCGGTCATCACCAGGTTCGTCCGGGTGGCGTTCGGAAAGACGAAGCGGGCGTCTTCTCCGGGGATGCCGGCTTCGACCATCTCCGAGTAGAGCTCGAGAGCCCCTTCGACCTGCTCCTCGTAGTCTCGTCTCAGATTCGGGTCAGCGTCGGCGATCGTCGCCGGCAGCATCGTGGACGCGCCCTTCTTGTACGAGACGTAACGCTGGCTCTGCTGGTCGAATGCGACGCCGGCGCGGTGGCGCACGAGCTGGTGGCTGAGCGTCCGGCTGACGCCGGTGATGGCAAAGGTGAAGACGACGTGCTCGATCGTCGACCCGTGCCCGGACTCGATGACCCGGCCGATCAGTTCGCGCTGCTTCTCCGGCGTGATCCGGCCGTCGACGGCCCGCTCGAAGATGTCGTCGGGCGCGAGCTCGGAGTAGCAGGTCCGGCACGCGGTGTAGATGAGCGGCACGTAATAGCGCTCGACGATCTCACGGTTGGGGAAGACGAGCGTCGCCCGCATCCCCAGATCGAGCCGACCGGGGTTGCGCGGAATCGCGGACTTGGTGGAGGCGCCTGCGGAACCCGCGGCGCCGGAGTCGACAGTCACCGCCTCAGGATAGCGGCTCCGACCGGCTCTGAGCCGCCGCCGCCACGATCAGCCGCGTGTCGCGACGGGCATTTCCTATTCGGCCGGAGCAGTAGCCTCTAGGGGCTATCTCAGGCCAAAGTAGCCGTTGACGGCTATCACAGCCCCTGTTAGCCTCTGGAGGTGGACGAACTACAGGGACTGGTTCTGTTCGGCGACGTAGTCGGCTCGCGACGCAACGCATCCGAGGCCGCCGACTGGCTGCGCCATCTTGTCGACGAACTGGACGAGGCTTACGGCGAGCAGCGGCTGGCGCCGTTTGGATTCACGCAGGGCGATGAACTGCAGGGCCTGCTGGTGGCCGGCGCCGATCCACTGGTGGCAGTCCTCCACGCGGCACTGGGCCCATCGGCGCGACCAATCCGCTGGGTCTGCGTGCGCGGCGGCGTAGATCCGGGCGAGGGTCCGGCCACCCAGCGGACGGGAGAGGTGTTCCTCGCGGCTCGCGAGATGATCGAAGAAGCCCGATCCGGGCACGAGCGGCTGGTCGTGCGCACCGGCCGGCCGGACGTAGACGAACTGCTGGCCGGGATGACTCCGGCCCTGGCCGATCTACTCGAGGGATTGACTCCAAGGCAGCGCGACGTAGCACGATTGGCTCTGATCGAGGGCCTGCGCCAGTCCGAGGTAGCCGAGCGGTTGGGCGTACGTCGGGCGACGATCTCGGTCTCATTCGGGCGAGCCAGGGTTCAATCGGTACAGCGGCTCGTGGCCGCGATCCGCAAGGTCTATTCGAGCGCCGGGGCTCCGGTGGTGGAGGGCGCCGGTTCCGGCGCAGAAGGAAGGCCGTCGTGACCGAGCCGCTACTCCTGATCGGCTGGCTCCTAGTGAGCCACCTCACGGCCGACTTCGTCCTCCAGACCAATGCGAGCGTCGCCGACCGCAACGAGGCGGGGCCACGGGCGCGGCGGGCTCTTGGGCTTCATACGCTGATCGTTGCCGCATGCATGGTGCCGTTCTGGCTGGCCTTCGGAACGCCGGGCCTGATCGCCCTTCTCGTCGTAGCCCTGCCTCACCCTTTCATCGACGCAGCCAAGACGCGCCTGGCCGAAATCGAGCGTGCTGCATCCGGCTCGACCGAATGGTCACCCTGGCCGGCCGGGCTGTTCCTGCTCGACCAGATCGTCCACCTGGCCCTCATCTTCGTGGCGTGGTGGGTTCTCCTGCGCGATGCCGCCCTGAACCCCTGGTTCGTCGACAGAGTGGCGCAAGCCACCGCCGGCATGGCGCCCGACGACGTCCATCGCGCGGCCCTGATCGCCGTCGTCGGTTGGTCGCTGGCGGTGGTCAACGGGCGGGCGGCCCGCTTCTTCGTGCCGCTGTTACTGCCGCCGGAGGCTTCGACGGGTCTTGCCGCCGGGGCGTCGGTGGCATCGCACTCGGCCGTGGGCTACAGCGTCAAGCTCGGGCCGTTGTCGGGACGGCTGGAGCCGGACCGGGCCCCAGCGGTCGAGACCGCGGACAACGTCGGCGCGGTGGTCGGGGTTCTCGAGCGGCTGCTCGTGGTCCTGCTGATCCTCGGGCATGCTGAGGTCGGCATCGGCCTCGTCGTGGCGGCCAAGACGCTGGCCCGGTTCAAGCAGCTCGATGAGCGCCCGTTCGCGGAGAAGTACCTGGTCGGGACGCTGGCGAGTGTGACCGTCGCGGTCGCGAGCGCCCTGGCTGCACGGGTCGTCCTGACCGGGATCTAGGCCTGGGCTACCGGCAGGTCGCGCGGCCGGAGCACCCGCGTCCTCTTCTCTATCCGATGATGTGACCGAGGCGCAGGAAGAGGGCGCCGATCCCGGCGAGTGACCACGACACCCACAGCACGGCGATGAGCGTCGGAACTCGATTCTCGATCAGGCGGCGCGTGGCGCTGAACGGCTCGATCAGCCGGTCCAGGCCGGCTTCGTCCAGCCCGGTCTCGGACAAGGCCAGCGTCGCGATCTCGTCCGTATCGGCGTGGTTGCGGGACCGCTGCAGCAGCTTGAAGCGCGTAAACACCCGACGCTCCGGCGGGAGCTCCCGCTCGGCCCGGACGATTTCGCGGTGCCAGAAGCGGACGTCGTCGCCGAGACCGATGGCGGCCCGGCGCATTCGTCCGAGCAACAGCAGGCTGCCGGCGGCGTCGACGAGCAACAGCACGGCGGGGACCCAGGCCCGGCTGACCTCGAGGGTCAGGATCGAAACGAGCAGGCCGCCGGCCAAACCGAGGAGGATGACCTCCATTACCAGGTACAGGCTTCGGAAGCCGTGCAACCACGAGTCGCGCCACTGCGCGCCGGCGAGCATGAAGCCGAGCTGGGGCGCGGCCGCGTGATGCCCGTCCAGGCCTTCGATCCGATGCTCGAGCGGGCTGCGTTCGGAGGAGGGCGAATCGGGTGTGGGGCGAGATGGAAGGAAGCTTGCCATTGTCTCGATACGCTGCCGCGAACTGTTGAACGCTCATGCCTCGATCTCGGCGTCCGCGTCGCGAGATCCGGCGACTGACCTGAGCATGGGCCATGACGGGGCTTCGCGTTGAGGGCCAACGGGCATCGGACGCCGGGGCCGAAGGGTGGTGCGGGCGGCGCCAAAGGGCATCGACCCGGCAGGGCCGTCGTGGCCCCGCGGCCGTCGCTCGCGCGCCGCCGGCGGCCGGTCGGAGCGGCTCGGGCCCGGTGGCCGGCGATCGCGGCCGGTCGGGACGTTCGACCACGATGCGTGTAGGCTGGCCCCTGCCGCAAACCCTGTTCAGCGAGGAGATTCGAGATGGCCGATCGCGCCGGCATGCCGGTCACGGTCCAGTACTTCTACAAGATCCGCTGGGGCTTCCAGGACGAGTTCATGGATCTCTTCGACCGGAATCACTGGCCGCTTCTGCGTGCTCAGCTGGAGGCAGGTCGGCTCCTCGAGGTCCGGGCTTACGAACCGCGCTTCCACGGCGACGGCCGCCAGGACTGGACCTTCGAGGTCACGATTACCTACCGCGACTGGGCCGCGATGGAAGAGCACACGGACCCGGCCATCGTCGCTCGCCTCTATCCCGACTCCGCCAAGTTGAAGGCCGAAGAGCAGCACCGATTCGAGCTGATCGAGGCTCACTGGGACACTCCGCTTGAGGAGCATTCGCTGCCGCGGTAGGCAAGCGGCGCCGTCGCGGCGCCCGCGCGCTGCGGCCGCCCAACGGCCGCCCGAGGCCGTTCCAGACCGCAATCTGGACAATTGCAAACCCCGGTAGCATGAGACTGAATTCGGGAGCCCATGCCGGCCGTGTCAAAGGTCGGAGCGGTTCCGATCGGCCGTCCCACGCTCGGGGAGGCGGCCGTGGATCCTCAGGCTGACCGCTACTGGCTTGAATACTTCCCCGCGTGCTACCCCGGTTAGCAGATGGCGAGGAACGTCCCGGGTGCGGCCCGGTCTCGGCCCGCCGTCGCGGCGCACTGGTGCGGCCGGGTTCGGAGCTGGGCGTCGCGCGCCTCGCGCTTCCCGATTCGCGCTCGGTCGCGGCGCGGGACCGCAGGCTTCGCCTTGGCGCCGCTAGACTGCACCGAGTCTCCGGACCGTAGTGGAGTGGACATGGAATCCAGACGGCGGGTCGTCGCTGGGCTGACGGTCGCGGCGGTGGTCCTCATCGTGGCGGGCGTTGCCGCGGTGGCGATCGACTCCGGAATGACCGGACCGGGACCCTCCACGGGGTCCGCCGGCCGGTCGGGGACGCCTCTCATCTCGCACTCCCCGGGGGTGCGGTCGCCCAGTGCAATCCCGCCGACGCCATCCGGATCGCTCGGCCCAACGCCGCCCGGCTCCTCTCAATCGCCATCTGTCGCGCCGACGCCATCCGAGCACGGGACCGGCTTCATCGTTCGCGCAGGCTCGGTTGTGTACCTCGCCGCAGATGGCACAGTCGTCCCCGTGGAACTGGTGCCCGGTCTTCGAACGGCGATCGTCGACGGCCGCGCGTTCTACTACGCCCAGCCGTCCAATCCCTACGGCCTGCGCTTCGGTGCCTATGCCGGCGAGTTCCTCCCGAACGTGACCATGCAACAGGCGGATGGCTCGAGCGCGCAGACGGGCGGGATGGCGCTCGTGGGCGCTGTGGCCGCTCGACTTATCGCCGACCGGCTCGCCGCGACCTCCGTCGCGACCGAACGCTGGGTGGTTGCCCTGCCGGTGGACATCACGGGTTCAGTCAAGACGGTCGAGGTCACGTTCGACGTATTCGGCTTGCACGGCTGGTCGGACACGCCGCGAGTGGAGGTCCACTTCTCCGGTCAGATGCGCGTCACCAACGTCATCCCCGACAACGCCGGCTACCACGTGCTCGTCGAGCAGCTCGGCGTCACGACCTGGCAGGTCATCGACCCGACGCGGCTACAACTCGCGGCCACGAAGCTGGACCCCGAGCACATGATGAATCAGATCCTCGTCTATGGGACCGGGACCCCCAGCGTGGGCACGGATGCCCTCATCGATCGTCGCGTACCGATCGGTCGGGCGATGCTCACCGCGTCCGACGAGGTAAGTGTCTCGCTGGTCGTCCGCGGCAGCCGGGCCGACCTCGGGCCCGACCGGATCCTCAAGGTTGGAGACGTGCCGGTCTTCGCCGCGTCCTCCTAGCGGACGGCCGGGCGGCGCTCCGAAATCCGCCCTCGCGATGATCCCACTGCCGGGCCGCCGGGCTAGACTGGACCCGCTGGCAAGGGCGAAGTGAGGTACGTCGATGAGCGGCTGGTCGGACGATCGCAATCGCAAGACGGAGCGCGGCGGGCTGGCTCTAGGCGTCCTGCTCATCGTGGCCGGCGCCCTGTTCCTGGTCGGCGAGCAGTTCAACATCGACTGGGGCCGCTACGGCTGGCCGGCGTTCGTGGTCGTGCCCGGCGCGGCGATGCTGGTCCTCGGTCTGGCCATCCCGAATGAGGCCGGTTTGGGGTTGGCCATCCCCGGCGGAATCATCGCCTCGGTCGGCCTCGTTCTTGCCTTCCAGGCCGCAACCGACACGTACGCCAGCTGGGCCTACGCCTGGGCGCTGGTGGCCCCGGGATCGGTCGGCGTGTCGCTCTTCCTGTACGGACTGCTGCATCGGCGGCTCGACTTGCTGGACGCCGGGCTGCGCAGCGCCGCCGTGGGTCTCGGCTTGTTCGTGGGCTTCGGTCTTTTCTTCGAGAACGTCATCGGCCTGGACGACGGCGCCAGGACCACGGCGCTGCGCGATGCGATGCCGTTCCTGGCCGTGGCGCTGGGCGTGATCATCGTCGTGCTCAACGTGCTGCCGCGGCCGCACCGAGGCAGCGACCGGCCCGCCGCCGACTCATGGAATCAAGGCGGGTCCGTTCCGCCCTCGCAGGGCACGCCCGGCGCCTAGGAACGGAGTGCGCCTCGCGGAGCCCGGGTCCCCGCCGAGTGGAACCCCTAGCGGACTTCGACGACCAGGAAGTCCATCGAGCCCTGGGGAATCTCCACTCTGATCTTCTCGCCGGCCCTGCGACCCATGAGGGCGCGGCCGATCGGTGACGTGAAGCTGATCTTGCCGGCCCGCGCGTCGGCCTCGGCCGATCCCACGATCTGGAAGGTCTCCTCGCCGTGCCGGTCGGTCTCGACGACGACGGTCGACCCAAGGTCGACGACGCTGCCGCCTTCGCTGGCGGTGTGGATGATCACGGCGTGCTTGATCATCTGCTCGAGCTGCTGGACGCGGCCTTCGAGGAACGACTGCTCCTTGCGCGCGGCTTCGTAGTCGGCGTTCTCGCTCAGGTCGCCGAGCTCGCGGGCGGCCTTGATGCGGGAAATGACTTCCGGGCGACGGCGCACCGTCAACTCCTCGAGTTCGGCGCGGAGATTTGCCAGGCCTTCCGCGGTGAGGTGGGTCGGAGCTATGGCCATCCCGATCGGCGGCATCGCGAGCCGCCGTGCGCGGGTGGCCGGCTCGGGTCTGACGATCGGCCGTCGGCGCGGAGTGTTGTCCCGAGAGGAGACGGGCTTGTCCTCGGTGGATTTGCGCGCTGCGGTGGCACGGGCGGCGGTAGCACCGGCGGTCCTGGCGCGCGTAGCGGCGGCACGTGCGCCCTGGGAGCCGCGGGCCGGCGGCTCCTCTTCCTCCGGTCCATCCGGGAGGACGGTCACGTGGGTAGCTTTTGCGGCGGCCCTGCCGGCGTTCTCGTCGTGAAGCGGCGCTGTCAGGCCGTGGGCCCGATGTTCCCCGGACGGCGTCACGAGCTGGGCATATGGGAGGGTACCGGTCGCCTTGACGAACAGGTCGATCAGGGCGTCTTCCCACAACTCGCCTTCCGCCGTCGGCGACCACCAGATGCGGGCCCGACTGAGGTGGTGGAGGGTCTTGAGCCAGTAGCCGGCCGGCTGGGGCCGTCGCTCGCCGAGGGGTGTCTTGTAGATGCCGGAGAGGCGCGCGCCGACGGACTTCTGGCTCGATCCGATGAAGAGAATGACCTGTCCGGGCAGCCAGAATGAGGCCAGGCGTGTCTGCAGTTCGGCGACCGTTGGGCGCTTGCCGTCGAGGCGCAAGTCCGGCGCCCGGTCGAGCCACCCGCGGACGGCGGCGGGGTCGACGGCGACCTTGGATTGCGGAGCCGGCAGCTCAACGATGAAGACGCCCGGTCCGTTCGCGGCGACGGGCCTTCCCCACAGAATTGGACCTTCTATCGGTAGTTCCAGGGATCGCAGGAGGTCGTGGCCGTTGAGAGGCGGTGTGGGGGATGGGGTGGTCGTCACCTGTGAACCGTGCCTTGCGGCGGCGCTCTTGTCAAACGGTGCCTGAGCCATGGTCTCCTTTGGGGGCGATGCCGCCTCGGCGATGAAATCCCGAAGGCCCCGGCGCGACGCCGGGGCCTTCGGATTCTTGCGGGATACGAGCTACCCGACGAGGGTCGGATCCTCGGCAACCGGGATGCCGAGCAGGAGCGGGAGGCCCTGGCGGTTGGTGTAGATCGGGCGGTAGCGGTCGGTGTTGTACATCGTCGGGATGTCGATCGAGCGCGGGCCCTGATCGGGGTTCGGCAACGGGGAGTGGCTGTACTTGCCGCCGCGGATCGCGACCATCCGGCCGCTGACGCCGTCGGCGATCAGGTTCATTGCCACGTTGGCGAAGGTGATGCCGACGATCGAGTCGACCGCGTCCGGGTCCCCGGAACGCAGGTCGTAGGTCAGCTCGCTGGCCAGTGTCTCCTCGCCGGAGCGGCTCTGGATCTCAGAGGCGAGGACCTCGGCGATGTTGGCCTTGTGGCGGTGCCCGAAGGAATCGGCCGGGCCGTATTCGGCCAGCTCGCCGCCCTGCCAGAGAGCGCCCTCGGCGGCGATGGCGAAGGAGTACTTGCTGGGGTTGCTCTTCTTGTCCTCGACGAGCAGTTCGACCAGGTGGTCGAGGTCGAACTTGTATTCGGGGATCAGGCAGCGAGCGCTGGTGACATAGGCCGTGTAGAGGGCGGTGAAGCCGGCGTCGCGGCCGAAGATGCGGAAGACGCCGATCCGCTCGTGGGAGCCGAGCGTCGTCCGCTGGCGGTTGATTGCGTCCTTGGCCCGCGAGATCGCCGTCGAGAAGCCGATGCAGTACTCAGTTCCCTGGACATCGTTGTCCATCGTCTTGGGCACGGCGACCAGCTTGACGCCGGCGTCGGCCAGAACCTGGCTGAAGCTCAGCGTATCGTCGCCGCCGATCGGGACGAGGTAGTCCAGGCCGAGCTTCTCGATGTTCTCGAGGACGACGGGCGTGAAGTTGTAGATGCCTTCTTTGACCTCGAGCTGCTTGAGGCGCTCGGGTCCGATGTGCGCCGGAAGCTTGCCGGCCTTCATCTTGCGGGCGTTCGTCCGCGACGTGTGCAGCCAGGTGCCGCCGGTGCGGTCGATGGCGCGGGTGTTGATGCGGTCGAGCGGGACGATGTAGTTCTCGTCCAGCCCGGGCCCCGGCTTCATGTGCGTCAGGCCTTCCCAGCCGCGCCGGATGCCGACGACCTCGTAGCCAAGCTCGGTTGCGCGATATACGACGCTCTTGATCACGGCGTTGAGGCCGGGGACGTCGCCGCCTCCGGTCAGGATGCCGATGCGCGGGGTTCGACTCATGCGTGCCTTCCGTGACATGGGCGCGGCCGGGGCGGCGGCCGCGACGTTCAGGCGCAGCCGATGCCGGCCGCGATGGACCCGTTCGATTTGCCCGCCCATTTTAGGCGACCCGGGCAGTTGCGGCGGCGGTCCGAAGGGCCCGAAACGGTCGTGCGCCGGCACAACGGCGCGGTCGGAGTGGCGGCGCGCGAGCCCGCGCCGCCAGAGCTACGGCTCGAAGCGGTAGCGGAGGAAGAGGTCGTCGCCGGCGCGGCGGACGGCGAGCAGCTTCGACCAGCGGCTTTGGCCATCGCCGAAGCTCGTGCCCTCGACGAGCGCCAGGCGCTCGGCTTCCGTGTCGCGACCGATGACCTGCGGCGCGACCGTCAGGAACAGCTCGTCGATCAGGTGCGCGCGCAGCAGCTCGCCAAAGAGATGCGGTCCGCCCTCGCAGAGCGCGAGGCGCGCGCCGGTTCGTTGGACCAGCTCCAGGATTGCCTTGGCGGGGACCCGATCGCCGGATCCGACTGCCTCGACGCGCATGTTCGCCGGCAGCGGCTGGGCCTTCAGTCGGGCTGCCCCGGCCGGGGTCGTGGCCACGATCACCGGCACGTCGGGCGCGGAGAGGCCTTCGTGCTTTGGATCGACGTTGCCGCTGGCGGTCACCACGATGGTCGTGGGCATCGCCGCGAGCCCCATCTCCGCGCGCCACGCGGCGAAGACGGCGGCGAGGGCCGGCTGGACCTTTCGAGCGGTCCACTCGTGATGGCTGCCGACGCGCACTGTCCCGGCGCCGACGACCACGACGTCCGCCAGGCCGCGGAGCAGGGCCATCATGAATCGGTCCGATTCGGAGAAGCCGCTGATTTCGCCCCCGCCCGCA
>JADGQJ010000193.1 GCA_017881885.1 Chloroflexota bacterium
CGCGGCCTCTGTATCTCCCAGCAGCGCAGCGAGCCGTCCGAGGGAGAGGCTGACGCTGTGAATGGGAACGGGTCCGCCGGTGCCGAAGAGGTGCTTCCAGGGAGCCAGTTTGGCGTAGAGGATCGCGCCGGAGTCCGGCTCGGCGAGCTCGGCAGCGACGTCCGCCCATAGGCACATGCCGCCCAGCCACGGGGCGCCATAGAAACTGTTGAAGTCGGCCTGGGCGGCGTCGCCAAGCATCTTTCGGGCGCGCTGCCGATCACCGCTGATGGCTTCTGCCAACGGCAGCTCCGGCCAGTTGGTTGCCCCCGGCACGAGCGCGCCGACCTCGCGGACGTGGTCCAGGACTTCGGTCAGACGACCCTGCTGCCATCGGATGATGAACAGCTGTTGGTCATACGCTGCTTCCGCGTCGGGTAGTCCGCCGTCGCGGGCGATTTGCAGTGCGTCGGCAGCGTCCTCCACGCCCCGCTTGAGGTCGCCGCGGGCGATGGCCAGACATCCTTGGACGGTCCGGGTGATCCATCGTAGGAATGGCTCCCGAACCTCCGCGGCGACTTCCGCCGCAGCCTCGAATTCCTCGTCGAGCCGATCCGCGCTGGCCCGCTCGAGCAGCGCGGGGGCCAGCAGCAGGATCGCCTGAGCGCGAGCGATCCGGTCGTTGACGCCCTGCGCGAGCTCGGCGGCTTCGCGGTACAGCTGGACCCGTTGCGCGGACGTTTCCGGCACCCACAGCGCGCCGCCGGGGCGGAGGATGGCGAACCGCAAGGTCGTGGGGTCGCCGCCGCGCCGGGCGACGGTGACGGCTTCGTTGGCCAGCGCGATACGTCGGGCATGGTCGGGATGCCAGGTCAGCTCACAGGCCAGGACAGCCAGGAGCCGCGCCCGCACGTCCAAATCCAGGTCGGTGATCGCCAGCGCGGTCTCCAGGACGGCGATGTTCTCGGTATCGATCTGGCCCAGGCTGGAAAAACCGCCCCGGATTGTATGCCAGGACCGCCTCGATCAGCAGGTCGTGTCGACCGGTCCGCTCTGCGGTGTGGGCGGCCGTGAGCAGGGTGTCGCGGCAGGCGGGGTGACCGGCCTGACGCTGGGCCACTCCGAGGTCGAGCAGCGCTCGAACGTGCTCGGTGTCGTCACGGGGCGGGGCCAGCGCGTTCAGGGCGGCGGAGTACCAGCGGGCGGCCTCGTCCGGGGCGGACGCGGCCAGCGCCCGCTCGCCCGCGGCCCGCGCGTAGTGGATCGCCTTCCCCCGCGGTGGCCGGTGTGACGCCGGCCAGGAAGTGGTAGGCGAGTTCACCCGGTTGACGTCCGCCCAGGTTCTCCATCGCGGCGGCTACCCGTGTATGGGCGCGGGTGCGGCGAGTGGCGCCGATGTCGCGGTAGAGGGTGTGCTGAACCAGGGCGTGCGCGAAGCGGAACCGACCCGGTGGATCCGGGGCCTCGGCGACCAGGGCGGTGCGTCCGGCCGCTTCGAGCAGGTCGAGCAGATGATCCCCGTCGAGCTCGGTCGTACGGGCGAGCAGGTCGACGTCGAACTCCTGGCCGATCGCGGCGGCATCGGACAAGACCAGCGCGGTCTCGGCGCCGAGCCTGGCCAGTCGGGCCCTGAGCACGTCACGGATGCTGACCGGCAGGCCGGCCGCGGTGACCTCGGCGATTGCGGTGCAGCGCCCGTCCGGGAGAGTGGTGATGACGCCGGTCTCGAGCAGGTCCTTGAACATCTCCACCAGGTAGAAGGGATTGCCGTCCGCCTCTCGGTGCAACACGCCGGCCAGTGTGCCGCCCGCGGCGTCGGGCTCCCGGCCCGCGGTCGCCGTCATCAGGGCGACCACTTGTGACACGGTCAGGCCGCGCGGAGTGATCCGGGTGATCGTGGCCTGGCTCGGCAGCGCGCCGAGCATCTCGACCAGCGGCCCGACGAGGCGCTCGCTGTCCCGGTGGACGCCGACCAGGAGGACCCGGCCCAGGGGTAGGCCCGCCAGGTGCCGCAGCAGCTGCAGCGTGGGCCGGTCGGCCCACTGCAAATCTCAAGGGATACCTGATTCTGCTGAACCGCGAGAAGGGAAGCTCCTCGGCGTGACGCTGTGCGACACCGAGGAGAACGGTCGCCTCGCCAGCGCCAGACTGGAACAAGAACGTCGGACAGGAGTCGATGAAATGGGGGCGAACTCGCCGCTCCCCGAGCTCTACGACGTCATCGCGAAACGGTAGGTCCGCCCCGACCGACCCAATTGCAGCCCCCCTGCATGCCGCGCCCACGGCACCAGGGATGGCGCGCGTGCATCGTCCTATTTGCCGGTTTAGGCCGAATCAGGTTGTTGCGCTCAAACCACAAAGGCGGGTTCGGGAGCAGCACAGTCACCTACCGTCAGGGAAGCCGTCATGACGATCGTCGTCACCGGAGCTACCGGCCACCTCGGCCGGCTCACCATCGAATCCGTGCTCGCGAAAGGGGTCTCCGCCGCTGACATCGTCGCAGCCGGACGCAACACCGCGGCCCTCGCCGAACTCGCCACCCTCGGTGTGCGCACCGCGCGGATCGACTTCGGCGATCCGGACTCTTTGCGCGAGGCCTTCACCGACGCGGACACGGTGCTGCTCATCTCCGGCAACGAACCCGGCCGCGGGGTGCAGCAGCACCAGAACGCGATCCAGGCCGCGAAGGAAGCCGGCGTCGTACACCTCGTCTACACCAGTGTCACGAAGGCGACGACCACCCCGGGGATCCTGGCTGCCGAACACAAGGCCACCGAGGAGATCATCGCCGCGTCCGGTCTGCCGCCGACGATTCTGCGGAACGGCGTTACACGGCGAACTACCTGGCCACCGTCGAGCAGGCCAGGGCCACCGGCGTGATCGTCGCCAGCGTCGCCGACGGGCTGGTGGCCAGCGCCAGCCGCAAGGACTACGCCGAAGCCGCCGCGGTCGTCCTGACCGAGAACGGTGACCACGTCGGCAAGGTCAACGAACTCTCCGGGGACGTGGCGTGGAACTACCACGAACTGGCCTCGACCATCACCGAAATCGTCGGCCGCGACGTCGTCTACACCCGGTCAGCCCCAGAACACGTGCTGATCCTGGTCGAGTACGGGCCTCGGCGAGGGCATGGCCGGATTCGTCGTGGCGCTCGAGGGCGACACCCGCGCCGGCCTTTCTGCTGAAACCCCTCGCGTGTTGAGCGCCCTCATCGGCCGGCCCACGACATCACTGGCCCAGGGGCTGAGCGACCCGGCCGCGGCGCCGGGGTTTTCCATGGAGTTGCTGCTCCGAGTATCCCCGCAAGGGGCACATGAGTAACGGCGACGACGATCGCCATCTGTGGAAACCAACGATCGCTCATCGACCTGGATGGGTCCTTCATGGATGCGTCCGAGGGGTGGATGAGGGACCTGTCCGATTCTCTCATCGAGTGAGTGGTCGCGGTGTTTGCGGCCATCTCACTCTCGGGGCCGTTTGCCGAACCGCAAAGAGAACAGGCGGGCTCGTCTCCGGCCCGTCGGCGCCTCGATCGAAATCCTCCCGCGTCACAACACAAGGCGAACAGGGCACGCCGCTCCACGGCCGATTCAGCTCGACAGGCTCGACCCCTGACCGGACAAACCGGACACGAAAGCTACTCTGCCCCTGGGAACGACCTCATCTGGCCGCCATGGACCA
>JADGQJ010000194.1 GCA_017881885.1 Chloroflexota bacterium
TGTGCATCGTCCTCGTCGGCCGATCCATGGCCTCCGCCACCGGCGTGGCGAAGGAAATCTCGATGGCCAAGGAGCTGAACGTCCCAGTCTTCGGTGTCTCCCTGACCGGCCCATCGGACAGGCGACCCTGCCCGCGACACGCCGCATGTGCGGGTCATCTATCAACGCATGATCGCCGCCTACCGCGAACCCGACCGGACCAAGGGCCGTCAGCTCATGACCCAGGCTGATCGCCTCCATCAGCCACGACGTCCCGGCCGTCTTGAGCGAGGTCATCGCTCGGTCGGACGCTGAAGAACAGGGCCGCCGACATCCTGGCCTACTTCGACCGCCCCCACACCAGCAACGGACCGACCGAGGCGATCATTGGCCGCCTCGAGTACCTCCGCGGCGCCGCCCTCGGGTTCCGCTCCTACCCCAAGTGACCGGTCAACTGCCACCCATAGAACACGCTCGCGACGACAGCAAAAGCAACCAGGGCCCAATACCAGCCACCGCCGAGCTTGGGCGTGCGTATCGGCGCCAAGTTGAGCGAGGCCAGGACAACCAGCGCGATGTACAGGAGCACAGCGAAGATCGGCGCGTCGAGCACGCTCCGAAAGGCGAAGAGGAGAACCAGGATGATCACGTTATTGTCGAGCGCAAGTCCTCGGTAGGTGGAATCATCGGCCAGTCCGAAGACGTTGAAGTAGCTGAGTCGAATGACTGCCGCGGCGAGAACGATAATCGCCCCTGGCAAGAACCAGGGCCGGAATCCTCCCACGGACAGCAGCAGTATCCCCGGCGCGATGCCGAAACTCACGACGTCGATCAGCGAGTCCAGCTGGGCGCCGAAATGGCGCTGCTCGTCCGTCCGAACCTTCATCTTCCGCGCGACGCGCCCGTCGAACCAGTCGAACACAACCGCCCACACCAGCCCGATCATCGCCGCGGGGAACACGCCGAGAATGGCGAAGTAAATCGCGATCGCCGCCGAGATGAGCCCCGCAAGCGAGACTAAGTTGGGTAGGTCCCGCGCGAACCACAACATGGATCTGGGGGCATCTACTGGCTTCTGCGTCGTCATCTTGCGGCCGCCGCGGCCCCGACGACTCGGGCCAACGCCTTAGTCAGGGCCTCGTTCTCATTCGTCATGCGACTGGCGACGCGGATGTACCGGCTCGGGTCCGGCATCGTCTTGCCACAGCAGTCCTTGATGTAGATATTGTCCTCGACAAACAGCCTCCGCGCGACGTCGGGACCGGAAGGCGAGCCTTCAGGCAGCCGGCAGAAGATGAAGTTGGCGTCTGGCCGATAGACTGACAAGCCCGGCACGGTCCTGAGGTCTTCGTACAACGCGTCGCGTTCCGCGCGCACCGACTGGCAGCTCTCGGCGAATTCCTGCCGGAAGCGCGGGGCGAGACGTAGGAACTCCTCGGCGAAACCGTTGACATTCCAGATATGCAGTTCATCGCGTATCCGACGAGCGAGGTCTTCGTCCGCGGTGAGAAGGTAGCCGATTCTCAAGCCGCAGATTCCGTAAGCCTTACTCATGCTCTTCATGACCGCGAGGTTCGGGTAGTCCGCAACGTCCTTCTCGAGGGACTCCGCGGCTCCCGCGTCGGCGAAATCGATGAAGGACTCATCCACGATGAGCGTACAGCCGTGCCCGTCGAGGATACCGAGCAGGCGGAGGAGGTCGGCTCTTGGGACCAGGAGTGACGTCGGGTTGTTCGGAGTCACGACGACCGCGAAATCGGCCTCACAACGGATCGCTTCAGCGGCGAACCTATCTACGTCGAGCTGGAAGGACGGCGCATCGAGCGCGAATTCGACCACGTTGCCCGCCGGGGCGGCGTTCGCGTACTCGTTGAACGAAGGGACTGGGACGATGAGCTTTGTCGCCAGATGGCCCGAGATGATCTTGATCAGCTCGGCGGCTCCGTTGCCGACCAGGATCCTGCCCGGAGCTTGGCCAATCAGATCGCCGACGAGCCCGGCTACGACGTTTTGCGCGACAGGGTAGTTCCGCACCAGCTCGTGGATCTGGCCGCCGAGCAGCTGAACGAGCGATTCGGGCGGGAAATGCAGGTTGTACAGGTAGGCGTGATCGACGAAGCCATGGCGCCAGTAGCCGCCGTGCTCGGACTGCAGCGCATCGTATTCGGCCTCGCGGGCGGCTCGCATCAGCTCCGCGCGAGCCTCGATCACCCTGCCGCTCCCGCCGCCTTGTGCTCTACTTCGATTCTCGCGGTCGACGAGTATCTCGGAAAGACTAACTCGGCGGCAGCCAGATCGGTGACCGTGTCGATCTCATACCAGCTGTCGGCGTCGAAGAGTACCGGCGCAAGGACCAGACTGCCGTCGGCGACCATATCGGCAAAGACGGACTCGTAGTAGTCGGCAGTGCGCCCAGCCTTGATGTAGCCATCGAGCCGCTTGCATATCTCTATCCACGTACTCCGCGAGAAGCTGTACATGTTCACCGTCTTGTAGTGCATGGCGTCTGGGGGGCTCATCTCGCCGAGGCAGAAGGCGCTGATCCCGCCCCTGCCATCGAGCATGACCGTCGTCCCATTCATCCAAGGCAGCTGGCGAGAGACGGCGACTCTGTCCCCCTTCAGCATCTCTTCTAGCAACGACTCCTCGAACACGAGGTCGCTCTCAATCAACAAGAACGGCTCATTGATCACTCGTCTCGCAAGCCACAGGCTGTAGATGTTGTTCGTGGTGCGGTAGCGCGAACTCACGACATAGTCGATTTCAATGTCATTGGAATGGTCTCCCAGATAGTCTCGTATCGAGTGTGCCTCGTGCCCTACCACGATCACCAATCGCGTGAAGTCGTAGCTGATCAAGGTGCGAACTAGCCGCTCTAGGATGGGAATCCCGCTTACGGGGATCAGGCACTTGGCGGTCGAGTCGGTCAAGGGAGACAACCGGCTCCCCATACCTGCAGCCAGCAATAGGGCAGTCCGGGGTCGTGCGCCGGGTGCGTCGCTGAGGGGAGCCTTCATATGATGATTCATATCACGCCTATGGGCTATATGGTACATAAGCTACTGGAATAACAGGTAGCTCGGGTGGCGAGTTTGGTGTCGTACGGCCAGCCCAACGACACCGGTCGGGGCGGCTGCGAGAGCCGCCCAAGTCCACTGGTTCATTTCCGAGCCTGCCTCCGTTGTGTTGTTGACGTTAACGGTCGATGCCGGGTGGGGTCACCTGGGCACGGTCCGAGGTGTCTTGCCGCTGGTGGTGCACGCCATCGGGGCGTCCACTGTTCACGGTCTCTGCCAGGGTGTGGTCGGTGTCTTGGGCGAGTCGTGCCTTGACCACACTGGCGTTATGGAGCGGGATCTGTGCGGCGGCTCGGGGGTCGCGGTTCCAGGCGTTGACCAGGTCTTTCAGCGCGTCCCGGATGAGGCTGGCGGGCAGGTGGAGTTGGTCGGCGATGTGTTGGGCGCCGGTCTCCCATCGTGTGGGGGGTTGGGCGGCGACGATCCGGACGGCTTCGAGTGCGGCCTGGGCAGGGGCCAGGTGCGCGAGCCGTTCGTCGATCACTAGGCCTGCCAGCGGGGTGGCGCCCGCGAGGGCCTTGACCAGGCCGGTGTTGTTGCCGGTGGCGATCAGGTCGGCTGGGTCGGTTCCGTCGGGTAG
>JADGQJ010000195.1 GCA_017881885.1 Chloroflexota bacterium
TCGGTCGGTGGCGCGTCCAGAACCTCGCGGACCTTACGGGCGAGGCGCTCCGGGGTAAAAGGCTTGGGCAAGAACGCCCAATCCAAGGCCGGGCGGCGCAGATCCTCGATCTCCTCTGCCGCGGGGTGCTCGTCGTCTCGGGCTCGATCGTCCGCCTGGCCGTGACTCGGCTGTCCCTTGTGTGCGCTCATCGATGACTCCGGCCGCTCGTTCCTGCCAGCATAGTCTCCGGCAGGGGCAGCATCCCGGCCCCTGAGCGTCCCCCAGGAGTGATCGGCCGCGGAAATCGATTCTGCAACGTCGCGGAGACGCCGCGCGCGTCGGGCGGGCGGTTTCGTCGCGCCCCACCCTCACTCCGCCGAACGTCCTTCTGCGTCCGGCGCCCTTGAGCGTCCGGCTGCCGCGCTTGCGCGTAGGCCGATTCCCGGCTCACACTTCTCGCTCCAGGAGACGGAGGAACGATCGTTTGGACGATATGACGCGTCGACCCGGCGTGCGCTCGGGCGCGAAGCCGCCCATGCACGCCGGTCCGCACCGCGTCGGACGCCCGGACGAGCCTCGGACGCGCAGCCTCCAGGATCGGGCCCGGGCGATCGTACGGACTGCGCTTCCCAGAGGCGCCCTGATCCTGTCTTCGGTCACGTTGGTCGGCTTCGCCATAGGCCTGCTCGAAACCAGAGTGCTGGCCCATACCTTCGGCGCCGGGACCGAGACCGATGCGTTCAACGCAGCCTTCGTCCTGCCCAGCCTGATGCTCGAGATCCTGGTCGTGGGCGGGATGATTTCCTCGTTCGTGCCGCTCTTCGTGGGGCTCCGCGACGAGGACCGGGCCGACGCCCTGGCATTCGGCCGGACGATCATGACCCTGGCCATCCTGGCCATGACCGTGACGATCGGGATCATGGTCGTGTTCGCCCCGCAGTGCATCTCGTTCGTCGCGCCCGGGTTTACAGGCGAGCAACGTGACACGGCCATCAGCCTGTTCCGCATCCTGAGCGTGACCCAGATCCTATTCGCCGCAACGTGGGTCCTGGGCGAGATCCTGATCGCCGAGAAACGATGGCTGTCCTACGCCGTCGCGCCCCTCATGTATTCCAGCGGGATCATCGCGGGCACGCTGCTGCTAGGCGACAGCATGGGCATCTACGGTGCGGCAGTGGGCGCGGTCGGGGGTGCGCTCGCCTTCTTCGCCGTCCGCCTCGTGGGGGTGCTGCGGACCGGCTTCGTCCCGTGGCCGAGCTTGAACCTGCGAACCAAGGGCCTGCGTGAGTACCTGTGGCTGATGCTTCCCAAGATGTTCAGCCAGCCGCTCGAGTCGTCGGTGATCCTGCTCTACTTCACTGCACTCGCGTCGACGCTCCAGGCCGGCTCGCTGACCGACCTGACTTATGCCCGCAAGTTCCAGACGATGCCCGAGCTCGTGATCGGCGCGCAGTTCGCGATCGCGGCATTCCCCGCACTCGCCGCGGCCGCGGACCTGGGCGACCGGCGGGCCTTCCGGAAGATCTTCAGCACGAATCTGGCGACCATCGCGGTTCTATCCACCGGCGCCGCCCTGGGCGTGCTGGCGCTGGGCTGGCTGGCGGTCCGGATCCTGCTGGGAGGCGGCGCCTTCGACGCCGGCGACGTCAGCACCACGACGCTCCTGGTGGCCGTCTTCGCCGTCTCGATCCCGCTCGAGAGCGTCGTCGAGCTGCTGGCCCGTGCCATCTACGCCACCAAGAACACTCTGATCCCGACGGCCGCTTCCGCGGTCAGTTTCGTCGCCTTATTCATCACCGCTCAACGCATGGCCCCGGCCGCCGGCCTGCTCGCAATCCCCGCCGCCTACGCCGTGGGGCAGGGCGTCAAGCTCGTGATCCTCGCCGTCGCTCTGGCCCCCCGGATGGACGGCATCGGCCGGCCAAAGCCGGCGCAAGACGAGTCGCGTGCGGGGCTTCTTGCGACCCCCGAATGGACGCCGGCAGGCGCGCTGGTGCCGCTGGCCGAGGGCCCCAGGGAGCGCGCCTATGCGAGTCGGAGTAGCGGGCGCATGCCGAAGATGCTGCTGGGCGTGGCGGCCGCAGTCGTGCTGTTGGTGGCCGGCCTCTACACCGCGGCGCAGGCGCTCCAGGGAGCGAGCTTCGGATACGCGCCGCAGGTGACGCCGTGGGCGCGCGTGCGGCCCACGGCCGAGTTGGCCGTGGCATCCCCTGTCGCCACACCTACACCAATCGCCTCGGCAACCGAAGCCGCTAGCGCGACGGCAACCGCGGGCGGAACTCCGACGCCCGTCCAGCCCACCGTGACCCCGGCCCCTGCGGGCCAATTCGCCATGGATCTCTACCAACCGGGCGACTTCGTGGGCGAGTTCAAGAACACCTGGTGCATTCCGGCGGCCATGCAGACCGCCATGAACATCATGGACGCCGGAGCGGACACAACCCAGGACACCCAGGCAAAGCTGTTCGACCTGGGCAACTCGATCGCCGAGAGCCGCAACGGCAGCCCCGATCCGGAGGGCTGGTCGGGCGGGTTGCAGCAGCTCGGATACGGCAACTACAAGGTCCAATCCACGCCGACGATGGCGGCGGCCATCAAGGTGGTCGTCAAGCAGATCCGGACGACGAACCGGCCGGCCGGGCTTCTGGTCTGGTACGGCTGGCACTCCTGGGTCGTCTCGGGGTTCGTAGCCACGGCGGATCCCTCGGTGACGGACAACTACACCGTTCTGTCGGTCAACATCGAGGACGTCTGGTACAACCGCCGCTCCACGCTCTGGAACAAGACGCGCGGTGGATACTCACGCCCACCCGACTCGCTGGTGCCATACGGCGAGCTGTCGGCGGACTTCAAGAAATGGGACCAGGCGGTCTACTACGCCGGCAAGCAGAACCAGTACGTCTTCGTCGTCCCGGTCAACTAGCGCCCAGGTTCCCGCCTGGCGCGCCCGCCGCGACCCGCAACTCGCCGCAACCAAAGGCTCACCTGGAGGAGCAACCGATGGGCGTCCCACCCCGCCACGTATACGAGATCCTCATCCGGACCACGCCCGAGCGGCTTTGGCGGGCGATCACCGACCCGGCCGACACGCAGCTCTACTACTACGGCACTAAGGTCCAGTCCGATTGGAAGCCCGGTTCCCGACTCGTCTACCTCGACGGCGACGAGGTGTCGCTGGACTGCGAGATCGTCGAGATCGATGCGCCTCACCGCCTGGTCCACAGCTTCACGATGGTCTACGACCCTGAGATGGCAGCGGAGCGACCGTCCCGGGTCACCTGGTCGATCGAGAAACAGGGCGACGTCTGCCGCCTGACGCTGGTCCACGACGACTTCGACGGCGAAACAAGGACCTACCACGAGGTCGAGGACGGCTGGGCGGAGATCCTGTCCAGTCTCAAGACGCTGCTCGAAACAGGCCGGGCGCTGCCCTCCGGCGACTAAGGGGCGACGCCGGCCTGACGCCACCTGGTCGGAATCAGGCGGGTCGCGGCCTGTGATCTCAACAGCCCCGACTCCCCGTCCGGCTCAGGCTCGAACGGCTCGCGCGGTACACTCGGGTCCGGCGATGTGAGCCGCGACGAGCGAGAGGTGCGACGTGAGCGACGGCACCGGCGAGTACAAGTACGGCGTTCTCGGCGCTGGACG
>JADGQJ010000088.1 GCA_017881885.1 Chloroflexota bacterium
CGCCCAACGGTCTTGCGGTGTTCCGCGGACCGTGAAGATGACAATTGGATGCTCATCCCGACCTCATCCGATGCCCGGTGTCTCCAGCCTCGGCCCTGCATTCGGCGGAAGACCCGGCATGACTACGTGCAAGCGCCCGGCCGTGATGCCCGAGCGGGCCCCACCGTAACGACCGAGCGGTCCCTGCGCCTATCGTTCGTTGGTCCTGCCGGCGCAATGGTACCGTCGAGGCGGGTGCGGTGCGGTTAGATGGCAATAGTGCGCGATGCATCTGTCCGGCCGACAGCGTGCGGAGGCGATGACGGCGTGGCCTACGCAGGGCCCATGTAGTAGCCCGTGACGTCCAGTATCAGCTGGGCCGCGCGCCCGGCCGGGGCCACGTAGATGAGGTCGAGGCTGCCGTCGGACGCCAGTGGAACGGTCGCTCCGTTGGCGCGGTCGTCACGGATGGGGAAGTTGAGGTTCGAGAACTGCGTCGCGGAGTTGATGGTCGGCTTGGGTCCCATCGCAGTCAGGCCGCCCGCGGTCTGGAGAGTCACCGTCAGGTTGGCGAAGACCGCCACGGCGCCGCTCGGGACGCCGCCGTGTCCGGTGACCGGCAGTGTCTTGGCCGTGTTCGCGGAGAACGGACCCACGAGCCCAACGTTGAACCGTGAGTCCAGCAGCCGGGCCGGTGCGAGGGTATTGAACAGAGACCCGCCGGAGGCGACGAAGTAGCCGGAAATGTCGAGCACGAGATCGACGTTCCCGCCGCCGCTGCCGATGAAGGTCGCCGAGAGCGTGCCGTTCGAGTTGACCGGAACGACGACGTTATTCGCTCGGACGTCTCTGGCCCGGAAGTTGATGGTCGACGAAGTCGGGGCGTCGGCCGGGTCCGGCCCGAGCGCAACGTAGCCGCTCGCGGACGGGCTGACGACGGTGAGGTTGCCGGTGACGGCTACGATCCCGGAACTCGGGAGGCCGGCCACGCCGGCGATCTGGATCACTCGGTGCTGGCCGGAAACGAACTTGCCGGTCAGACCGGGAACGCCCGAGCCGGGGCGTGTATCCAGGACGCGATGGGGACCGAACGCGACATAGCCGGCCCCGCCGGTGCCGGGCAGGAAGTAGCCGGTCACGTCGATGATCAATTGCGTGAATGTCCCGCCCCCGGCGCCGTACCAGGCCCTGAGGGTGCCCTCGGGCGAGAGCGCGACGGTGACCCCGTTGGCTCGATCGTCACCCTTGGGGAAGTTGATGGTAGAGACGCCGGGCTGGGCTTCGATGGTCGGTCCCAGGTACACCCAACCGGCGCCGGTCTGGCCGGCGATGGTGACGTTGGCCGTGATTGCGACCGCGGTCGACGGCACGGGCGTGACACTGCCCACCTTCTTGCCGGCGATCTGATAGGTGTAGCCGCCGCTGGAGCTGAGCGACCCAACGGGTCCGACGGTGCCGGCCCGAGTGTCGACCATGCGTGTCGGGGCGATCGGGTAGTAGGACCCGCTCTTGCCTGCGAACGTTCCAAGCTGGCCGCTGATCATGCTGTCCGTGGTCGTGGACCCGATCGCGACCATCGAGCGGTAGTAGACGTCGCGGCCTCCGGCCGGCGTGTTCGGGGCTTCCGGGTCCAGTTTCGAGGTGTAGTCGGAGTTGCGCGTGCTCGCGTAGCTCAGGACGTTGCCGTTATACGACGGGGCCGAATTCCACATCGCGTCGACGGTGGTGTGGCCGCCGAAGAGCGTGTCGATGTAGTAGCTGAGGTCACCCGTGCCTTCGGCGATCACGGCTTTGGCGCCGGCTCGAATGAAGCCGGATGCGTACCCGTCGACCCGCACCTTGGCGGTGCCGAGCGATGGGTTGGCGATCCCGGGCTCGCTGTCCCCGGAGGCGTAGCAGAGGTGGTTGAGGATCACCAAGGCGTTGGGTGCCAGCTGTAGCTGCGCCATGTAGTTCTCGCCGTAGTAGTAGGACCGCGAATCGCTCGAGCCCGAGACGGCGTTCAGACCCATGCCGTTGTCGCCGTTCGGCTTGAGGAAGCTGTTGTACGGATTCGGGTAGCCGCTGCCGTGGCCCAGGTAGACGAGAACGTTCGCGCCCCTGGCCGCAGCCTTCACGGCGCCCCACGTTGCGTGGGGTGAGTAGATCTTGGTGATGTTCGTCGTGTACTTAGCGAACACCGCTGCCGCCCGGTCGGCGTCGACGATATAGCCCGCCGTGGCGCTCTGGGTCTGGCCGACGACGATGACGACCTTGGTCTGGTAGGTAGCCGCAGCTACCGTCCTGCTTGGGCCGACGAAAGTGCCCGTGGCGGCAATGAGCAGGCCGACCGCGAGCGCAAGGGTGAGCTTTCGCATTTGCGCTGTCTCCCTTCGGGCCCACCGCGGTGTGGCTTGGGATCTGACCCGCGGGAGCGGGCCCGATGGGCCGAATGCTGTTCGTGCGTCAAGACTGCAACGCCGTGGTGGCGGCGACAATCGCACCTTGGTCCCAGGGCGGGTGGCTCCTTGGTCAGTTTTGGTGGGGTTCAGACCGGTTCGGATTGCCCTGGTGCAAATCCGAACCGGTTCACTATAGGCTCGCCTTCCCGGATGCGTCACCCACCTTGTCGTACCAGGCCCCTCGGCGCGGCCGCCCCACGGGCCGGTCTCAGCTGCCGCGCAGACGCTCGACGAGATCGCGCAGGGTGGGATTTGAGCGGTCCCGATCGGACAGGACGGGACGTCCGTCGGGCGTGCCCGGAACCGCCGGCCAGGGGATTCCGACTGCGGGGTCATCCCAGGCGAAGCCCAACTCGTCCGTGCCGTCGTACTCGTTGGTGACCAGATAGAGCAGCGACAGCGGGTCCAGCGCCAGGAATCCGTGGGCGACGCCGGTGGGGATCGTTACCGATTCGCCATCCCCCAGTTCCCGTGTCTCCACGATCGCATGGGCCTCGGAATCGGCAAGCACGGGCCGGACGTCGACGAGGGCTACCAGCGCCCGGCCTCCGACGACGGTCCAATAGTCGAGCTGGCGGCGGTGGTAGTGGAGCCCCCTGAGCACCCCCCGGGCGGAGGTCGAGAGGTTCGCCTGGACGAAGCGGGCGTCGGGCAGGCCCGCCGCTTCGATCCCAATCTCGCCGAACGTCGTCGCCCGCCACAACTCGGCGAACGAACCTCGCAGATCGGCGATTCGATTGAGCTTTCCGTACCTGACGCCGACCAGGCGCGAACCGGCCTCCCCTGGAATCATCGTGGCGGCTCCTGTATGTGCGGCTGGTTTGTGAGGTACTCCGCCAGTGCGGCTTGCCAGTCCCGCAGCGGTCCGCCGGGGAGTGGCGTGGTCTCCAGCACGCCCCACGGCGGTGGCGTCGAGGGGCGCGGCCATGTGCGGAGCGGCACTTCTCGGGTCGGCGTCGCCAGGCCGCCCAGGCGCAGCACCTCGCGCGCCCATTCGGCCCGCGACGCGTGCCCGCCGTTCACTACGTGGTGGATTCCACTCAACGCGCCTCTTCCGTATTTGCCGGAGAGTTCGACCAGGCCCGCGATCGCCCCAGCCAGGTCTGCCGCGTAGGTCGGGCACCCGATCTCGTCCGAGACAAGATCGAGCGTCCTGTTCTCCGACCGAGCCTTTTCGGCGGCAGCCAGGATCTTCCGCGGGAAATCGGGCCCCGGAGGCCCGAAGAGCCACGCCGTCCGGACGATCGCCAGCGCCGGAGTCGCGGCGTCGCGACCTTCGACCGGCGTGAGAGCCGCGGCGGTGAAGTCGTCCCCGGTCGCCCAGAAGGAAGCGCGGGCGATCTGCTCGCCGGCGAACTTCGCGTCGCCGTAAGCGTTGGCCGGGTTGGGGAGGTCAGTCGGGCGATACGGCCGGCCGTCGGTTCGCAGGCCGTCGAAGACCTCGTTCGTGGAGACCGCGATCAGCGCCGCTCCGTGGGCGGCGCACGCCTGTGCCATCTCGCCGGTGGCCGTCCCGTTGCGACGCATCGCCAGCTGCGGATCTCGGGCGCAGGCATCGACATCGGTCCACGCCGCGGCGTGGATCACCACATCCGGCCGGTTCCGCTGGACCAGTCGCTCGGCCGACTCCGGGTCATCCAGGTCGTGCTCGGGGAGATCCCAGGCCAGCACCTCGTCGACTGAAGAGGCCCCGGAAAGGGCCGTAAAGAGCGAGCTTCCGAGCCGGCCGCCGGCGCCGGTGATCGCGACTCGCATCAGCGTCTACCGGACGAGGCCGTCACTCGGCATCTCTCGAGTCGGCCAGCCGCGCGGCGTACTGGCGGCGGTAGTAGTCCTCCCATTCGCCCGACTTGATCGGGCGCCACCAGGCCTCGTTGGTTCGGAACCAGTCGACCGTCGCGGCCAGGCCATCCTCAAACGGCATCGTGTTCTTCCAGCCGAGGGCCGCGAGCTTGGCCCCGTCCATGGCGTAGCGGCGGTCGTGGCCGGGTCGATCGGCGACGCGGCGTACGAGCGACCACGGCTTGCCCAGGCGCTCGAGCAGGGCGGCCACGACCTCGCGGTTGGCGCGCTCGTTCGCGGCCGGGATGTTGTAGACCTCGCCGGACTCGCCGTGCTCGAGGACGTGTCCGATGGCGCCGGCATGATCGGCAACGTACAGCCAATCGCGGCGCTGCATTCCGTCGCCGTAGAGAGGCAGCTGCTGATCGTCGATGGCATTGGTGATGAAGAGCGGGATCAGCTTCTCGGGGTGATGGTATGGGCCGTAGGTGTTGGACCCGCGGGTGATCACGACGTCGAGACCGTATGTCACGAAGTAGGATCGGGCCAGCAACTCGCCGGCGGCTTTCGCGGCCGAATACGGCGAGCGCGGCTCGAGGCGGTCTTGTTCGGCGCTCTCGCCTGTCTCCACCGAGCCGTAGACCTCGTCTGTCGAAACCTGGAGCATCCGTGGCGCAGCCGCCCTCTCGCCTGCACGGGCGCGGGCTTGCTCCGTCCGGCACGCCTCCAGAAGGACGTGGACCCCCATCACGTCGGTCCGCAGGAAGTCGACGGGCTCCAGGATCGAGCGGTCGACGTGCGACTCGGCGGCGAAATTGACCACGGCATCCACATCGGCTACGAGCGGGGCCACCACTTGCGGATCCGCGATGTCGCCCACGACGAACCGCAGCCTGGCGGCCTCCTCCGGGTCGGATTCGGCGGGCGCAAGGTTGGCCCGGTTGCCGGCGTATGTCAGTTTGTCGAGGACGACGATCTGCGTGCCGTCGCGGCGGGCGAGCCGATCGCGGACGAAGCACGAACCGATGAAGCCCGCTCCGCCGGTGACCAGGAGCCGCCGGAAACGGGGCTCGTCCGGTTGGGTCACGAGGTCGGCCTGGGCGGGGGACCGGGCAGGCGGCCCGAGCGCGATTCCTGCTCGGCAAGCTCGGCGGCGCGAATGAGCGAGCCCACCGTGCCGGCGTCGGTCCAGAGCCCGTCGAACCGGCGCGCGAAGAGGCTGCCCGGGAGGTAGTGATTGAGCAGGTCCGTGATCTCGAGCTCGTTGCGGCGCGATGGGATCAGCTTGTCCACGACGCTGAAGGCATCGGGCCGCAAGAAGTACACCCCGATCGGGATGAGGTTGCTCTTGGGCTGGGTTGGCTTCTCTTCGAAGCCGACGACGTTGCCATCCGCGTCGAGTTCCGCGACTCCGAAGCGCTCCGGATCCGCTACCTCGTACAGCATCGTCCCGGCTCCCCACGGCCCGGACTCGAACTCTTTGGCGATCTCCGCCAGCGGGGGACCGAGCAGCACGTTGTCGCCGAGGACGCAGCAGAATGCCTCGTCGCCGACGAAGTCGCGGGCCAGACCGATGGCGTGGGCGATCCCCAACGCTCCGCGCTGATATCGGTATGTGAGATCCAGCCCGAAGTGCTCGCCGTCCGCGAGCAACTCGACCACGTCACCGACGCTCTTGCCGCCGACTATGACCATGACTTCCCGGATCCCCATGCCCGCGAGCGTGGCGATCGGGTAGTAGATCATCGGCCGGTCGTAGATCGGCAGCAGATGCTTGTTGGTGACGATGGTGAGCGGAAAGAGGCGGGTGGCCGTGCCGCCCGCCAGGACGAGACCCTTCAACGCGGCTCCGTGGGCATCTTGAGCGAGAGCGTAGCAGGTTCGGCTCGGGCTTCGTTGTGGCGACTAGTGCGGCGGCGGCGTGACGATGCCGGACGAGGGTGACGGCGTTGGACCCGGTGTCGGAGTCGGCGGCGGAGTCGGCGCGGGTTTCTGGGTGGGGATGAGCGTTGCCAACGGTGTCGGGCTGGGGCTGGGGCTCGGCGACGGCGAGGGCGACGCGAAGCCACCCTGGTAGTTGGTGATGATGAGCACCCACTCGATGCCGTTCAGGTCGGCGGCCGGCTGGACGATCGCCGACTGGACGACCTCGTTCGGGTCCTTGGCGACGCTGGTTATCGTTCCGATCAGCAGGCCCGGGGGATAGGGCGACGTAACGTCGCCGCCCGGCGATTCCATGCCCGCGGTCACGACTGCCTGTCCGAGCGCGAGCTTGTCGTTCGAGCTCACGTACGACATCTGCAGTTGGCCGCCGATCTGGCCGTGGATCGTCCCTATGGCGCCCGATTCCACCTCGCGGCCGACCACTCGGGCACCGCTGTCGTTGACCAGCAGGACTTTCGAATCGTAAGTGTCGACGAGCATCACCCTCCCGACTAGGCCGCCGCCGGCGTCGATGATGACCTGCCCCAACGTGACCCCGTCCGCCAGACCCCTGTTGATGACGATGGTCTTCTGGCGCACGTCGGAGATGTCGCGGATGACCACCCTGGCGATGATCGTCTGATAGGGGGAGGTCTGCTGAGCCTGCGAAACCTTCGTCCAGTTGTCATTCAGCAGAGCGATTGCTGGCATCCGCCTGAGCTGCTCCTGGAGCGTCCGGTTCTCGTCGCGAAGGCGATCGTTCTCGCTCCGCAAGTGGTCGAGCTGGGTCACCGTGGACCAGTACGACCCGACCGTGTCGGCGGCGTCGTTTACCAGGTTCTCAACGGGGTTCAGCATGAAGTTGACGTCGCCCTGGATAGTGCGGGCGAACCGTGTCCCGGACGCGCCCATCATGCCGACGCTGAGAGTCAGCAACAGGCCGAAGACGACCCATTGACCACGGGGACGGTAGGCGGGACGGGAGTTCATCTGGCCGTGCGGGCCGAGCGACTGCTCAGCGAGGCGGGCGGGCGTATGTGTCCGCCACGAGCACTTCTTCCATGATGTCGAGCTCCTCCAGCACGACGCCGGTTCCGCGCACGACGCACGTCAGCGGGTCGTTGGCAACGTGGACCGGCATCTGGGTGGCCTCAGCAATGCGCTGGTCCAGACCCTGCAGGAGGGCGCCGCCGCCTGCCAGGACGATGCCCTGGTCCATGATGTCGGCGATCAGCTCCGGCGGAGTCTCCTCGATCGTGTCCTTGACCGTCTCTACGATCAGAGCAATCGACGGCTCGATGGCTTCGCGGATCTGCTCGCCGCCCACCTCGACGCTGCGGGGCAAGCCGGTGAGAAGGTCGCGGCCGCGAAGCGTGACGCGCTGCGCGTCCCACTCGCCCGGCGCGGCCGAACTGATGGAGATCTTGATGTCCTCGGCCGTGCGCTCGCCCAGGAGGAGGTTGTACTCGCGGCGGGCGTAGGCAACGATGTCGACATCCATCTCGTCGCCGCCGACCCGGATGCTGCGGCTGACCACGATGCCGCCGAGGCTGATGACGGCCACCTCGGTCGTGCCGCCGCCGATGTCGACGATCATGCTCCCGGTCGGCTCGTTGACCGGCAGGCCCGCGCCGATCGCGGCGGCCATGGGCTCTTCGATCAGTCCGGCCCAGCGGGCGCCGGCGTTGAGCGCTGCGTCGCGGACGGCGCGCTTCTCGACTTCGGTGACGCCCGACGGGATGCCGAGCAGCATCCGCGGCCTCGGAACCATACCGATGCGGTCGTGAACCTTGCGGACGAAGTACGCGATCATCTGTTGAGTGACATCGAAGTCGCTGATGACGCCGTCCCGCAGCGGCCGTACGGCGATGATGCTCGCCGGGGTGCGACCGACCATGCGCTTGGCCTCGGCCCCGACAGCCAGGACCCGCTTGGTCTTGGCCTCCATCGCGACGACGCTCGGCTCGCTGATGACGATGCCTCGGTCGCGGACGTGGACCAGGGTGTTGGCTGTGCCGAGGTCGATCCCGATGTCGCGCGAGAACAGACCCAGCAGACTATGGACGCCAAACATAATTCGAGGCGGTTCCTTCCTCGTAGTGCTGGTCCCCGCGATCGCGGGGAACGGGGATGCCAGCTTAGTGATCCAGGCGACCGAGCGGGTGGCGTCGTCTCGGACTCTGGTGACTTCCATCAGGATGCGGGGCCGTAGATCCGCCCGCTTTGACCCTGGGAAGCCCGAGCAGTATACCCGCATGGGTGGTGCAGGGGGCCGACACGGGTTGGATAGCCCACCGACGGGGGCCGGCGGGCGGTTCGTGAGGGCGTCTTTCGAGCACCGGCGGCGTCCCGGTCGAAGCTCGGCGCCGTCCATGGAGAGACTCGGCTGCCTATTGCGGGCGGTCGAATGCCACTCCGCGGTCGCGCAGGGAGACGAAGCCGTTGCCCGCGACGATGAGGTGGTCGAGCAGTTGGATGTCCAGCAGCCGACCGGCGGCCAGCGCTTCGGCCGTGAGACGGAGGTCGTCGGGGCTGGGCGTGGGATCGCCCGACGGGTGGTTGTGGACGAGGATGAGTCCGGCTGCGTTGAGGCGGACCGCGTCGCGGAAGAGCTCGCCGATCCGGACCAGGCTCGACGACACATTGCCCTGGTAGACGGTGACGAGCCGAAGGACTGAGTTTCGCGTGTTCATCAGAACAACGCGCAGCTCCTCTCGCTCCAGGAAACCCATCTGGGGCACCAGCCGCTCGCCGACATCGCGCGGCGCACGCACAGTCCAGCGGCCCTGGGGCCAGTCGGTAACCACGCGCCGGCCCAACTCGATGGCTGCGGCAAGCTGGGCGGCACGGACCGGCCCGACTCCAGGCACGGCTTCGAGTTCGACGTCGGTCGCGCGCGCCAGACCGACGAGCCCCTCGTGCCGCCTCAGGGCGTCCGAGGCGGCGTCGACGGCTGTAGCTCCGTGCGTCCCGGAACCCCACAGGACGCCTATCAGCTCCGCGGCGCTGAGTGCTGCGGCGCCGTGCATCGCCAGCCGTTCGCGCGGCCGCTCTCTTGCGGGCATCGTGCCGATTCCCGAGAGTGGCTGTTCCGATGTGCGGGTCTGGCGCCGTCGGGCGCTACGCCGTTGGGCCGGCGGCTCGGTTCGCGGTTCTGGCTCGCGCGGTTCCACAAGCGGTTTCCTGCGGTTGGGGCGGTTCGGGGGACGGCTCACTGCTCCCGGAGCCAAACGACGTGAGCCCGCCGATTCCTCCCGCCATCGGGCTCCGGGAACAAGACGAGACTAGACCTCGCCGCTTATCTGCCGACCAACTTCGGATAAACGCGAACCTAGTAGGCGAAGTACCTGGTGATCCACCAGACCAGGAGGACGAGGCTGCCGTTGTAGGCGGCATGGAGCGTGATCGAGGCGTATATGGAGCGTCGTCGCGCATAGATCCACGTCAGCATCCACGCCACGGGAATCCGCGCCCCGACGGCGAGGATCGCCGCCCGAAGGAAGATGTCGGGGCTGACGGCGCCGACCAGATTGATGATGTGGATGAAGGCGAAGAAGACGGCCGCGCGGATGATGGCCGAGTTGCGCGTGAGCGATCGAGCCCATGCGTTCGTGGCGAAGCCCCGGAAGAAGATCTCTTCGCCGATCGGCGCAACGACGGCGGCGGCCAGCAGGGTGAGCCAAAGATCCCAGTTGGGGAGCAGCCTGGGGCTTGGTCCGGACAGGTCTACGCCCTGCAGCCCCAGAATCGTGACCAGAATCCCCGTAAGGATGAGGGTCCCGATCAGGACCGGGATCGCGAGCGCGAGCGCCAATCCGATGTCCCCGACGAGCGGTCCACGTCTCTGGCCGGCGGTTTGTGTCGGCGCCCCCGCCCAGCCGTACAGGACCGGCCCGTCGCTCGGGTCGCGGGCGAGGTGCAGCGGCCGGGCCATGTCCCGCCAAGAGAGCGCGCCCGGACGAACGACGACCAGCTGGACGACAACCAGATAGCCCGTGACGTTCACGAGCAGGCCGAGCAGCGTCTCGACCGATGTCGCCAGGCTTATCCCGACGGAATCGATGACGCCGATGAGGACGAGTTCCGCCGCCAGCGATGCCGAGAGCCACGCCGGCACGACGAGGAAAGGCGATGGCCCGAAGTAGTCCAGCCAACCGTCGGCCTTTCGCTGGCTGCCCTGCGCCAGCGACGCCGCCACGAGCCCGATCGCCAGCAGAACCAGTCCG
>JADGQJ010000089.1 GCA_017881885.1 Chloroflexota bacterium
CTCGACGACCGCTTCGGGTTCGGCCGCCGGCTCGACGACCGCTTCGGGTTCGGCCGCCGGCTCGACGACCGCTTCGGGTTCGGCCGCCGGCTCGACGACGGGCGCTGGTTCAACCGCCGCCTCGGAGACCCCTTCCGTTCGGACTTCGACCGCCTGCTCAGACTCGGCCGCCCGGACAGCGACCGCGGCCTCGTCGGGCGTGGCCCACAAGCTGCCTTCGGGCGCCTGGCCGGCCGTCTCGGCCTCTGCGTCGGCCGCCCCCGAAATAGCAGCATCGACTGCCGGCTCATCGAGTTTGACGGTCCGGGGCGCCGCCCACGTACTCTCCGGCCATGCCATCCGGCGCGGAACCCCCGCGAAGAACTTGTCCAGCGAGATGCTCCGCTCCAGAGCCCGCCCGGCGTGCTTCCGCGCGTCGGCGACCCGATCTTCCGCAGCAGCGGCTTCTGCGGCGATCAGGAAGCCCAGAGCCTCATCGCCGTCCCCGTCGAGATAGGTCGCAGCGGCCATTCCTGCGCCGATGAGGTCGCCCGTGCGCCAGCGAACCTCGGCCAGATCGAGCGTCGCCGGCACGTCCAGCAGGTCGCACGCGGCCAGCGCCTCGAACTCGGATCGAGCCTGAAGCAGCGAACCGGTTCGCAGATGGAGTCGCGCGAAACGAATCTGGTCGCCCTGGTTGCCGATCGCTGGCCCGTCGGATCCAGCCGGCTCTCGAATGGCAGCGGCCGCCCCCCTGCCCATCCTGTCCATCTCCCCCGCTCCGCCCGGAAACCCAGCAGCCGGGTCGAACCTGCCGCCTCGGGCCTCGGCCGGAAGGCGGTCCGAAGCGGGGTCGTCGCGGCCCGAGCCGGCGCCGGGATCGACGAGGTCGGCTTCGGTGGCCGACTCGGCGTCAAGCGCGTCCAGCGGGACTCGAACCAGCAGGTCGAGCACGTCGTCGTTGGGCTGGCCGGCGATCTCGTCCGGGATCGGGCGCGTCCTGCGAGATCGGGTTTCGGGCAGAGGATTCTCCGCCGGCTGGGGGATTCCCGGCGCCGCCAGTGGCGACTTCCGGCGGGGTCTGGCGCCGTTCCTCATGCCGCCCCTCCCGGCAGCTTCAGCATTGCTTCCAGGCCGCGCCCTCGGGAGCGGGGCGTCACCGCAGTGAAACGCAGCAGCTCATCTCGGACAAATCTCTTTGCCAGGGAATGGATCGCCTCCGACGTGACTGCGTTCAGCTCGGCGAGCGCCTGGTCGAGCGTCAGCACGCGCTCGTGAAGAGCCTCCTGGCCGCCCAGCCACGATGCCAGGTGACGGGTTTCCTCCATCCGCAGCTCGAGCCGCCCACCCAGATACCGCTTCGAGCGAGCCAGCTCGTCGGCCGGGACCGGCTCGTCGCGCAGCAGTGCGAGCTCGCTGAGGATTGCCCCGACGGCGGGCTTGATCCGGTCCGGGTCCACGCCGGCAGATACGACAAGAGCCCCCGCATCGGCATAGTCGACGATGTAGGAGCTGACGTCGTAGGCGAGGCCCTTCTCCTCGCGGACGGACTGGAACAGGCGACTGCTCATGCCGTCCCCGAGGATGGCGTTAAGCACTTCAAGTGTCCAGGCCTCTGGGTCATCTCTTCGCAGGCCCGGAACGCCCAAACAGAGTTGGGCCTGGGTCGTCTCACGCCGGACGACCATCACTCGATCGCCCGCCGGCAGAGCCGGAGCAGGATCGAACTTCGGCTGCACGACCGCCCCGGTACCGAATGCCCGCTCGACCAGGGCGACGACATCCTCGTGCGAGATGTCCCCTGCAGCCGACACGACGACGTTCCCCGGCCGATAGGCACCGGCCCAGAAGGCCCGAAGGTTGGCCTGGGGCAGGGCGCGGACGCTCTCCTCGCTGCCGGCGATCTCGCGTCCCAACGGCGTGTCGCCGAACATCGCCAGATCGAAGAGGGTGTGAACGTGCTCGCCCGGGTCGTCGAGATAGGAGCGGATCTCCTCGACGATGACCGCCCTTTCGGACTCGATCTCCTCGCTGCGGAGGCACGGCCGGACGATCAACTCGCCCAGAATGTCCATGCCGCGGGCGGCTTCACGGAGCGGCAGCCGAACCCAGTAGACGGTCGACTCGCGGTCGGTTGCTGCATTGAAGCTGCCTCCGACACCCTCGATTGCCTCCGACACAGCGCGGGTGGTGGGGTACGCCTCGGTCCCCTTGAAAGTGATGTGCTCCATGAAATGCGCGGCGCCGGCGTCATCGGCGGATTCGAGGCGCGAGCCGGCAAGGACGTAGGCGGCCATGGAGACGGAGCGGGCCCCAGGAAGTCGCGACGTTATAACGCGCGGTCCGCCCGGGAGCGCAGTGCGTTGGTACATCGAGCCAATGCTACCGGATGGCGAGCGTGAACCCCTCGCCAAAACGAAGCGGCCGGCGCTCTTGCGGGCGCCGGCCGCCATGAAGCCCGGATTTACTTGACGAAGGTCTGGATCCAGTCCTTCGCGAAGTAGACCATGAACGCGATCGTGACCGCGTACATGAGCCAGTGGACTTCGCGGAACTTGCCCTTCAGGACCTTGATGAGGACCCACGAGATGAAGCCGGCGCCGATGCCGACCGTGATGTCGTAGGTGAGGGGCATCAGGATGATGGTCAGGAGGGCGGGCAGGCCGTCCTCGACGTCCGCGACGTTCACGTCCTTGATAAGCGTGAACATGAGGTAGCCGACGAGAACCAGGGCCGGGGCCGTGGCCGCCGACGGGATGATCCCGGCGAGCGGCGAAAGGAAGATCGCGAGCAGGAAGAGGATGCCGGTGACGACCGAGGCGAACCCGGTGCGACCGCCTTCGGCGACGCCCGCGGCAGATTCGATGTAGGTCGTGTTCGAGCTGATGCCGGCCATGCCGCCGGCCACCGCCGCGATCGAGTCGACGACCAGGACACGCCCGATGCCCGGGACGGAGCCATCGGCCTCCGCCAGACCGGCCTCTTCGGCGACGCCGGTGACGGTGCCCATCGTGTCGAAGAAGTCGCTCAGCATGATCGCGAAGATCGTGAGGAGGGCCGTGATCAGGCCGAGCTTGTCGAAGACGTTGGTCAGGTTGAAGTTGCCGAGGGTCGTGAACGACGGCGTGACGGTGAGGTTATCGGGCACCTTGGCCACACCGGCAATGAGCGCGACAATCGTCGTGACGAGGATGCTGATGATCAGCGCCGCGCGAATCTTGAGCACGTACAGCGAGAAGGTGATCAGGAGGCCGAGCAGGAAGACGAACTGCGCGGTCTGGGTCGGGAAGGCCAGCGTCACGACGGTGCCGTCGCAGAACGGGAGCGGCGTCTTCGAGAACGGCGAGCAGCCGGACTGGACCAATCCGCCGTTGACGAAGCCGATGAACAGGATGAAGAGGCCGATGCCGACGCCGATCGACCGCTTCAACGCCAGCGGGACGGCCGCCATGATCGCCTCTCGGAGCCCGATCACAACGAGCACCGTGATCGCGATACCTTCGATGACGATGACGCCCATGGCGCCTGCGGGCGTGAGGCCCTTACCGGCTACGAGCGTGAACGCCACGATGGCGTTGATACCGAGGCCGGCTGCCAGGGCCAGCGGGTAGTTGCCGACGACGCCCATGGCAATCGTCATGATGCCGGCGACCAGGGCGGTCGCCGCGGCGTAAGCGGCCAACTCCTCAGGCTTGAGCCCGAAGCCGGCCCCGAGAATGCTCGGGTTCACGAAGATGATGTAGGCCATGACCATGAACGTGGTCAGGCCGGCACGGGACTCCGTGAGGATATTCGTGCCGCGCTCGTCGAACTTGAAGTAGCGGGCTATCGCTCCCAAGACGGTATCCTCCTGGTGTTCTGCCTGGTCTATCCCACCGAATCGGCCGCCACCCGGAGTTCCAGACCCGGGCGGCGCGTCTCCTCCCGACCGCGTTTTCACACGGCCCACCACGCTCCTGACGGGTCGATAGCCATCTGTTCCAGCCGTTCACGAAGCGGCGGGTGTGGGTCCCCTACTCGTCCCCGGTGGCATCGGGGCCGAGTAACTCCATTTGGACGTAGCCCGACGTGTCGAATTCGAGCTGACGGGGCTCGAGCGCACCCGCGACGGCATCGCCGCTGGGCGCGAAATCGATCACGACGGCCTCGTCCCCCTGCACCAGTCGATACGTGAGCAGCTGGTCGGGACGGGTCTCAAACTCGAGGTGCTCGAACGAGTCCACGTTCAGGCAGATCGAGAGCGGGGTGAAAAACGTCGAGGTCTCCGGCTCCTCAGCGACGATCCGCTCCACCCATCCCATCCCATGCTGAACCAGCTCGTGGCCCCGGTAATACCGGTAGGCCACGGTCTGCTTCTCGAGGGGACGGAGAACGTTGAGCAGGTCTGTCCGGCTTGAGACGATGCCGCGATTCACGAAGAACTTCGCAGGCGGCACGGACGACACCACTCCTTCTGGGGCAGCGGGGTGACGGGTTGAGGCGCCGGTGACGGACCGATGGATGGTACCCCAGGGGGCGGTCCCGAACAAGGCGATTCACCGCGCATTGGAGTCTTCCAAGGCGACCGAATCGAGAGCCGGGCGCAGTTCCTGCCCGCGGAGCCAACAGTCCGTGCGGCGCTTCCGGACGCGAACGACACCCAGTCGGCCCAAATGCCGGTCTTCGGGCAGGACACGGACGGCTGAGCCAGGCGGCGGGGCGGTATCATCGCGGAATGCTGCTCGCGCTGGACATCGGCAACACGAACATGACCCTCGGCCTCGTCCACGGCGAGGCCGTCGTGGCCAGCCGCCGGGCGGCGACACGCCCCAGTGCAACTGCCGACGAACTCGAAGTCCTCCTCGACGGGCTGCTGCGCCTCGATGGGGCATCGCTTTCGGACGTCACCGGCATTTCGCTGGCGTCGGTCGTACCGGCGCTGACGAGCGGTGCCGAGACGATGGCCGAGCGGCGCGGACTGCCGCTGCTCTCTGCGACGGCTGCAATCATGCCCATCCCCGTCAGAACCGATCGGCCGGCCGAGGTGGGCGCTGACCGTCTCGTGAACGCTCTGGCAGTGGGGCGTTTGTACGGAGCCCCGGCGATCGTCGTGGACTTCGGCACCGCGACCACGTTCGACTGCGTCGCCCGCGACGGCGGCTACGTCGGCGGCGCGATAGCCCCGGGTCTCGAACTCGGATTGGAGGCTCTGGCTTCGCGAACCGCCCGCCTCCCGCAAATCGATCTCGCCGAACCAAAGAAGGCGATCGGCACCGACACGGTTGCCGCGATGCAGTCCGGCATCGTTCTCGGGTACCGAGCTCTCACCCTTGGGCTCCTGGAGCAGATTCGGGCCGAGCTTGCGCGGGTCGAGAAGGTCGAGGAAGGGACCATCCAGGTCGTCCTCACCGGCGGCCTTTCGGCGGCCTCGTGGGTTCGCAACCTGCCCGGAGTCGATGCCATCGACCCGGAACTTACGCTCAAGGGTCTGGCCATCCTGTGGGCCGTGGCCAGCGGCTCGCCCGTGCCGGGGCAGACGACCGCCGGTTGGAGCGGCAGTGCCGCCGGCTCAATCCACATCATCTCGGAGAAGGTCCCATGACCGAACATCTCGGCCGCCTGGCAGGGCGCCGGATCGCCCTCGGCATCACCGGCTCGATCGCCGCCTACAAGGCGGTTGAGTTGCTGCGTTTGCTCCAGACCGAAGGCGCCGACGTGCGCGTTCTCATGACGCCTTCCGCCACTGCCTTTATCGGACCGCTCACGCTCGAGACGCTCAGCCGCCACCCGGTCGACATCGACGTGCTGGCGCTCCAGGACGACGGACGGATCGGCCATATCAGCGCCGCAAACGACGTCGAGGCTATCGTCGTGGCTCCTGCGACAGCCCACTGGCTCGGGGCAATGGCCCACGGCCTGGCCGGCGACTCGATCACCGCGGCCTGCCTCGCGACTTCCGTTCCGGTGATCGTGGCACCCGCGATGGACGGCGGCATGTACGCCCATCCGGCGACACAGGCGAACGTGGCCCGAGTGCGCGAGTTCGGGTATCAGATCGTCGAGCCGGAGGTGGGGCCGCTCGCCTCGGGTTTGATCGGCCGCGGCAGGTTGGCCGAACTGTGGAAGATCGTCGATGCGACGGTGGACGCGTTGAGTGCCTCGTCGGAAGCCACCTTCGGAGCGGACACTCGATTCGAATCCACGTCTCCGGTGCCGGCCGCGATCGAGCCTGGGCCCGCGTTCGCCTGGGCGCCTGCGCCCGAGCCATCTGCCGAAGCGGCGGCGGAACCCGCGCCCGAAACCGCGCCCGAAACCGCGCCCGGACCGGCGCCCGCGCCCGCAGCCGTGCCCGCGCCGGATGCCCCGTCCCGCGGAGATCTGGCCGGCCGACATGTCGTCATCACCGCCGGTGGAACCGCCGAGCCGATCGACCCGGTCCGCTTCGTCGGCAATCGGTCGACCGGCAAGATGGGGATCGCCATCGCCGAGGACGCCCTCGATCGCGGCGCGGCGGTGACCCTGATCCTGGGCCACGTGAGCGTCGATCCGCCCGCCGGCGCCCATGTCGCTCGCGTCGGGACAGCGGCCGAAATGCAGGCCGCGCTTCGAGCCCTGACGCCGCCGGACGGCCCCGTCTTCGATGTCCTGGTGATGGCAGCCGCCGTCGCCGACTTCCGCCCCAAGACCACCTCGGACAAGAAGCTCGGCCGTGGCTCGGGCTTGAAGCTCGAGCTCGACGCCACTCCGGACCTGCTGGCTGAGGCGGCCGAACGCGTCAGAGCCGGCATTCGGGCTTCCGGGGCGCTGCGCCCGATTCTCGTAGGCTTCGCGGCGGAGACCGGATCGACCGAACGGGCCGCTGACAAGGTCAAGGCCAAGGGCGTGGACATGCTCGTCGCCAACGACGTGACCGAGCCGGGCTCCGGCTTCGGCACGGACACGAACCGGGTGACGATCTATTACCCGGAAGGCGCGCCGGAGCAGCTGCCGATGCTGTCCAAACGCGAGGTCGCCGAACTGCTCCTCGACCGGATCCTGATCCGCCTCGATTCCCGGGGAACCACCCAGGAGGCCGGGAGCGCGGCTGAGGCCCCGGAGTCGCCCAAGTCGAACGGGGCACACGAGCTGGCGACAGCCACACGCGAGACGGCTTCGTGAGTCAGACCCCCTCGCCCGCTCACGCCGCCCGCCTGACGATCGCCTCGATCGCCCGGCTCTACGCCGACGGCGAGCGGATCGCGATGCTGACCGCCTATGACTATCCGACGGCAAGAATCCTCGACGAGGCCGGCATCCCGATGCTCCTGGTCGGCGACTCGGTCGGCCAGGTCATGCTCGGTTACGACAGCACGGTCCGCGTCACGATGCCGGAGATGCTCCACCACACCAAGGCGGTTGTGCGCGGGACCAGCCACGCCCTCGTCGTGGCCGACATGCCGTTCCTCTCTTACGGCGTCACGCCGGAGGCAAGCCTCGAGAACGCCGGCATCCTGATGCGCGAGGGTGGTGCCGGAGCGGTGAAACTCGAAGGCGGCGAGCGCAGCTCGCGCACGATCGAGTCAATCGTCCGGGCCGGCATCCCCGTGATGAGCCATATCGGTTTGACGCCTCAGTCGATCCACCAGCTCGGCGGTCATCGAGTTCAAGGCAAGACGCGCGATGCGGGCCGGCAGCTCCTCGCCGACGCCCTGGCGGTCCAACGAGCCGGAGCCTTCGCCGTAGTGCTCGAGCTTGTGCCCGAACAACTGGCGGCCGAGATCACCAAGCGGCTGAGCATTCCGACGATCGGCATCGGCGCCGGGGCGGGCTGCGCGGGCCAGGTCCAGGTGATCACCGATCTGCTCGGCCTCAACCCCGACTTCACTCCCCGCCACGCTCGCAAGTACGCCGACCTGCATTCGATCATCAAGACCGCGGCCGACGCTTACCGCGACGACGTTCGCGCCGGCACCTTCCCCGGCCCCGAGCAGAGCACCCGAATGGACGGCAAGACGCTCGACGACATCCTGGGGCGGCCCGGGCTCGATAGCGCGGGCGGCATGGCGGCCGGCCGGGGCATACCGCTCGACCGAGACCTCTAGGGAGTGGTCAGGCCCGTCGCGCTACCCCAGGTCGTTCGAACGAGGGCCGATCTGCGTGATGCACTTGCGGGAGCCCGGCGACCGGTGGGCCTGGTGCCCACGATGGGCGCCCTCCACGAAGGCCACACCTCGCTGATCCGGAAGGCACACTCGGAAAACGCCACGGTCCTCGTTTCGATCTTCGTCAACCCCCGTCAGTTCAACGATAGTTCGGACTTCGAGGCATACCCACGCGACGAGGCGGCGGACGTCCGCGTCTGCGGCGCAGCCGGGGCGAACCTGGTCTTCATACCGTCGGTCGAGGAGATCTATCCCGACGGCTTCCAGACCACGGTCCGGGTCGGGGCGCTGACGGAGCCGCTCGAGGGCGCGGCGCGGCCCGGGCACTTCGAGGGCGTGACCACGGTTGTCGCGATTCTCCTGACGCTGGCCGGAGCGGAGCGTGCCTACTTCGGCCAGAAGGACGCTCAGCAGCTGCTCGTGATCCGGCGCATGGCCGGGGATCTGGGCATAGCAACGAAGATCGTCGCGTGCCCGATCGTGCGCGAGCCGGATGGGCTGGCGATGAGCTCGCGCAACATGCGCCTCACGGCCGCGCAACGGGCGGCCGCCCCGATTCTGCGACGGGCGTTGTCGGCCGCCCGCGCCCGGTACGACGCCGGCGAGCGGGACGCAGAGGTCCTGCGCGCTTCGATGCGCATAACTCTCTCCGCCGAGCCCCTCGTCGCCCCCGAGTACGTGAGCTGCGCGGACCCCGACACGCTTCGGGAACTGGAGCGAGTGGCCGGCCCGGCGTTGCTCTCGATGGCGGTCCGCTTCGGTGCCGTCCGCCTTATCGATAACGAGCCCTTGCCCTAGGGGCGACCGCGGCGGCCTGCCCCACGGAGCATCTCCGCCGGGATGGCGCAGATCCAGCGGAACCGCCGGTCCCTGCGCAGCGTCCTCCCTCCGAAAGCCGCCGATACGCGGCCACCGTGAGTCGAGCAGACGAGGGCACAACGATGACCACCGACGCCAACCACAATCCCGGCAGTCGCGTCGGCAGAACCGCGCGACGTATCGCCGGAGCGCGCATCGGCCGCGTGCCCCTCGGCGGGCTCGTCGCAGCCATTGCGCTCATCGCCCTGGTCGGGGCGGCGTACACCATAGGCACGCCGGGCGCCGGCGGAAGCACCGGCGTAGACACGAAGCGACTCCCGATGGTTGGCGCGCCGGTAGTGGCCGGCCCAGTTTCCGGCCAGGCCGTCGACGGCTCGATCGCCAACCCTGCATTCAACAGCGCCGATTCGGCCGGTTCCGGTGACAAACCGGTGACTGCGCCCGGCGTCGACCAGCTGACCGCGGCACTCGAAACCACTCAGATCGTCAAGACCGGGTCGATGGCACTCGAGGTCACGGACCTTGCGAAGGCGGAATCCCAGGCCAAAGCGGCGATCGTGGGAATGGGCGGCCGGATCAGCCAATCGTCGACTTCGGGCGACAAGGAGACCGCGGTCGCCAACGTCACGTATCGACTGCCCGCGGCCAAATGGGATGACGCCCTGGCGGCGTTGCGCGGCCTCGCCGGCAGGGTCATCTCAGAACAGACGGATTCAACCGACGTCACAGCCCAAGTGATCGACCTCGACGCGCGGCTCAACAACCTCCAGGTGACCGAGACGGCTTTGCAGTCGATCATGGCCCGGGCAAGCGCGATACCCGACGTCCTCGCGGTCGAACAGCAGCTCAGCCAGGTCGAGGGCCAGATCGAGCAGCTCAAGGCTCAGCGGGACAATCTGAAGAACCAGGCGGACATGAGCACGCTGAGCGTGTCGTTCACGACGCCCGACAGCACCGTCGTCACCAAAGCCGCCCAGGGATGGAGCCTCGGAACTCAGGTCGACGAGGCGGGGGCCGCGCTCGTCCACATCGGCCAGGGCCTGGCCACGATCGTGGTCTGGGCCGTTGTCGTCGGCCTGCCGATCGTGATTGGGCTGGCGCTGCTCGGCCTGATCCTGTGGATCGGGCGGCGCGTCTCCGGAAGGAGGCGAACCACTGCCGCGGCGTGATCCGTCAACGGCCTCCGCGCCCAGACGAGGCCGTCATCGCATGAACCGCAACCGATTCTGAAACGCATTGTCCAGGGAGATCGCCGGGCAGTGTCCGGCGACAGAGGGAAGAGAGGGTCAGATGCAAGCAAGAGGGTTCTTGACCGTCCTGCTCGTCGCGGGAGGAATGGCTGCCGGGTGCGCGAGTTCCTCGGCGACGCCGGCCTACAAGGATTACCCA
>JADGQJ010000090.1 GCA_017881885.1 Chloroflexota bacterium
GGTCTGATGGCGCTCGACGTCAAGACGAAGGCCCGACGGAAGCTTGCCGAGGGCGACTTCTACTTCGCCCACCCGAGGGTCTCGCCGGACGGCCGCTCCGTCGTCGCCGTACGATCGACCGCCGGCTCGCCCGATAAGGCTTCCGCGACCGTTCTTTGGCTCATCGATCTCGCGACCGGCGAAGGCCGCGACCTGACGCCGAAGCTCGACCTCTGGCCCGAATCTCCTGTCTGGGGGCCCGATTCGAGCGCCGTATTCTTCGTCGCCGATCGGCTCGGCGGGGTCGCCGCCTTCCGTGTCGATCTGGCGGACGGCAAGACCACGTGCCTCGTCTCGGAGGGAGCGCTCAGCGATCTCTGCCCCTCGCCGGATGGCAAGACCATCTATGCGTTGCTATCCACGATTTCCACTCCGGCGCGGATCGTCCGTTTCACGACAACCGGCGCCGACCAGACGCCCGTGGTGCTGCCCCGCAGCATCGACGATGGAGGAACGGTCGGACGCGGCCGCGTGGAGCGGGTCTCGGCCACGGCCGCCGATGGCACGCCGATCGGTTCGTGGCTCGTGCTCCCGCCGGACGCTTCGGCCGAGAAGCCCGCGCCGCTGGTGGTGTGGGCCCACGGCGGCCCGATCGGGTCGTGGACGGGCTGGCACTGGCGCTGGAACCCGCAACTCCTCGCCGAGCGCGGGTACGCGGTGCTGATGCCGGACCCCGCCATATCCATCGGCTACGGCCAGCACATGGTCGAACGCGGCTGGGGTCGCTGGGGCGAAGCGCCGTACACGGACATCCTCGCGGCGCTCGACGGGGCGCTCGCCCGGCCCGATCTGGACGCGTCGCGAACTGCTCTGGCGGGCGGCAGCTACGGCGGCTACATGGCCAACTGGGTCGCCGGCCACACGGACCGGTTCCGCGCGATCGTGACCCACGCGTCGCTCTGGAACCTGCGGCCGTTCCACGGCACCACGGACACGGGCGCCGACTGGGAGCACGAGATGGGCGACCCGTACACCCAGCCCGAGCTGTACGACCGGCAGTCGCCCGCAGCGAGCATCGGCTCGATCAAGACGCCGATGCTGGTCATTCACGGCGAGCGCGACTTCCGAGTGCCGCTGAGCGAGGCGCTCATGCTCTGGACCGATCTGCGCCGTCACGGCGTGCCGGCCCGCTTCCTCTACTTCCCCGACGAGAACCATTGGATCCTCAAACCGAACAACTCGAGGATCTGGTACGAGACGATCCTCGCCTTCCTCGACGAGCACGTGCTCGGCAAGGAGTGGGTGCGACCCGAACTGCTCTAGGGGAGTGGCGGCGTCGGGGTCACGGGATGGCCTCGGCGGGCCGCCCCACTCCGCCCGACGACCGGTCAGACCGAACTGTTCTTGCGTAATAGCAGCTCCAGTAATGCTGAGCGGAGCCCGGACCCAGGGCGGCTCGACCGGGAGGTTGGTCGAACCCGCGCCCGCCGATCCCACGCCTGCTTCCGCGTGAGCCAGGCCGTGAAGCGGGTCGGAGCGACCTCGGCAGGCACTTACAAGTACTGGTATTGCTAAGGCGCAAGTTATCGAGAGTGTGGAGCGGCGCCGGCCCCGCCCCGGCCCGGCCCGCCAAGCGCCGGTCCCAGGCCCGCGCCGCCCCTCGGCCTACCCGGCCCCGCCGCACGCCACGCCCCGCGCCGGCCCCTGGCCCGCGCTCCGCGCCCCGCGGCCTACCCGGGCCGGCCCAGCCTCAGCTGGACGCCATTGGACGCCGAGGAACCCCGCTGGGCGCCGCTACGGTTTCATTTGCGGATCATTTTGGGGACCCGCCGGGTCTGACGCTTGGACATCGCCCATTCATTCCGGTAGCGTTCTCAATTGATCCCTTGGATGAGGTTCCCCGGCTGCCGATGATGCGGGAACCTGGGAAGAGGCCGCCACACACCAGTCGACCAAAGGTCCGATAGGAGTCCAAATGACCGCCCGCCAGAAAGCAATCGAGGCGATTTCCAACCGCAAGGTTGCCTCTACCCAGAACTACATGGACAACGCCGGCGAAGACATCTACGGCGAGTACGTGTTCGGGGAGGCCGCCCAGCGCCAGTACCTGGCAAAGCCGGTCTTCAAGAAGCTGCGCCGCACCATCCAGGGCCACGAGGCCTTCGATCCGGCGATCGCCGACGCCGTCGCCCAGGGTGTCAAGGAGTGGGCCCTGGACCACGGCGCCTCCCATTACACCCACTGGTTCGTGCCGATGACCGGCGGCAGCGCAGAGAAGCACGACTCGTTCCTCAGCCCCACCGGCGACGGCCAGACCATGGCCGAGTTCTCGGGCAAGGGCCTGGTTCAGGGCGAGCCGGACGCAAGCTCGTTCCCGTCGGGCGGCATCCGCTCCACCTTCGAAGCCCGCGGCTACACCGCCTGGGACGTGACCAGCCCGATCTTCCTCCAGGTCGAGCCGAACGGCGTGACCCTCACGATCCCCACGGCGTTCGTTTCGTACACCGGCGAGGCTCTGGACCACAAGATCCCGATGCTGCGCTCGCAGGAGGCCCTGGGCAAGCAGGCCCTGCGTGTCCTGAAGTGGTTCGGCAACACCACCGCCACCCGGGTTTTCACCCAGATCGGGCCCGAGCAGGAGTACTTCCTGGTCGACCGGCGGCTGGCAGAGCAGCGCCCCGACCTCATCCTCACCGGGCGCACACTCTTCGGCGCTCCCTCGCCCAAGGGCCAGGAGCTCGAAGACCAGTACTTCGGCTCAATCCGGGAGCGCATGCTCGCGTTCATGATGGATCTCGACCGCGAGCTCTGGCGCCTTGGCATCCCGTCCAAGACCCGCCACAACGAAGTCGCCCCTGCCCAGTTCGAGATGGCTCCTGTTTACGAGGCCACTTCGGTCGGGTCGGACCACAACATGATCGTCATGAGCACGATGAAGCGCATCGCGCATCAGCACGATCTCATGTTCCTTGCCCACGAGAAGCCCTTCACGGGCATCAACGGCTCGGGCAAGCACAACAACTGGTCGATGGCCACCGACGACGGTGAGAACCTTCTCGACCCGGGCCACAACCCGCACGACAACGCCCAGTTCCTGGCCTTCCTCGCGGCCGTCATTCGCGCGGTCAACGTTCACGCGGATCTGCTGCGCGCCGGCATCGCCGACGCCGGCAACGACCATCGCCTCGGCGCCAACGAAGCGCCCCCGGCGATCGTCTCGGTCTTCCTCGGCGCCCAGCTCGAAGATGTCGTCGAGCAGCTCGAGAAGGGTGCCGCCTCCACCTCCAAGACCGGCGGGTCGATGGAGTTGGGCGTGACCACTCTGCCCGTCCTGCCGCGGGACGCCACCGACCGCAACCGGACATCGCCGTTTGCCTTCACCGGTAACAAGTTCGAGTTCCGCGCCGTTGGTTCCTCGGCGCCGATTTACTGGCCGCAGACCGTCCTCAACACCGCCGTCGCGGACTCCCTCGAGAAGCTCGCCGACGACCTCGAAAAGCTCGAGTCGTGCGACTTCGACGGGCTGGCCAAGATCCTGTCGGCGATCGTCAAGGCCAACAAGCAGGTCCTGTTCGAGGGCAACAACTACGCCGAGGAATGGCACGCCGAGGCTGCCAGGCGCGGACTGCCGAACAACCGGAGCACCATCGACGCCCTCCCGGCCCTCTCGACCGCGAAGGCCAAGAAGGTGTTCTCGCATTTCGGCGTTCTGTCCGAGCGAGAGCTCGCGGCGCGCGTCGAGATCAACTGGGAACGCTACGTCAAGGTCTCCAACATCGAGGCTAACTGCACGCTCGATCTGGCCAAGACCATGATCCTGCCTGCGGCGGTGAAGTACCTCGGCCAGCTCGCGGCCGCCGGCAAGTCGAAGGGCGCCGTCGCCGTCGCGGACAAGGTCGCCGCCCTGGCGGATCAGCTCGTCGACGCCATCCACGCCCTGGAGCACGCTCAGCACGCCGCCCACGAGGCGGGTTCCGTGCACACCGAGGCCAAGGCATTCCACGACGTGGTCATCCCGGCCCAGAACGCGGTTCGCGCCGCCGCCGACGAGCTCGAGACCCTGGTGGCCGACGACCTCTGGCCGCTGCCCAAGTATCGCGAGCTCCTTTTCCAGTACTGAGCTCCCCCGAAATAGCCGAAACCTCTCCGAGCCTTCGGGCCGGAGAGGTTTCCTGTTTCCGATGGATGGCCGCGGAGCCGGCCGAACCGCCCGCGCCGGCGCACGCGCGACGCCACGAACCGGGGCGCCCCGGCGCCGGCCGGCTACTTCCTGGACGTGGCTCCGGTGGCTGCCCGAGCGGCCGCCAGGCCCAGCTCCATGTCGGCGCGGAGATCCTCCACGTCCTCGAGCCCGATCGAGCAGCGCAGCAGACCCGGGGCGATGCCCGCCTCCCTCAGTGCGTCCGCGTCCAGCTGCCGATGCGTTGTGGATGGCGGAGCCGTCGTGATCGTCCGCACCGCACCCAACGAGGCGGTCCGTTCGGCGACGCGCATCGCGTCGAGGAACGCTCGTCCGGCCTCGCGGCCGCCCGCCAGCTCGAACGCCAGCATGCCGCCGAACACGTGGAGTTGCCGCACGGCGACCTCGTGGCTCGGGTCGCCCGGCAGACCCGGATAGTGGACCCGCTCGACGCCGTCCTGCCCGGCCAGCCAGGCCGCCAGCTCGAGCGCCGTTTCGGTGTGGCGCTCCATCCGGATAGCCAGCGTCGGCAGGCCGCGCAGGACCAGGAACGCGGCGAGCGGCGCCAGGGCCCCGCCCACGTCCACCAGGATCGGGCGGACGGCGGCGATCCTCTCCTCGCTCCCGACCACGACCCCCGCCAGAACGTCGCCGTGCCCGGAGAGGTACTTCGTGGCCGAATGCATCACCAGGTCTGCGCCGAGTTCGATCGGGCGGCACCCGTACGGCGTCGCGAAGGTGTTGTCGACCAGTAACAGAGCGTGGTGGCGATGCGCGACGGTAGCGAGCGCCGCAAGATCCGAGACCACGATCGTCGGGTTCGAAACCGTCTCCACGTAAAGCACCGGCGAGCCGGTTCGCGCCAGCGCGGCGTCCACGGCGGCGAGGTCGCGTGTATCGACGAACTCAGTGGCGACCCCCAGCCCCGAGAGGATGCTTACGAGCAGGTCGCGGGTCGTGCCGTAGACCGCTTTCGCAGCCACGATTGTCTGCCCGGCCCGGACGACGGACACGATCGCCGCGTGGATGGCGGCCATCCCCGTCGCGAAGGCCAGGCCGGCCTCCGCGCCCTCGAGTTCCGCCACGGCATTGCCGAGTGCGGCGGTCGTCGGGTTGTCGATCCGGCTGTACGCGTAGCCCGGCGCCGCGCCGGTCAGCACGTCGCCGAGCTCGGCTGCGTCGGCCGTTGAGAAGGCCGCGGCCTGATAGATCGGGACGCTCGAGGGAACTTGACCGACGTGGGGTGCGGTTGTCGACGCCTTGATGGCGCGAGTCGAAAAGCCAGCCATGCGGGGATGCTACACCGCAAGCCGTTTCGACCGCCCGCTCAGACGGAATCCAGCTCGCCGCGCTCCAGGTCGCCGCGGTCGCGCTCGTCGCGCCCCCGTTCGCCGCGGTCCTCGAGGAAACCGGGGGGCGGCACCGGCATCGGGTACTGCGGCGCCGGGAACGGTGCGGTCAGATCTTCGGGATGCGCATAACCGACCACCCGGTTCTTCCCATGCCGCTTGGACAAGTACATCGCCTGGTCGGCGGCGATCATCAGCTCGTCGGCCGTGCGGCCGTCGTCCGGATACGACACGACCCCGATCGAGAGCGACGTCTTGATCTCCAGGCCGCGGGCCCCGACGACCATCTCGCTGGCCGCCTGGCGGATCTTCTCGGCGACCAGGTACGCGCCCGCGGGATCCGTTTCGGGAAGTAGCGCCACGAACTCGTCGCCGCCGTAGCGGGCGGCAACGTCCACGCCGCGCAGCCCCGTCCGGATCACGTGGGCGACGGCGCGGAGGACGAGATCGCCCTGGTAGTGGCCGTAGCGGTCGTTGATCGACTTCAGCCCGTCCAGATCCATCATCAACAGGCAGAAGCCGCGCCTGAAGCGCCGGCTGCGCAGGACTTCTCGATCGACGGCGTTGAAGAAGAATGCCCGGTTGCGCAGGTCGGTGAGCGAATCCACGGTGGACATGCGGATTGCCGCTTCACGCGTTCGCCGCTGAACGCGTGAGATCACCATGCCGGTGTAGGACAGGAGCGCCAGGACCGTCAAACTGATCGCGACGCGGGCCATCGACTCCCTGGCGGCGTCCACACCGAGGGGCGCGTAGAAAGAGCCGACGAAATAGGCGGCGGCCGTTTCAGCCGTGAGCAGGAGAGTCGCTCTGGGTGACGCGATAAGAGCGGCGCCGCCGACAAGCAGCGGGTAGATGAAGAAGAAGGGACTCATTGCGCCACCGGTCAAGACGACAAGCATCGTCAGCATGACGATGCCCGCGCTTGCCTCCAGCACGACGCGCAGCGTCCCGAGGCCGCCCGGCGGCATGAGTTCGTGGACGACCAGGACGAAGACGCCGGCCAGCGCCAGGGTCCCGAAGATCTGGGGCTGAGCCGACAGCCACAGCTTGCTGACCGAAATGATCACGACTACGACCAGGATGAACGACCAGGCCAGGATCCGGATGCCGCGGTTGAACGCCTCCGCCGAGAATGCTCCGCGCAGCATCTCGTCCAGGGAATCTTCGGGGGGCCGTACGCTCTTGCGAGCCAGGGAATCGTGTCGGCCTTCGGGCCTGTGCTCGCGCCCCAGGAGCCGGACTGAAGGCAGGATGGCGATGCCCGCGACCGGGGAAGTGTCGGGCTCACCCTTGCGCTTGCCGGCGCGAGGTCCCCCTCCAACTGCCAGGAGGCGCCGATATAGAGGGCCTCGTCCAAAGAGGGCGAGCCCCACCAAAACGGCCACGACTACGAGCGCCACGGTGGCCACCGCCAGTAGCGCCACAAAGGGGTCGATGGATTCCATTTGCCCCTGACTCAGCCCCGGCAGACATGGGCAGGTATGGACGCGAATCCATATTAGCGCCCGTGCATCCGTGCTCGGTGTCGGATGGCCGACTTGTGCCTCCGGTGTGCGATTTTCAGCGTGGCATTTCGCGATAGCATCAGCCGATGGAAAGGCACGCCGAACCGGACAAAGGGCGCGACACGGCCCGCGGGCGACGGCTGGAGGCGGCGCTGGCGGACGCATTTCCCGACGCCGCCGAGTCCGCACGCTCCGAGGTCGAGTTCTTTCGGGCGCCCGGCCGAATCAACCTGATGGGCGCTCACACGGACTACAACGACGGACTGGTCCTGGATTCGGCGATCGGTCTCGATACCTGGACCGCCGTCCGGTGGCGGAGCGACGGGCTCGTCCGGATTGCATCGCTCCGGACGCGCGAACGGGCTGAGCTCCGGATCGACGAACTCGAAGCGTTGCGGGCCGGCCGGGCGGTGGCGGGGGCGGCCGGGACGCTCGCGGACGCGCCGCCAGCAATCGAGGCGCCGCGCACCGGCCGGTCGCCGCGCCCGAGCTGGAGCGATCACGTCGCCGGCATGGCCTGGTCTCTGCACGCAGCCGCCCTTCCCGTCCGCGGCTTCGATGGCGTCTTCGACTCCACGATTCCACCCGGCGCCGGCCTCGGCTGGGCGGCGGCGCTGGAGCTCGTCTCGGGCCTCGCGCTTCTCGCTCGAGAGCGGCTCGTGTCGGCGCCGATGCTTGCGGCTCTTGCCCAGCGCGCCGAACGAGACTTCCTTGGCGTGAACGGTGAGATAGTGGATTGGTTCGCCGCCGCCGCCGGCCGCCCGGGTCGGGCGATGTTGCTCGATTGCCGCTCCCTCGAGAGCCGCTACGTGACCATGCCGGCGGGCGTGACGGTCGTCGTCTGCGACACCGGCGAACCGTCCGACTCGGCCGCCGGCGGCGACCTGGGCGCCGACTCTCCCTCGTCGCCCGCGCCCGCGGCCACGGCACCCGCGGCCACGGCACCCGCGGGCGCCGCCTCGTCGCACGAGGCCGTCTTCCTCGAGCGCCGCGCCGAGTGCGGCCGCGCCGTTGCCCTCCTGGCGCAGGAGATTCCGTCGGTGGCGTCGCTTCGTGACCTCGACTCGGACACGTTGCGCAAGAACCGCCACCTGCTGTCGGAGACCGTCGCCCGCCGCGCCGAACACGTCGTCAAGGAGAACGAGCGTGTCGTGGCCGCGGCAGCGGCCCTCGGATCGGGCGACCTCGAGGAGCTCGGCCGCCTCTTCGCCGCCTCGCACGAGTCGCTCCGCACCTTGTACGAAGTCAGCTCGCCCGAGCTCGATGCGATGGTCGAGATCGCCCGATCCGTCCCGGGTGTCGTGGCGGCGCGCATGACCGGGCCCGGGTTCGGCGGCTGCACCGTCAACCTCGTCCACGACGCGGCCGTGCCCGCCTTCGAACTTGCCGTCGCCGCTGAGTACCCGCGCCGGACGGGTCTGGCGGCCCGCGTCTACTCGGTCTCGACCGTCGCCGGAGCGGGCCCCATCTAGGGCCGGTCGAGACTCCTTGTCGACAACCTGCGCTGCTGGCTCCTTGCCGGAGAATCGACGCGGCCGGGCGGCGCGAAAGTCGCGGATCGACCCGGTGCGCGAGACGCTCCGCTGTAGGGGTCGGCCGCGAACGGCTATCCCATCAGGTCCCATTCGATGGGGTATTGCATCGACCCCAAAGCAGGCGTAGCTTGGATGCAATCTCCTACGTGCCCCGGTATGTCAGGAGGCGAGATGCAAGCGGCAACGACGGCCAGAGATGCGCGACTCAATCGCGATGAAGGTGGGACTAACCTGCCGACGGCCGATCCGGACTGCGACGCGTCGAACCCCTTGTTCAGACCCAGGGCCGGCAACATCAGCGGTGACACTCGCGCGGGCCTTCCGGCGAAGTAGGGGCCGAAGGTCCCCGATGCACCAGAGGTTCGGGACCGGCGCAGCAGCGCCGGTCTTCTGCTATCCGGCCGCGGTTACCCCGGCAGCCGGAGCCGGTTGGCCCGCGAGATCTCGCCGAGGAAACGCCCCGACGGCTTGACCGTGCGGTCCTGCGTGACCCGATCGACGGCGATCAGCCCGAACTGCATGGCGTAGCCGCTGGCCCACTCGAAGTTGTCGAAGGCGCTCCAGTGGATGTAGCCCTGGAGCGGGATTCCGTCCGCGATGACCTGGTGGAGCGACCGGAGACCTTCGGTGATGAACTCGACTCGCTCCGCATCGTCGGCAGTGGCGACGCCGTGCTCGGTCACGATGATCGGCTTGCCGGGCAGGAGCTGCGCGGTCCGCCGAACGGTGGCGGCCACTGCCTGCGGCCGGAACTCGTAGCCCATCTGCGTGCTGCGAGCGCCGGGTTCGTGGCTGATGCCGGCACCAGCATTGCGCTGCCATGCGGTAAAGCGGTCGACGATGAGCTTCTCGATCTGGGGAATGCCCAGCGCCAGGTTGGCGAAGAGGCCGGCGGCGCGCGCCAGATCGAGCCTGATGCGGGTATAGGTCTGGACGCCGATGAAGTCGTCATCGACGGCCGCCTCGAGGTATGCGTCCTCCATCAGCCGGCGGGCGTATTTCATGACCGGTGCGCCGCCCGCGTTCGACTCCCATTCCTGCATGGCGTTGGTCAGACCGACCTTGGCCTCGGGTCGAAGCTCCTTTATGGCCGCGCGGGAAAGCTTGTGCGCCTGCACCAGGGCGGCGGTCGCCGCCCTCCAGCTCTCGACGCCCTTGAGTCCGGGTGGGAACGGGAACCCGCCGCCGTACCCGCCGAAAGCGACCATGCCGGGTTCGTTGAGCGTGCAGTACCAGTCGACCTTGTCCGCGAGCGCCTCGACGACGCGACGGGTGAAGCGTTCGAAGAGGCCCGGCGTCGACGGCGACAGCCAGCCCCCGCGATCCGCCAGCCACTTGGGCAGCGTGAAATGGTTGAGCGTCACCATCGGCGTGAGTTTGCTCTTGCGACACAGGTCGACCATCCGGCGGTAGTGGTCCATCTGGACCTGGTCGAATGTGCCTTCGGTCGGCTCGATCCGAGCCCACTCGACCGAGAAGCGGTAGGTGTTGAAGCCGAGGCCGGCCAGCAGCGCGATGTCGCGCGGGTAGCGCTGGTAGTGCTCGATGGCCTTGCCGCTCGGCTCCTTGCACGGCGTCCCCGGTTTCAGTTCGAAGGCCCACCAATCGCTGTTGGTGTTGTCGCCCTCCACCTGGTGCGCCGCGGTGGCTGTCCCCCAGAGAAAGCCGTTGGGAAATGCAAGGTCGCTCACCTGCTGAGAATAGCGGCTGGACCTTGCGATGTGGCGGAGGCCGCGCCT
>JADGQJ010000019.1 GCA_017881885.1 Chloroflexota bacterium
TTCGACAGGGGCCAGTGACCGGAGAACGCGAGCCGAGGTTGGTCTCCAGGCCTCGTAAAAAGGAGCCCAAACGAAGTAACTGGCAACAACCAGTCTGCTCTCGCCCTCGCTGCTTAGGCAGTAAGGTGAGCGTGGAAGCAGCCTCACCTCCGTGGGCTGTGGAAGCGTCATTCAGCGGAGGTGCGGTTCCGAGTAGCGTCGCGTAGTCGGAATCAAAGCCCGAAAGGGGACGTGACTGGAGCGCTCGGCAGGCTGTCGATGGTCGACCGGGCGATCGACGACAAATCATCGAACACGCTCGTAGTGGTCTCCGGAGAAGGTTTCTGGACGGGGAGTTCGACTCTCCCCCATCTCCACCATTCCTTTGCCCGCGCCTGGCTACGGTCGCCGCCGTGGCGAGCAGGAGCAAGATCGTGATCGTGGCGACCAAGCCGGATCAGATGTCACTCGCTCTCTGGGCCGCAGACTGCGCCGAGCACGTGCTCCCGTACTTCGAAGAGAAGTACCCGGGCGACGACCGTCCTAGGAAGGCGATCGAAGCAGCGAGAGCATGGACGCGTGGCGAGATTCGGGTCGGCGAGGCGCGCGAGGCCGCCTACACCGCCCACGCTGCCGCCCGTGACGCGGATGAAGGTGCCGCCCGAGCCGCCGCCCGCGCCGCCGGTCAAGCCGCGGGAACTGCCCACATGGCCGGTCACGCCCGCCACGCCGCCGCGTACGCGGTCAAGTCCGCCGCATACGCCGCGGCCGTGATCGACGCCGCCTCTGGTGCCGCAGCCCGCGGCGAACGCGACTGGCAGCTCCGACGCCTTCCGGAGCACCTTCGGACGGGGCCGGACCTGGCGTCGGTGGTGGAGCAGAGAATGTCCGCGGGCGCCGGCCCGGAACCTACTTGACCAGCGTCTTGGCTACGTTCGGCTCCAGGTAGGCGAGGTAACGCTCGGCGCGCAACTGCGCGGCATCCTTGCCGGCCTCGGCAGCGGTACGTTCCTTGTTGGCGTTAGCCGTTCCCTGCTGTCCGATTGCGACACCGAAGAAGGCGCCCCCGAGCCCGGCAATGGCCGTCGTGATGACGCCGAGGACGGCCGTGGCATCGGACGCGACCTTGTAGTTGATCACGACGAACCACAGCCCGATCAGGATGGCGACGAACCCAGCCAGCACCACGATCAGGCCGTAGAGGACGGATACGCTCTCGCGCGGGGCGGCGGGTGCGGCCGGAGCGGCCTGAGTGGCGACGACCGTGGCCGGAATCACGACCGAGTTCCCGGTGAGCGAGGGGGCGGCGACCGTCGCAATTGCGGGCGCAACTGCGGGCGCAACCGCGGGAGCGGCGGCTGTGCGCCGTCGTGGCGTGCGGCTGGCGGAGGCGGCAACGCGACCGGTGGCTCGGCTGGTGGTTGTGGCGCGGCCGGTGGTGGGTGTCGGACCTGCCATGGGGTTCACCTCCCTCGCCGGCGAAGCGGTCCATCCCCGGGCCGGGGCTGGTTTCAGCATTGACCGGCGGAGCGGCGAGTATGGCCCCGCGGTGGGTCCGGATCAAACCCTTTGACGTTAAGTTCGGGTAGTCGATCCGCGCCCCAGAACACCGACGTTCGCGCGCATCCGGGTCGGCCACGTCGTCGCAGCCCTTCTCGCACCGATCTGGAGCGCGAAAGCACCATTCCCGCCACCAGCTGCACCGGAGCGCGGGCGCTCTGCTAGCCTGATCCAGTGCGAGCGGGCGGACCGGCCACATCCGGACGAAGCGATTCATTCATCGCCTCCGCGCGTCCCGTGGGAATCCTCGGTCTGGGCGCGACGGCTGTCATCCTGCTCGGAGCGATCGCCACGGCCATCCCGTATGGCGGATACGCAGGCGAGGGCTACTCGCCGCTCAACCACTTCATCTCCGAGCTCGGCGAGAGGCCACAGTCGCAGCTGGCAGTGGTGTTCAACGCCGGGGTAGCGATCGGCGGCATCGGGCTCGGCCTGTTCCTGGCGATCGTGTCGCGCCACCTGACGGGCCGCTACCGGCCGGCGCTGCTGCTCGCGGGAATCGTTGCCGGAACCTCCGGCACGCTCGTCGGGCTCTTCCCGATGGATACGCACGCCGCCCATCGCCTGGCTTCGGACGTCTTCTTCCTCAGCGGCTGGATCGTGGCGGCCGTCTTCAGCCTGTGGCTCGCGACCGGCCGGCGCCCCGGTTTTCCACGCGTGTTGCTTGCTCCCGGCATTCTCTGCGTCGCCGTATCTCTGATCTTCATCGGGGTCTACTCGACCTACCACCCGATCGACCCGAACGCGAACATCCTTGAGCGCAGCGCGATCTGGACGGTTCCGTTGCTCGAGTGGGCTTCCCTGCTGAGCCTCTTGCTCTGGCTCGTCTGCCTCTCGCTAGTCCTGGCGCGGCAGAAAGCCGATTAGGCGGCGACGTTCAGCGGGCCAACTTGCCCGCCGACGTCAGCGCTCAGCCGAGCCGCGTCGTGTCGATCGGGCGGTCCTCACCTATCCTTCCTGCCATGTCCCTGAAGCCTTCGACCCGACGCCAAAGGCTGCGCGGCCTGCTGGTCGATCTGGAGCCGGTCAAGCTCGACCGCGACTTCAGGATGATGTGGTTCGGCCAGCTCATAAGCGGCTTGGGGCGACAGGTGACTGTCGTCGTTCTACCGCTCGAATTGTGGAATCTCACGAGGAATCCGCTGGCGATCGGCCTCCTGGCGATCGTCCAGCTCGTCCCGATCCTGATCTTCGCCCTGGGCGGCGGCGCGGTCGCCGACGCCGTCGATCGGCGCAAGCTGCTGCTGGTCACGCAGATCAGCCTGGCCGCGACCAGCGCTGCGTTCGCGCTGCTCGCGTTCATGCCGGTCCCGCCTCTGTGGGGCTTCTATCTCGTCGGCTTCGTGGCGGCGGGGATCGGCGCCGTGGACCAGCCGACTCGCTCATCGGCGATCCCGCGGCTCGTCCCGAGAGAGCGGCTCCAGGCCGCCATCGCCGTCAACTGGCTGAGCTTCCAGACCGTGGCCGTGATCGGACCTGTCTTCGGCGGCCTCCTCGTCACGGTGGCCGGGGCGGCGTGGGCGTTCTCATTCGACGTGCTGACGTTTACGGCCTCGATCGTGGCCGTGCTGCTCATCGCCCCGATCCCGCCTCATCCAGACGCGGCCCGCCCGAGTCTCCGGTCCGTGGCCGAGGGCCTCAGCTTCACCCGCGGGCACCGGGTCGTGTTCGCCTCGTTCGTGATCGACCTCGACGCGATGATCTTCGGGATGCCGAGCTCGCTCTTCCCCCAACTCGCCCTGACGGTCTTCAACGTGGGCACGGCCGGCTACGGGCTGCTGACGGCGGCGCCGGCTCTCGGAGCGCTCGTGGGATCGGCGCTGACGGGCTGGACGAGCCGTGTCCGTCATCCCGGCCGCGGCGTGGCGGTCTCGGTGGCCGGCTGGGGCGCCGCCATGACCGCGTTCGGGCTGCTGACGGCGAGCTTCCCGCTGGCGCTGCTGTGCCTGGCCGTCGCGGGCGCGGCGGACGTGATCAGCGCGGTGCTGCGCGCCACGATCGTGCAGTTCGAGACGCCCGACCGGCTGCGCGGCCGAGTTATGTCGATTCATACGCTCGTGGTCACGAGCGGGCCGCGGCTGGGCGATGCCGAAGCCGCGGCCGTGGCCGCGCTTGCGGGGCCGCAGTTCTCGGTGGTGTCCGGCGGCGTGCTGTGCCTGCTGGGCCTGGCCGCGGTCTTGCGGCTCTTCCCAAAGCTGCTGAGCTACGAGGTGGCGCGGGGCGATCCAGCTCCGACCGCGACCGAGTCGCCGCCCCAATAGAAAGAGCCGGCGCTTTCGCGCCGGCTCTTGCGGGTGTCTGTGTGTGGGCCGCTAGATGCGGGGCCGGATCCGTCGCAGGGTGGGCACCGCCACGAGCAGCAGCGCGAAGAAGGCCAGCGGGTTGATTGCCGCTGTCGGCGTCGGCGTCGGGACGGGCGGCGGCGGCGGCGTCTTGGGGCCCGGCGTCGGCGTCGGCGTCTTGGGCGGCGGCTTCGTTCCGGCGATCTGCAGCCAGCCGTCCACCTTGGTGTAATGCGAGTACCACTCGTTGTAGTAGAGGGTGGCACCGAGCGAGTCGGTCACGGTCCGGGTCACGAAGGCGTTCATGCCGTCCGTGGGGTATTCCTTGCGGTACGACTTCGCATTGGCCGGCAGGGAGGGCACGTACTGCGTGCTGTCCTTGGCCTTGACCGTATCGGTCACGACCGGCTTGGAGAAGACGGTCTTGCGGCCGGTCGGCTTGCTCCAGAACTCGACGTGAATGACTCGCACGGTCCTGGTCCCGGTGGTCCAGCTCCGGATGACGACCGGGAAGTCCGTGTCGTTCGTGAAGCGCATGTCCCAGGTCGTGGAGCCATTGGAGTAGACCGTCGCGTCCAAGCCCATCGGGTAGCGGTCGATGTGGTAGAAGTGCGCGTGCCGCTCATCGATCTTGAGCCCGGCTCTGGCCGCGGCATTGAAGAAGGTCGTCGAGGCGGAGCAGATGCCGCCGCCCATGGCGCCGGTATGGTTGCTGACGCCTTTCAAAATGACGCCGCCGAGCCTCCAGCCGTGGGCCGCGTCGATCGGCCCGACGGCCCGCAGGAAGCTGAAATGCTCGCCCGGCTGAATGACCCTGCCGTTGAGAAGGTTGGCCGGAAGCGAGATGTTCTGGCCGTTGCCGTTGGACTCGCCCGGGAAGTAGGTGGTATTCCAGCTGCCGACGACCGAGAAGCCGCTGAGTGTGGTGTCCTGGGTTAGCGACGGCTGGGTCACGTTCACGACGAGCGCAACCGTGGCGCCCACATTGGCGCCGCCCGAGCCAAGAGCGTCCAGATACGCCTCGATGGCCTGCGACGTCGCGTCCACGTCGAGCTCCATGCCGGGCAGGCCGCCCTTCACGCCGGTTGGCTTGCCGGCTGTGTAGATGATGTTCGGCTCGATGGCCCTGACGTTGACGTCCTTCCCGAGGGTGGAGACGTACGTCTTGACCAGCGCGGGATTGACGACGGGGCCGAAGTTTCCGTCGCTGCGGACACCGAACATGATCCAGCTCCGGATCGTGGCGGCGTCGATCTTCCAGGTCTTGTCGGCGTTGGCAAGGGTGACGTCGACCGACATCTTGGCGGCGCTGTCGATCGCGGCCTGGGCGTCGGCGTTGGTGACGTTGGGCTCGACGGTGACGAAGTGGCCACCGGTCACGAGCTCACTCGGGGCGTCTGATTGGGCCAGCTGGTCGATCAGTGCGGTCGCGATCGCCGTTTCGTCGATGCCGCGTCCAGCCGTTCCCGGCACGACCTTGAAGTCCTTACCGGTGATCGAGACATTGGCGTCTTTGGGCGGATCCTGGGTCGTGCCCGTCATGTCGTGGAGTTTGGTCTCGAGGGCCAGAGGATTCAGCTTGACGATCACGGGGATTTCGACGCCGCCGGAGAAGGTGCGGATCGTCGAGGCGACGCTGAGGAACGGGTTGCCGCCGTGGCCGACCGACACGGCCGCATCCGCCATGGCCGCCGAGTCCACTCCTCGCCCGGTCTGCGCGTACGTGATCGTCCCGGTCCCGACCGGAGTGGTGATTGTGACCTTCCCCTGCCCGAGGTTCGAATACGCCGCGTCGATCTTGCTGACGGCCTGGTCACGAGTCAGTCCCGAGACATCGACTGATCCGGCGTGAACGCCCGGCATGATCTTGCCGTCGAAGGTCCGCGAAAACCCTAGAACGACGAAGCCGACGAGGAACAGGGCCCCAAACACGCCGACCGCGAAGCCGGCCGCCACGCGAACCGCAGCCATGCTGATCGTCGGGCGGGGCTTGGACGCGGCGCGAGACTTGGTGCGCTTTGCCGCCAGAATCGCGGCCTTATCGGTCGCCACCGACCCGTTGCCGTTAGATCCGTGGGAGCCGTTGCCGTTGGAGCCGTTGGAGCCGTCGCCCGACCTGTTGAGGACCGGCAGCACCGGGGCGGCTCCCCGAACCGACGGGGCGGTCGTCGCAGAGCGGACCGAGGAGGCCATCCTCCGGGTGGGCACGCTTGCGTCGTCCCACCAGCCCGGGCCTTCCTGGCCCTGCGACTGGGAGAGACTCGGCTTGGCGTCGTTTCTTGGCTCTCGGGGGTTCCACGTCATAGATCGTTCCTTCTGTCGCGCCGATCGATTCGCGAGGGGAGCGGCGCTGGACGGCAGGGGTTGGCGAGACCGGGAGGTCACGCCCGGCCGCGCGATAGACGTGCGGCCTATGCGCCCCGTGACGCCGTCCGTTGAACATAATACTTGAGCGTGGCGATATCGGTTGCGCGCTCAATAAGGGATGGCGCGCCCGTGTCTTCGCCCGACGGCGGTCGCCCCTCCGATTTCGGGGCGGATTGGCTACCGCTCTCGCGGCAGAACCACCACACGACGATTGGGTTCCTCGCCGATTGACTGCGTGGCCACCTTGTCGTGGTCGCGCAGGGCAAGGTGGATCCAGCGCCGTTCGAGAGCCGGCATCGGCTCGAGCTGGAGCATCTTGCCCGTTTCCAGAACGCGATCTGCGGCACGATTGGCCAGGTCGCGGAGCTGGTTCTCGCGGCGGCCGCGGTAGTCCTCGACGTCGACGAGGATTCGCGTCCACTCGCCGACCTTCTTGGAAAGCATCAGGTTGACGAGGTGCTGCAGGGCGGACAGGCGCTCGCCCTTGCGCCCGATGAGCGCGCCGAGCGATTCCTTTTCGTTGCCCTCGCCCACGACATTGAGGCGGTTCGTGTCGCCGGCCTTGATCTCCACTGTGACGTGGAAATCGAGCTGGGCCATGAGCTGCTCGAGGATCTCCTTGGCCGCAGCCATCGCCTCGGGCGTGACCTCGGCGGACTCGGGCCGATCGATGGGCGGGGCGACACGCGCGGCGGCGACCTCTTCCAGCTCTTTGGCGGTCAGCGCGGCCTGCGGTGCCGGACGGGCATCGGGGCGCGCGCCATGCCCGGCGTCGGGACGGCGGCCACGATCGCGATCGAAGCCACCACCGCCGGGTGCGCGATCCGGACGTCCGCCACCGGGGCGGGGCGAGGCGCTGCGCATCGGAGCGCCTTCGGGGCGAGGCGGTCGCGGTCCGCGCTCGCCGCCGCGGTCGCTGCCGCGTTCGCCGCGGTCCTTGTCGAAGCCGCCCTGATCTCGGTCGCCGACTGGGGCGCGCTCGCTGACGGCGGGGCGGTCTCCCCACGCGGGACGGCCGCCGCGGTCGCCGCCACGGTCGAAGCCGCGGTCGCGGTCACGCGGGCGATCCTCACGGTCGCGGGCGGGCGGGGGCGGCAGCGGAACCGACGCCGCAGCCTCGCGCTTGGGAGTGGAGCCGCCAAGGGCGGATCGGGGCGCGGCAAGGACGCGAGCCGGCTCGGCGCCCATGCCCAGAACGCCGCGGCTGCCGGGCGTCAGGATTTCGAAGTCGAGTTCGTTCAGGTCGACACCGAACTCGTCGCGAGCGGCGCGGAGGGCCTCCTCCGGAGTCTTGCCGGTGAACTCGCGGTATGCGTCGCGGAAGCTACTCATGTCAGCGTCGTCTCCCTCGCCGGCTCGATCGCCGGTGCGTATTGGGCCGAACCGTTGAGGCGGCGGATGCCGCGCGTTCTTCCGGCTTGTACCGGGTTGCGGCAAGGGATTTGCCGGCGTCAACTGGTTCAGGCATGGTGACCGGGAATCTGGGTGTGTAGTTGCGTGCAAAGCCGGGGTTCCATCCGAAGATCGGGAACAAGGCGCCCCAACCGATGATCAGGAACTGCTGCACGATCGAGAAGAGCGAAGTCACGATCCAGTAGATGAAGAGTCCGGCGGGAAGGATCCCACCGTACGCGACGGAGATCAGGGGCATGAAGATCATCATGCTGCGCTGGGTGCTGGCCGAGGGATCGTTCTCGGCGGGGGGCGGCATCATCATCCGGCTCTGGATCATCTGCAGGGCCGCGGCAATCAGCGCCAGAGCGCTGACGCCCAGCACCCAGCCGAAGAGGCCGAGCGGCAGATTGAAGAGAACCTGCTCCTTGCCCATGTCGACGCCCGCGATGATCGTGTTGATGCAGGGCAGGGCCTTGTCGGGCTGACCATTCGCCAGGAAATGAGCCGGGTTGGGGCACGTCAGCGGCACGACCTTGACGCCGAAGACGTTCAGCATCGCGCTCGGGTCGTAGTTGGTGAGCCCGATGCGGATGACCGAGTACATGGGAATGAGCATTCCCATCTGGAGGACGGACGGGAGGCAGCCGGCAGTTGGGCTGACGCCGCGTTCTTTGTAGAACTCCTGCTGGGCCTGATTGACCGCCATGCGATCGCCCTTGTAGCGGCGCTGGAGCTCCTTCTGGAGGACTTTGAGCTCCGGCTGAAGCCGTTGCATGCGCTGCTGCGAGACGAGCTGGCGGGCCGACAGCTTGATCGTGAGGAGCCGGATGATCAGCGTCAGGAGCACGATCGCGAGCAGGACGTTGCCCGTCAGGGCGTACATGCCCGCGAGCAGAATGAACAGGCCCTGGAAGATCGGCGTGAAGACCCAGCTGAGGAAGCTGATCGGGTCCGCCGGTTTGGTCGGAGCCAGAGGCTCTGGTTCGGGCGTGGGCTTGAGCGACGGCGAAGCGGCCGGCGAGCCGCTCGTTCCGGGCGAAGCCGCCGAGGCGGTGACGCCGGTCGACGGCCCCGAACTGTTGGTATTGGTGCCCGCGGTGCCGCACGCCACTACGGCGAGAGCGATGAGGGCGACGAAGAGCCCGATCGCGATCCAGCGCGCTCGGGGGGTGGATGTGCGCTTGGGAGTGTTCATGCTAGCGAACCGGGTCGTAGCCACCGCGACTCCACGGGTTGCAGCGGGCGATTCGACGCATTCCCATCCAGCTCCCTCGAAGCAGACCGTATTTGGCGATCGCCTGCTCGGTGTAGACCGAACATGACGGCTCATATCGACAGACCGACGGGCGCCAGGCGAACAGGCGGCGGTAGAGCCTGATTAGCCCGATGCCGACCGTTTTCAAGTGACGGTCCGCCCTCCGAAGACTCCTCCCCGGCGGAGGAGATTGTGCAGTGCTTCCGTCAGCGCTTGGTAGTCTGCAGCGATGGCGGGCTGGCGGGCGATGATCAGGACGTCCCAGCCGGGCTGGAACGAGGGCGCCATCACCCTTAGTGCCTCACGGAGTCGCCGGCGGATTCGATTCCGGACGACCGCTCCGCCGAGCTTGCGTCCAGTCGAGAGCCCGAAGCGCGTCTCCTCGAGGTCGGTCCGGCGGATTCGGACGACAAGCAGGGGATTGGACCTCACAGATCCTTGACCCTGCAGTGCGGCGAAGTCTTCCGGGTTGGAGAGCATCACCAGTCGCGGCGAGTTGTGGCCGCGGTCCGCCGTCAGACCGTGAGCTTCTTGCGGCCGTGGGCGCGGCGTGCGGAAAGCACGCGACGTCCCCCCGGGGTCTTCATCCGGGCGCGGAAGCCGTGCTCTTTGGCGCGATGCCGCTTCTTGGGCTGATAGGTCTGCTTCATCGGACGGCGGGTATCTCTCCATTCGGCCTCGGGGTCAGGATACCCCGAAAGGCACGCGAACGCGCCTGGCGCCACACGAGCGCTTCAGCGCGTCTGCCGGCGGATTATAAGAACGTGATGCGCACAGTGTCAAACGACGCGGCCACCGAGGCACCGGCCGGGTCCCTCCCAGGGGTCATTTGGCCGATACTCCCCGGGAGTATACGAATAGGAACGGTCCCAAGCCTTGCCGGGGCCGCTGGGCCGGTGCTATTCTTCGTCGGCCCGCGGCGCCAGACAACCATAGGGCCACGGCCCGGAGGGACCGCAAGGACCGGCGGACGGCTCCCGATGAGAGTCCAAATCGGTCGAACTCAGGGCGTCGGAACGTGAAAGCGGAAGCGGGCGTCCGTCAACGATCGTGGCTATCCATCTCCGTCTGATAGGACCAAGCCTGCCTCGATGGACGCAAAACAAGTCTGGCGCGCTGCACTAGGAGAGCTTCAGGTCTCTCTGTCTCCGGCCAACTTCGAAACCTGGCTCCGCGACACGGTCCTCGTCGATGTGGACGACAACCACTTCAAGATCGCGGTCCCAAATGGTTTCGCCAAGGATTGGCTCGAGACGCGCTACCGCTCCCTGATCTCCCAGACGCTCGCCCGGATCGTCGGCTACAGCGTCCAGGTCGAGTTCCTGGTTCGCGCGGCCGGAGAGACGCCCGCCGCGATCACCGGCAACGGCGCGTCGGCCGGAACGGCTTCGGCACATGCCCCGTCTGCGCCGGTTCGAGTCGAGGCCACGCGCGTCGGCGCACCCGATGGCGCCTCGACCAACATCAATCCTCGCTACTCCTTCTCGAACTTCATCGTCGGGTCGGCGAACCGCCTGGCCCATGCGGCCAGCCTGTCGGTCGCCGAGCGGCCCGGCCACGCCTACAACCCGCTCTTCCTCTACGGCGGCGTCGGCCTGGGCAAGACCCACCTGATGCACGCCATCGGGAACGCGGTGATCGCGCGCTACCCGCGCAAGCGCGTCGTGTACGCGACGAGTGAGAAGTTCACGAACGAATTCATTACCAGCATCCAGCAAGGCAAGATCGACGAGTTCCGCGCCCGCTATCGCCGGATCGATCTGCTCCTGATCGACGACATCCAATTCATCGCCGATAAGGAGCGGACGCAGGAAGAGTTCTTCCACACGTTCAATGCCATCCACGAGGACGGCAAGCAGATCGTGCTGTCATCGGATCGGCCGCCCAAGGCGATCCTGACCCTGGAGGAGCGTCTCCGCAGCCGGTTCGAGTGGGGCCTGATCGCGGACCTGACCGCACCGGATCTCGAGACCCGCATCGCCATCCTTCGCGCCAAGGCGGAAGAGCAGGCCGTGCCGGTCAGCTCGGACGTGCTCGAGTTCATCGCCCGCAAGGTCGTGAGCAACATCCGCGAGCTCGAGGGCGCGCTCAATCGAATCGTCGCCTACGCCAGCATGGGCGCGGTGCCGATCACGATCGAGCTGGCCCAGGCGGTCCTGTCGAACGTGCTATACAACCCCAAGAAGCGCCAGGTCACGCCGGAGCGGATCACCCGCGCTGTGTCCGACTACTACGGCGTTCAGATCGACGCCCTCAAGGGCCAGAAGCGCGACAAGGCCATCGTCGTGCCGCGCCAGATCGCGATGTTCCTGATGCGCGAGGAGACGGACGTCTCGCTGTTGCGCATCGGGGCCGAGCTCGGCGGCCGGGACCACTCCACCGTGCTGCATGCCTGCGACAAGATCAATCGCGAGATGGGCATCAACGATGAGCTGCGACGGGAGTTGGCGGCGGTCCGCGAACTGATCTACGCCGACTAACGGCTGCCATTCGGGCGGCCCACGCCGTTGTTGCTCTCTGTGGTCCTCGCTCACGGACGTCTGAGTCCCCTCGCTGCGGTCCTCGGGAGCGCCTAGGCCTCGGCTGGCCGGAATGGCAGCTTGTCCGATCGGGCGGCCTACGCCGTCGATTTCGGGTGTCGGAATAGCGGCTTTGTGGGTCGCCCGGACGGGCGCAGGCGCCCATTGCCGTGGATAACCAGCCCCAAACCGTGGATAACCGTCGACCGTTGTGGAGAAAACTGGGCTCTGAGGCGGGTCGCTCGGTGGTTAAGTTGATGCCCCGGAAGTCGGGCCCTGGCGCCGGGGCTGTTCTCTCCACAACGCACGAATGTGGCCGTCCCCGATTCACTGAGGCGCATCCACCACCACATCGGACCACTCCACAGCCTCGACGAGCGTGGCCACGCGGCGAATGCACACTCTCCACACCATGATGATGATGGTGACGGAATGAGAAGATAGATGGACAATCAACCAAGAGTAGGATCGCGCTGCCCGTCAGTCAGCAACCCCGATCCGCCCGCCAAGTCAGACCTCAGGGGAGTGAAGCCGAAGTGAAACTCTCGGTCATGCAGGAGAACCTGGCTAGAGGTCTCCAGGTCGTAAGCCGCGCCGTGCCGACACGGAGCACCCTGCCCGTCCTCAACAACGTCCTCCTCCGAACCGAGGACGGCGGCCTCAAGCTGACCGCCACGAACCTCGAGATCGGCATGACGTATTGGGTGCCCGGCAAGATCGAGGTCGGTGGCGCGACAACGACCCCCGCCAGGCTTCTGACCGACATCGTTGCGGGATTGCCTGCCAATGAACGTGTCGACCTCGAGCTGCAGCCCCAGGAGACTCTTCACATCCAGGCGGGCCGGTTCGAGACGCGGGTCAAAGGGATCGATGCCGAGGAGTTCCCGGCCATTCCGACTGCCGGCGACAAGCCGACCACACGAATCGCCCAGAACGTGCTGCGCAAGGCCCTCGCCGAAGTAACCTTCGCCGCGGCGAGCGACGAGGCCCGACCGATCCTGACCGGCGTGCTGGCCCGCTTCGAGGGCACCAAGCTCACCCTCGCGGCCGCCGACAACTACCGGATTGCCGTCAAGACGATTGCCATCCTGGATCCAGTCGAGGAGACGAGCATCGTCATCCCGGCCCGCTCGCTCGATGCCCTGGGTCGAGTCCTGACCGAAACGGACGACCCGGTCAATGTCGTCCTCTCTCCGAGCCGTAACCAGATCCTGTTCCACATAGAGGGAATCGATCTCGTGAGCCGGCTGATCGACGGGCAGTTTCCGAACTACCAGCAGGTTCTGCCCAAGAGTCACACAACCACTGCGACCGTCGATCGGGACCAGCTGCTGAAGGCCGTTCGCCTGGCAGGCTTCATCGCCTTCTCGTCGGCCAACATCGTCAAGATCCAGGTCGGCAAGGAAGCCGAGACCGGCCTGACGGTGAGCGCCGCGGCCGACATCGGCGACAACCGCAGCGAGGTCGAGGCCAAGGTCGAGGGCGACGGCACCACGATCGCCTTCAACGCCAAATATCTGGTCGATGTCCTGTCCAACGTTCCGACGGACACGTTCTCGATCGAGTTGAACGGGCCTCTTTCGCCGGGTGTCTTCCGGCCGGTCGACGATCCGGACTATGTCCACGTCGTCATGCCGGTCAAGACGACTTCCTAGGAGCGGCAGATCTCCAAGGAACGAGCGGTAGCGCCTACTTCGAGGCCGCCGACGCTGCTTCGCTCACTGGCTCTCCGGAACCTCCGGGGCTACGCCTCGTTGGACCTGACGCTCGGGCCCGGGCCGCAGCTCATCTGGGGCCCGAACGCGGCCGGGAAGACGACTCTGCTCGAGGCCATCGTCCTGCTGTCGTTGGGACGATCCCATAGAACGGGCGCAGATACCGAGCTGATCCGCTGGGGCACCGACTTTCTCCGGGTCGAGGGCGTGGTGGAGGCCGCCGCGGAGAACACGGCGGACGGAGCCGCACACCCGGAGGGGTCCGCGTCGACTGAGGCCGGCCTGGATGAACCGCCGGCCGACAGCGTCGCTCTCGATGTTTCACTCCAGGCAGGCGGGCGCAAGCGGATCCAGGTCAACGGCGTACCTCGCCGCCCGACGGCGCTGGCCGAGCATCTGCGGACCGTGCTTTTCGCTCCGGAGGAGATGCTCCTGGTCATCGGCCCGCCGACCCTGCGCCGGACGGCGCTCGACCAGCTCGCCGCCCCGCACGACCACATGTACGGGTCGCATCTCTCGACCTACACCCGCGCCTTATCCCAGCGCAACAGCTTGCTCCGGCAGGTCCGGGACGGCGAGGCCGACCGCGCCCAGCTGCGCTACTGGGACGAGCCGTTTCTCGCCTCGGGCGCTGCGATAGTGGCGGCGCGGCTGCGCCTCCTGGAGTTGATCAGGGAGCCTCTGGCGGCCGCTCACCGCGAGATCGCCCCTGCGGAGGAGCCGCTCGTCCTGAGCTACGCCACTAATGCGCCCCTGCTCTCCGGCGAGTCGCCGCGAGAGGCGCTCACCCGCCGGCTGGGCGAGACGGCCGAAAAGGAGGCCTGGAACGGAACCACGCTGGTGGGCCCGCATCGAGACGACCTGGTCTTCGGCATCGGCGGCCGCGACCTCACGACGTTCGCCTCGCGCGGCCAGCAGCGGACCGCCATCCTGGCCCTCAAGCTGGCTGAGTTGGATCTCCTCACCGCGCTCGACGGCCGCCCGCCACTCCTTCTCCTCGACGACGTCTTTAGCGAACTGGATCCGCTGCGCCGCGGCCACCTGGTCCGCCGCATCGCCGAGCTGCCCCAGGCGCTCGTCACCACGACGGTGCCCGAGGATCTCGATCCGGATCTGCGGCGGCAGGCCCGCGCCTGGCGGGTAGTGGCGGACGAAGACGGGGCGCGGGTCGAGGAGGGCGGGCAGTGAGCGGAAGCCGCGACGAGGGCGGGGAGCGCGGGGAGCGCGGCCGGGGGCCCCAGGGGCGCGGCCGGTCGGGGCAACGTGGCATGGAGCGGCTCGGCGATCTGCTGCCCGACGCGGCTCGCTCGCTCGGCCTCGAAGACGAAATGGAGCTGGCAGCGGCCATGACCGCGTGGCAGAAGATCGTGGCCGAGCGAATCCCGGCCGCCGTCGGGGCCTGCCGGATCGTGGCCCTGTCGCAGGGCGTCGTGACGATCGAGGTGGACGAGCCGATCGTGGCTCAGGAGCTCCGCCTCCGGGGTCCGGAGCTGGTGACCGCCCTGCGCTCGGCCGTGCGAAGCTCCGTGCGTCAACTTCAGGTCACGGCGAGGCACGTATAATCGCCACCTGCCGACCCAGGGGGCATATTCACAGCCGTCGCTAGCAGCCACAATGACCGTCCGTCTTCACATGAAGCTCGGTCTCGTAGCCGAGTCACAGAGACCTCCCGACTCGCCCGACACGGTATTGGTCGTGGAGCCGAGCATCGGGGCGACGACCCGCACCAAGGGCAACCTGTACCTCGTGGTAACGGGTGAAGGTGGGGGTGAGCTTCGATCCGCGACCAACATGGTCGCCGAGCGCGTCCGGCACGAGTACTACTACGACGAGTCGGCCGGCATCATCGTGTGCCTCAAGAAGGCGATCAAGGCGGCGAACCGGGAGCTCCGCGTCACCGAGCGGCTGATCGCGAAGCACGGAGAGGGCGGCCCGATCGGCATCGCCCTGGCCGTGGTTCGGTCCAACGAGCTCTACGTCGCGACCGTGGGACCGGCCGAGGCCTACCTCGTGCGCGAAGCCAGGCTGCTGACACTGCCCGAGCCGGGCCCGCAAAGCGGCCTGCCGTCCGAGGACGGCGCCGATCCGGAGGTCTGGCACGGCGACCTCCTCGCCGGCGACAGCGTCATCCTCATCTCTCCCAACGCCACTCGCCGGATCGGGCTGGCACCGATTCAGGAAGCGGTGATCCAGCTTCATCCTCAGGTCGCGATCGACCAGATCCACCGCCAGCTGGCCGGCGGCGGACTCGGCGTGGCCGGTGGGGACGGGATGATCGCACTCGAGGCGGACGAGGTTTCGGTCACTCAGAAGTCGCAACCGCTGAAGCCGGTATGGCCGAGCGATTCGCTGGCGGGGGTGCCCGAGCGGTCGCCGATTCCGCTCGCCGAATCGGTCGTCGACAGCGTCTCGGCCGTCCAGCACACGGCCAAGCAGGTTCAGCGGACCGCGGACGGAATGTTCCGCCACAGCGTCTACGGAATCTTCGATCGGATGCCCCGACGGCCCGTCGCGCGCGTCCGAGTGACGCCGATCGCCGTTCAGCGCGAGCGCCAGAGACGCGTCGCCAGCGCCGTTGTCGGCTTGCTGCTCGTGCTGGCGGTCGTGGGTGCCTCGCTCTGGTACCTGGCCGGGACGCGCCAGAACCTTGGGGTTGATGCCCAGAGCGCCGCCCAGAACGCATTCCTGCAGGTCCAGCGCGATCTCAACGCGGTCAATGGCCAGGGCCGCGACCTGATAAGGATCGATCCTCAGAGCGCAATCAAGCTTCTGGAAGACGCGTACAACAACCTGAAGATCGCCCGAGACAACGGCTATACGCCGGAGAAGCTGGCCGACGCCACCGCACAGGTCCTCGCCGGTCTCAACATCCTCTATCGCGTGACCGTGGTCACCCCACAGGTCGTTCTGTCTTTCGGAAGCGACGTGCTGGGAGGGATCGTGCTCGGCCCCGACGGCGGCGCGTACGTCATCGACCAGACCAACGACAGCGTCTATCGGATCGATCTCGTCACGCGAGCAAAGACCCAGATCGCGATCAAGGGCTTGCAGCCGCCCTCCGGAGGCACCGTGGGCTCGCCGAGCCTGATCACCTCCGGCGGGCAGGACGTGCTGATTCTCGACTCGGCCAACACCTTGTGGCGCTGGCGCCCCGCGGTGGGGGCTGCGACCGGGCAAGGAAACCTGATAAGGATCAACGTCGAGGGTTCCGGGACATGGGGTTCCGGTGTCCGGGCTATCGGCACATTCTTGACCGACCCGAACCTGGCCCTGTACTCCCTCTACGTTGTGGTTCCCTCGGCGGGACAGGTCCTGAAGTATCCGGCTGCGAGTGACGGCAGCGGCTACTACGCCAAGGACCATACGCCCTACCTGCTCGGCGAGAGCTTGACCGTGTCTCTGGTGGACGACATGTACATCGACGGCAGCCTCTACCTGCTCGACAACGGCACTGCCAAGCGGTACGACTCGGGCCAGGCGATCCGAGGTTGGACGGCCGACCCGGTCGGCGACAACGTCGTGCGGCCCGCGCCGACGTTCTACACGAGGATCTCTGCCGACAACAGCATTGCCGACCAGGGCAACCTCTACGCCTACGACAACGCCAACCGGCGAATCGTGTCGTTCACGAAGAGCAACGGCAAGTACGTGCGGCAGTTCCTCCTCCCCAGCACGTCGCCGTTCTTCTCTGCCCTGAAAGGGATGTTCATCCGGACCGGGCCGAACGGTACGGACCCGACGATTTACTGGATCGAAAGCGGCAACCTCATGAGGGCACAACTCGGAACGACCCCACTGGCGAGTCCTTCGCCGACCGCCAAGCCAAAGGCGACTCCGACGCCGAAGCCGACGCCGAAGAAATAGCGGCTGGTCGCGCCGCGCGCGAGGCCGTGGGCTCGGGCGCGAGGGCGGTCGGGGAGTGGGATAATCGGCCAATGGCAGACTCGCTGGTCGAGGTCACCGTAGAGAGCGTCCGGGTCCACATGCTCTCGAGCCAGCACGTCGTCCTCCTCAAGGAGAAAGAGCGGGACCGGTACCTGCCGATCTGGATAGGCCCGTGGGAGGCCAATGCCATCGCCACCCGCCTTCAGGGCGTGGCTCCAGAGCGGCCGCTCACCCACGACCTCTTCGTCGCGACTCTGACTGCCATGGGCGCGAAGCTCCGGCGGGTGATTATCTCCAGCCTGGCCGAAGAGACCTACCACGCCACGCTCGAGCTTGAGCTGGACGGCCGAACCATCGAAGTGGACGCGCGGCCTTCCGACTCGCTCGCCCTGGCGGTCCGAGCCGGCGTCAAGATCTTCGCCTCGGAGGCGGTCCTGGACAAGGCCGGGGTCCAGCCTGAGACGAACGTCGACGAGAAGCTCGAGGTCTTCCGCGAGTTCGTCAACTCGCTCGATGTCGACACAGATGAGGGGCGCCGCGAAGGGCCGCCCACGGCGGAGTAGATCTCCGGGGCGCCCGCGCTGCGGATGCTTCGATCAGGGCCGAATTCGGCCGTCAGCCCAGCATCTTCTCGCCGCGGCACATCCCGTCCGAGCGGCTCACCCACAGGCGGAACCGCAACGACCAGAAGTCGTGAACGGCACGGAAGACCACGCTCGGCTTGGCGCCGGTGGGCGACCCGGCGGTGCGCGAGTAGTGCGGAACTCCGACCTGGGCGATGCGGCGGCCCTCGAAGCGAAGCTTGATCAACAGCTCGGCGGTGAAGAACGCGCCCCCCGAGGAAACGGTGATCGGCTCGAGCGCCGGCCGCTTGAAGAGCTTGCAGGCGCAGTCGATGTCGCGGACCTGGACGCCGAAGAAGATGCGGTTCGCGAGGCGGTAGATGCGGGCGTACCAGCGCCGGATAGGCGGGTCGGCGCGCTTCAGGCGGTAGCCGACGACGACGTCCGGAGAGTCGGCGGCGGCCATCCGCTCGGTCAGGCGCCCCACGTCGATCACCTTGAACTGGCGATCGCCGTCAATGAAGGCGATCAGGTCGTATCGCGAGGCCCGGAAACCGGATCGCAGGGCCGCCCCGTAGCCGAGGTTGGTGGGGTGATGGACGACGCGGAAGACCTCCGGATGGCGGCTCGCCAGCTCGTCGGCCATGGCCGGCGTCCGGTCTTTCGAACCGTCGTCTACGGCGATGATCTCGTACTTATCCGCCAGCAAGGGCAGCGTCGCCAGGGCCTCCTCTACCAGGGCCTCGAGGTTCGCCTCCTCGTTATGGGCAGGGAAGAAGAACGACAGTTCTGCGACCTTCGTCGCCGGCGCCGCCGAGCCGGTCGTGCCCGCCTTCGTCGAAACCTCGCCTTGAGTCACTACGTGCCCTTCTTGCTGATTACCTGCTTGATCGTGCCCCCATTCGCAAGGGGGAAGTCTCGCATGTCGTAGAGGGTGAGGAGGTGGTCCATCCCGTCGAGGTTCCACGGGAACCGCAGGAGGAAGACCGGGCGGTGCCCGAGATAGCTGTCTATGACGTCCCACACCTCGCCCAGGTTGTAGTCCAGGCGCGTACGGTCGTCCACGACGTAGACGTCCGGGCGGAGGCCCTCCACCCTCTGGCCGTACCAGAGCGTCGTCGAGTCCGACCAATTGCTCACGATGACCGCGTTCGCCGGGAGGCCTCCCCCGTCGGGCGAGGCGAGCACGGCATGCATCCAGATCCCCTTCGAAGTATCGGCCGCCTCGCTCACGGCGCCGGGGCTGGCGTCCGCCGTTCGCTGGCGTTCGGGCACGATCGCCACGCTCGCCGCTACGAGCACTACGGCCGCGACGATCTCGACGGCGAGCAGCGCCTGCCTGCTCCAGCCCGGATCGTGCCGGCCGAAGTCGTCGTCGGTTGCGTGCCGGGCGGCGGCTGGGGCGGCCATGGCAGGTTCGGCGGCAGGTTCGGCGGCCGAAACAGGATGCGGCGCGAGTCTCCCGGTGGCGGCGTCCACGAGCCAGACACATAGCGCGAAGGCGTCTGCGAGCCCGAGCCCCACGAAGGTGAAGGCCACGAAGACCGGCACGAGGTAGTAGCGCTCGAGGTCCGAATTGGCGTACGAGGCTGAGAATGCGCACGTCACGGCCGCCGCGACCATGCCCAGGAGGACGTAGCGCGGCCGTCGCACCAGGCTCGTCCCGACTCCCAGGATCGCGATGTAGCCGAGCGGCCCGAGCCAGCTCGAGATCAGATTCATCACGATCGAATACTTGAGCGCGAGGTCGGAGCCGATGGTCGCTGGGATGCCCCCGAACTGCTGGCCCAGTACCACGTACGTGAAGCCGTAGACGCCCATGGTGTCCGGATGGGCGTACACCTGCGGCGCGTTCATCGCGGCGCGGATGGGGAGCTCCGACCAGAGGACGGCGACCGTAGCGGCCAGGACCGCCACGCACGTCAGGACGAGGCGCCACTGCCGGACGATCCCCGGCGCCACCGCCAGGACGAACAGGCCGACGGCCGGGGCGAGCATCAGGGTCAGCGAGTGGTTGGCGAACGCGACGCCGTAGACGGCGGCGGCCGCCACGAGCCAACGGTCCGCCCGGCGGCTCCCGTCCGGCCCCGCCTCCGACCGCCGCCGCTCCCACACGAGCAGCAACAGGAAGAGCAGCGTCACAAGAGCCAGGTGGAACATGTGCGGGTCGGCGTAAGTCGAAAGCCGCCAGAAGACCGGGCTCGACTCGAACCCGGTGCCGATCGGGAAGGCCACCGTTGCCGGCGAATATGTGGGCATGATCACGAGCAGGAGGCCCGTCGCGAGGGCGATCCATCGCAGCCCGGTGAGGAGCTGGATCACGGCCACTGTCCCGGCAACCGCGCCGGCTGCCAGAAGCGCCTGCAGCAGGTTCATCCGGTATGCCGGGTCGCCGAACGGGAGCAAGTGGGTGGCGATGAAGCCCAGGATCACGAACGCGGGGTATCCGGTTGGATGGGCGGTCCCGAGCACCCACGAGACGGTCTGGAACTCGGCCGTGTCCCCGCCGGCCTGGGAGAGGACGCCGGGCCCCAGAGTCGGCACGACGAGCCAGAGCGTCGCCAGCGCCGCGATCGCCGGAGCCAGGGCCGCGGCCGCGAAGCCTCGATTCATGCCCGCGGCGGCGATGCGATCCTGGATGGCGCCGGTGCGGCTCGGCATGGCGCCGGCGCGGCCGGACGGCATCGCCGCCTCGCCCGAACCGGGCGCTTGCGGCAGATTGTCACCAGCCAAGCATCACTCCCCAGACGGTGCCCCACAGGTTGACGGCGATCGAAGCTATCACGAGCGGCACCAATACCGGCCAGAAGCGGCCGAGCCGGCTGGCACCGAGGGCGACGAGAACTATCGCGAACGGGGCGAAGTCGTTGCTGAAACGGTAGCCGAACTGAACCCATCCCTGGCTGAAATGCATGAGGTTCACAAAGGCGATCGCGCCGACGGCAAGGGTGGCGCCGACGGTTACGCGGTCGAGCTTGCGCGCCAGAAGCGGGATGAAGGCCAGGGGCGCAAGCAGGTATGCCGGGCTCGAAAGGAAGATGCTCGTGCCCGTCGCCTCAGGGATAGCCAGAGGGCAACTCGTGTCGAAGAGGCCTCGGACAGAGGTGGCAACGCACAGCGGCGTGCCCGAGTCGCCGGGGTAGACGCCGGCGAACTGGGGCAGGATCCGGGGCATCCCGAACAGCATGATCCCCAGGTTCTGCGGGATGTAGCGGATGTCAGTGATCGACCAATCCGAGTGGTAGTTGAAGACGCCGCCGTACTCGCCGAGCTCCACGTGGTACAGGTAGTCGTAGGCCGGGTTGAAGAGATGGCCGCTGGTGGCGTAGGTGACGACCAGCAGCGTCACGAGAGGCACGGCCGCGCCGGCGCCCGCCAGCATCGCCCGCCGCAGCCAGGTTCCGCCGCCGCCGACCAGGATCAGGAACGGGAAGCCGAGCAGAATTGTCAGTCGTGCCGTGACGGCCAGACCGAACAGGATCCCGGCCGCGACCTGCAGCGACTCGGGATTCGAAAGGGCGGCCCAAACAGACGACCGCGCGCGCTCGACCCGGCCTTCCGGACGGTCGCCCGCCCGCCACACGGCGATGACCAGTACCAGCAGCACGACGTCGACGAGAACGATCGCGACCTGCGACTGAGCGTTGACGAAAAGCAAGACGGGAATGCCGGCGACGACGGCCACCGCGGTCACGATCGGCGCGAGAACGCCGGGCCGCCCGGCCACGACCACGGCCAGCGCTCCGGCAAGCAGGCTCAGGACGACCCCGACCACCGTGAGCGACGCTGCCGAAGCCATACCGCCGGCCAGAACGAACAGCAGCTCGCCGGCTGCGCCGAGAGTTCCCAGAAGAACCACGGACAACCGGCCACCCGGCCAGCTCAACCTTCGCAAGGAGGAGGCGGCGTCCTTGAAACCGAGCGGCTCGGCCGCGTCGCGGTCCGCCGCCAGGGCCATTCCAACCGACAGCAGCAGACAGCCGACGGCCACGATGTGGGCCCAGAACCAGGTCGAGCCGATCGCCGCCGTGTACCACAGCACCGTGCCGAGACCCAGGAAGAGCGAGGTCAGCGTCCGGATGTTGTGGCTCACGCGAAGGTAGCCGAGCATCCAGTAGGCGATGCCCACGTCGATCGCTGCGAAGACGGTGGCAAGGAGATGCTGGTCGGTGCCGAGGTGCCAGATGGAGACGAACGGCAGCAGCACCCATGCCGGCAGCGGCGGGAACGGGATGATGCCGTAACCCGTCGGCGTGCCGCTCGCGTCCTTGATCGGCATCACGTCCTGGTATTGCGGCATCGGGATGGCGGTGTGGCCGTCGAGCCAGGCCTGGGCCTGGAGCACGAAATGGAGGTAGAGGTTGTTGCCGTTCGGCTGGCTGACGAAGTAGACGACGAGGCACAGGAAGACCAGCGCCAGGCCCCACGCGTGGGGTGCCAGGGAGATCTGCTCTTCCGGTTCGACGGCGGATCCATCCACTCCCCGAGCCGCGCGTCGGGCTGCCGGCCCGGCCGGCGCGCCGTCCGCAGACGTGGGCTGGGTTATACTCCGCTCCACCTCAGCGCCCGTCCAGGAGGCCATTTCGGTTGGCAGGCCCGAGCACTCGAGAGGCCAACCCGCGGGGGAACGCGCCGGCGGGAACGAGTGGTGTCGACACCTCTGTTCCCACCATCGTCGTGCTTCTCCTCCTGGGTCTAACCCTCCGACTCATCATCGCATACGTCCTACTTCCGGGGTCGGGCTTCCCTACCGACCTCTCTTCGTTCCAGGGCTGGAGCGGCCAGCTGGTCGCCCAGACGCCGCTGGGCTTCTACGACAAAGCCGGCTTCCTGGACTACCCGCCCGTCTACCTGCTTTTCCTGTGGGTCCTGGGCCTTGTCTTCGCGCCGTTCGGTGGCGTTGGTGAGTCGATCAAGCTGATCCCGATCGTCACCGACCTGGCTCTGGCCTTTGTGGTCTGGCGAATGGCCCTGGAGCTGGGCGCTTCGCGGTGGCGGGCGCTGATCGCGGCCACTATCGTCCTGATCAACCCCATCACCTGGTTCAACAGCGCGATATGGGGCCAGGCGGACGTCGTCGGCTCGGTCTTCATGCTCCTCGGGTTATGGGCCCTGCTTCGGGATCGCCGCGAGCTCGCCGCAGTCTTCGCCGTCGTCGCCGCCCTGACCAAGATCCAGCTCGGAATCCTCGGAATCCTCGTCGGGTTCGTGATCCTGCGCCGATCGCTGGCGCCGCGAGAGGGCCCGGCCGATCCGCAGCGCGTCCTGACTTCCATCGCGTCGGGGCTCGGGTCGGCCGCCCTGATCTGCCTGCCGTTCACCGGCCTCGACTTCATCGGCCTCGCCGGGCGGCTGGCCACCGTTCAGGGGCTTCTGACACTCGCCGTCGGGGCGATTGCCGGACTGGGCGTCTACCTGTGGGTTCGGCGCTCGGAGCTCGTCTCGACCGCAAACCGCGAACTCGCCGCTGCCGCCGCCGGCGTGATCACCGTCGTGGGTTTCTCGGCGATGGTCTTCGGTTCGATCGTGAGCCACATCGTCAACACGTTCGGCGAGTACCCGTGGCTCACCCTGAACGCCTACAACCCGTGGGCGCTCGTGGCCGACGAATCCGGAAGCGGCATGGACCGAAACCTGGGCTGGATCCACGACGCCCAGGTGTTCGAGGAGGGCGTTGCCCAGCAGTACTTCAACATCGGGCCATTCGCGTCGGATCTGATCGCCAAGCTGGCGGTTCTGGTGGTCGTGCTCGCCGCGGTTGCCGCGGTCGCCTGGCTGTGGGCTCGCCGAATGGATCTCCCGGACCAGGAAGCCGGGCTGGCGGCCTCGGTCGAACCGGCGGAGCCGATCGAACCTGCGGATCGGGTCGAACCGGCGCCCGAACTCCCCAAGCCGGTCCTCTCAGTGCCCTCCGAACTGCGCGCTCTGGCCGTCGGCTGCGTGATCGTCGCGGGAGCCATCGCCTTCCTGCTCGCCGGCCAGGCGATTGGCGGCCTCCCGGCCGCAATAGTCGGCGACGGGTTGCTTCTGACCATTCTCGTGAGCGTGAGCGTCTGGGCGGCCTGGCGCGACGATCGCCTGTCGATCGTGGTCGCTCTCGCCATCCTCGCCATCGCCTTCTTCGTCGCCCCAACCCGCGCTCACGAGCGCTACCTGTTCCCGTTCTTTGCCGTCGGGGCAATCCTTCTGGCGGTCTCGTGGCGCTGGAGCGTGGCGTACGTGGTGCTGGCGTTGGTCAACACCGCGAATTTGCTGGCCGTCCTGATCGAATACAAGGGCATTCCCGGTGTCCAGGGCGCCGACGGGACGGCCGGGCCGATATCGGGACTGCTCGGCGATTTGGGCAACTTCGTCAAGTCGGCCGAATGGCCGGCGGGGATCATTTGGCCGATTGCAGTCTCGGGCATCGTCACCGGGCTGGC
>JADGQJ010000196.1 GCA_017881885.1 Chloroflexota bacterium
CTGATGTCGATCGTTCGATTGGAGGGCGTCCTGCGCGAGGTCGGCGACTTCGTCATCCTCGATCACGTAGATGCGGCCGTCGCTGCGGGCGATCGAATCGGCCTCGTCGGCCCCAACGGCGCCGGCAAGACGACCCTGCTGCGGCTCATCGCCGGGCTCGACGAGCCCGACCAGGGCGAAATCCACCGCAAACGCGGCATGACCATCGCGATGCTTCGTCAGGAGGCCAACGTCGACTCGGCATTCACCAGCGCGCCGAGCCTGAGGCTGGCCGTTCGAGCCGGCGCCGTCCGGTTGGAGGAGCTTGAGCGAATCCTTCGCCAGATGGAGGAAGCCGGTCGCGTGACCGAGCCCGATTACGAGACTCTGCAGCACGAGTTCGACCACCGCGAAGGCTATGGGCTCGACCAGCGCGTGGAAGCCGCTCTCTCCGGCCTCGGGTTCGAGCGCGACCTGTGGGATCGTCCGCCGACGAACCTCTCCGGCGGGGAGCAGACCCGCGCCGCGCTGGCCCGGCTGCTGCTGGCAGACCCCGACCTGCTGCTGCTCGACGAGCCGACGAACCACCTCGATCTCGCCGCGCTGGAGTGGCTGGAGCTGCATCTCGGCCGCCGCCACGGCAGCCTGCTCGTGGCCTCGCACGACCGCGCGTTCCTGGACGCGACCGTGACGCGCGTGTGGGAGATGCGCGATCGGCAGTTGACGCCGTTCCGTGGCAGCTACTCCGCCTACGCGCGCCAGCGCGAGGAGCGCGACATTCGGGCCGTCGACGAAGCTGAGGATCGGGCCGGTGCGATCGCCCGCGAGCGGGAACTCGTCCAGCTGTACCGCCACCAGCGCAAGTACTCGAAGATGCACGAGCACGAGGCTCGCCTCGAGGCCCTCCAACCGCTCGAGAAGCGCAAGTCGGACGGGAAGATGCGGCTGCCGACCGAGGCGCTGGCCGGCGGCGGCCCGGCTCGTTCGTTCGAGACGGTGGCGCGGGCCGAGGGTCTGGTCGTGGGCTACGCGGCCTTCGGTGAGGGCGGCGTTCGCACCGAAACGCCCGTCGCGCGGGTTCCGTGGCTCGAGCTTCGCCGAGGCGATCGGATCGGCATCGTCGGCCCGAACGGAGCCGGCAAGACGACGCTCCTGCGCACGATCGCGGGCGAGCTGGCGCCTCTGGACGGCTCGCTGGAACTGGGCAAGAACGTCCAGCTGACGTACCTCGCGCAGCTTCGGGACGCGCCGATCCCCGGCGCCACGGTCCTCGACGCGCTGCTCGACGCGCTCCCGCTCACACAAGGCGCTGCGCGCGGCCACCTGGCCCGCTTCCTCTTCCGCGGCGACGACGTATTCAAGGAGGTGGGGGCGCTTTCGGGCGGCGAAAGGTCGCGCCTCGAGCTGGCGCTGCTCTTCCTGCTGCCGGCGAACCTGCTGCTCCTCGACGAGCCGACGAACCACCTCGACATCCCGGCGCGAGAGGCCCTCGAAGGGTTCATGGCCGACACTCCCGCCACTCTGCTGGTCGTGAGCCACGACCGGCGGCTCCTCGAGAAGGTCTGCAACTCGCTGTGGGTCGTCGATGACGGCCTGGCCGTGCAGTTCGACGGCGGTTATCGCGCCTGGCGGGCGGCAGTCGCCGACGGTTGGACGGTGAAGGCGGCAGCCGAAAGCGAGGCCAGGCGGATGCATGGCGGGCGTTCGGCGCCCGACGGACGGAGGCCGGGGGCCGCGGTCGGCAGCTCAGCTCGAAAGTCCGAAGCGCGATCGGGTGGGGGAGTCGCTGCTTCGGTCGCCCCGGGTGCAGCGTCCTCCGGGTCGGCTTCGGCCGGCGTCGCTCAGCTGGGCGCGGTGGAGCGCGCACCGATGCCCAAGCTCTCCAAGGAAGCCTATCGGCGCCGCAAGTCCCAGCTCGACGAGGATCTCGCCCACCTCAACGAGCGCAAGCGCCAGCTCGAGGAGGCGCTCCAGGATCCGAGCGTGCACGGCAACTTCCTCGAGCTGCGCCGGGTGAGCGGCGAGCTGGCGACCGTCGACCAGGCCCTGGCTGCGGCCGAGGAATCCTGGCTCCAGACCGAGGAGGCGGCACCGTGAGCGATCCGCGCCGTGGTGGACCGGGTCCTCGCCGCGGGACTCTAGGGACCCGCGTCCCGCTGATCGGCCTGATCGGCCCGATCGGCTGTGGCAAGTCGACCGTCGCCGCCTGGCTGGCGGCGCGCGGAGCCGCGGTGATCGACGCCGACCAGCTGACGCGGCTTCTCATGGCGCCCGGGACGCCGGTCGCGGCCGCGATCGTGGCGCGCTTCGGCGAGCACTATCGCCGTCTCGACGGCTCGCTCGACCGCTCCGTCCTGGGCCGCCTCGTGTTCTCCGACCCGAAGCGTCTGGCCGAGCTCGAGGCGATCGTGCACCCCGCCGTCGCCGGAATGCTGGAGGCCTCGATCCGCGCCGCCGACTCGCGCAATCCGGCCGCGATCGTGCTCGAGGCGATCAAGCTCGTCGAAGCCGGCCACGCGCCCTGGTGCGACGAGATCTGGCTCGTCGTCTGCGAGCCCGACACACAGCTTGCCCGTCTCACCGGCCGTAGCATGGCCGAGCCCGACGCCCGCCAGCGGATCGCCGCCCAGGCCGCCTCGCTCAAGCTTTGGCGGGCAACCGCCACCCGGATTCTCCCAACCGACGGACCTCGCGCGGTCGTCGAGCGCGCCGTCGACGCCGCGCTGCGAGAGGCCCTGGCGCGGCGCCGCTGACGGCCCCGCGGGCCGCCGCAACCCGCCACGCCGCGGCCGGTTTCAGGGCCGCTCTGGGCGAGGGGCCTACAATCGGCCGGTGATCGCGTCCATTCGGTCGCGACGTCGGGGGCTGGCCGCCGGCGCCGCGATTCTCGCAATCGTCGCCATCGGCGGCGTGGCCGCCTTTGCCGGCATGGGGCCCGGCGAACCCGCCGCGACGCCGAGCGCCCCGCCTATCGCCACCGACACCTCATTGGGCCCGTTGTTCGGCACGCCGGAAGTGCCGACTCCCACGCCCGGCGATTCGGCCACGAGCAGCCAGGCGGCTTTCGCGTTCCAGCCGATCGACATGTTCGCGGTGGAGCCGCCGCCGACGCCCGGACCTACCAACAAGCCGGCACGGACCCTACGACCCATCGATCGAATCCCGCTCGTAGATCCGGGCCGTGACATCCCGGACCAATCGTTCGATTGGCTGACTCTCAAGGCGTCCGGCCGGATCGTCCTTTCGAACGGCAAGATCGGCGTGCTTGATGCCGGCGCAAACCCGCTGGCCGATCCGATCACGGGAAAGCCGGTGCCCGGGGCTCGAAGGCTGGACACGACCTGGTCCCGCTGGATCGTCGAGCCGCCGGCGAGCGGCAAGGACGCGAAAGGCAACAGCTACTACGACCTTACGTACTGGAATCTGTGCGGTCCGGGTGCGTCGACGATCGCCCTGTATTACTGGCAGCAGCTGACGGGCCACCCCAAGGTGACCACCACCGCCGGATACTTCCTCGATCCGTACGTCGCGGCAGGGGTGGCGTGGCCCAGCCCCGGACCCACCTTTGC
>JADGQJ010000020.1 GCA_017881885.1 Chloroflexota bacterium
CTGTGGCAGACCATGATCGACACGAAGGGCAAGATCACGGTCCAGGTGACGGCCGCGCTCAAGGCCGTCGGCGATGCCAAGGCGCTGCTGCCGGACAGCACCTCGATCCTGCAGATCGTCCTGTACGAAATGGCCGGCAACCTGACCGCCGACGGCATCTCGATCGAAAAAGCCAAGGGCCAGCTCGCGGCCGCCCTGGCGGACATCACCGGCGGCACCGTCGTTGGTCGCTAGGAGTCGAGGCGCAGGTGCGCCGGCGGCACCCGGCATGAGCGGGGCGACTCGGTAGACTAAGCGCAACGTCGTCGCCGGCAGCCTCCGCCGGCGCGCAGGGCAAGCGGCCGCCATCCGGGCCGCACGCAGGCCGGAGGGCCATCGTAATGCAGTTGCGTGTCGTCTCCGATCAGCCATGGGACGTGGCGGCGGACGTGCTGGCCGTGCCCTTTGCCGGCGAACCCAACTTTGAAACTGCCCTCGGCGAGATCGATCGGAGGTCCGGCGGCGAGCTCCACGCGGTGACCGAGTTCGGCGAGCTCAAGGCGGAGCGATACGCGGCCGCGATCATGGCGCCGGGTCAGTTGCGGGCGGGGCGGCTGATGGCCATCGCTGCCGGCCCTGCAGACGAGCTGACGCGCCAGGTCGTCATACGCGTGGCATCAACCATCGAGCGGCGCCTCGGCGGGCGCAAGGTCAAGAGCCTCGCGGTGTGGCTCGGCGACCTTGCGGATCACATCGAGGGCGGCGCCGAAACAGTTGCCGAAATGGTCGCGCGGGGAGTGGTAGAGGGCAGCTTCGAGCCGGCCGGCATCTATCGGGACGATGTGAAGTCGGCGCCGCCGGCGCTGGACGAGCTGATCCTCGTCGCTCCGGGCGCAAGCCCCGCGGCCCTCACTCGAGCTGCCGAACGCGGCGTGGTGATGGGCGAGGGCGCCAATCTGGCTCGGGGCCTGGCCAATCGCGCGGCCAACGACATCTCCCCGGACGTGCTCGCCGAAGAGGCCCGCACCATCGCCGAGCGCCACGGGCTGTCGATCGACGTTCTCGGCCCCGAGCAGGCAGCCGAGCTCGGAATGGGGATGTTCCTCGCGGTCGGGCGCGGCAGCGACAACCCGCCCCGGATGATCGTCCTGCGATCCGGCGCCGCGAGGGCGAAGGACGCGTTGGGGCGGCATCTGGCGATCGTGGGCAAGGGTGTCTGCTTCGACTCCGGCGGCATCAGCATCAAGCCGGCCGAGCGTATGGAAGAGATGAAGATGGACAAGACCGGCGCCTGCACGGTCATCGCCGCCATCGCCACCGTTGCCAGGCTTGCGCCCGGGACGCCGCTCCTGGCCGTGGCGCCGGCGGTGGAGAACATGCCTGGCCCGCATTCGACAAGGCCGGGCGACATCGTCAAAGCCATGAACGGCAAGACGGTCGACGTCATCAACACCGACGCCGAGGGCCGCCTGATCCTCGGCGACGCGATGTGCTACGCCGAAAAGCTCGGCGCGACGCACATCGTCGACGTCGCCACTCTGACCGGCGCCGTAGCGCGGGCCTTCGGCGACCAGATGACCGGCACGTTCGGGACCCCGCAAGCCTGGTACGACCAGGTGGCGGCAGCCGGCGAGCGCGCGGGTGAACGCTACTGGCAGATGCCGTTCGTCGAGGAGTACCGCCCAGACCTCGACAGCTGGTACGCCGAAGTCACGAACACGGGTTCCGTAGAAGGCGGGCTGATCAAGAGCGCCCTTTTCCTGCGCGAGTTCGTCACCGTGCCGTGGGCCCATCTGGACATCGCCGGAACGGCCTACTTCCGCAAGAAGACGCCCTACGCCCCGGCCGGTGCAACGGGCGTGTCTCACGCCACTCTCGTCGAGCTGGCCCTGGCCGGCGCGAAGAAGGCGTAGCGAAAGCATGGAGCCACTCGCCCTCGTATTCGGTTTGTGCGGCGCGGTCTGGGGAGTCGCCTCGGACCGCATCTCCGCGCGCTGGCCGGCTCACGAGGACGGTTCGGTCAGGAGCGTGGACTGGCGGACGCCCGTCGTTGCGATCTTCGGGGCCCTGGCGCTGGCCGCGGTCCCGATCCGCTTCGGCGACGCCGCCGAGCGGGCGCTCTTCGGCGCTGTGTTCGCCGCGCTCGTCTTGATGATGGCGACAGACCTCGATCAGAAGCTCCTGCCAGACGTGCTGACGCTGCCCGTCTTCGTCGTCGGGGCAGCTGTGCTCGTCTGGGGCGGCGACTCGTTGGTCAACCGCCAGCCGGCGTTGCTCGCGGTCGCTGCCGCAATCGGCATCCCGTTGCTGCTGTACGCGGCTTCACTGCCCTTCGGTGAAGGCGCCTTCGGCGGCGGAGACGTCAAGTTCCTGGCCGGCATCGGCCTGCTGGTGGGCGGCCTAAGGCTCGTTCTGGCGGTCTTCGTGGGAGCGTTGCTGAGCGGAGTCGTGATCCTGGCCCTGCTCGCCGCGAAGCGCGTCACGCTCAAGAGCTATATCCCGTTCGGGCCGTTCCTGATCCTGGGCGCGGTCTGGGCTGCTCTGCTGCCTGCCGGCTCCTGAGCGCGGTCCGGCCCGGCGTCAGGCCGTTGCGCTTCTGCTCGCGTTGCAGTTCGGGCAGAAGTAGGCAGGCGCGCCGGACGCGTCCGGTTCGAACCCCAGCACGTCCGTGATCAGCTCCCGCCTGCCGTCCTTGCGGATGCGAGTCGAGGGATAACCGCACTGGCACCAATCGAGCTTCTGCTTGGCCGACGGCTCGTACTGATGCTCCTCGGCCAGGAAGGTCGTGAGCAATGCGCGCTTCTCTTCGTCGGTGCCTTCTCCGTCCAGGACGCCGAGCGCGTGCTGCACGAGCTCCAACCGGGCGAACGGAGCCGTCCGCTCCTCTCCGAGAGCCTTGAGAGCGGCAGCAGCCTCGACGCGTTCGCGCCACCGCGGGTCGCTGCCGACGATGCCGTCGAGAACCGGGACGGCGGGCGCACCGACCGCGACGCATTTGTCCCAGTTGCTTTGCGTGGCCCAGTAAGTCGCGGCGGTCGCATCCTGTTCGGTCGGCTCCCAGCCCAATGAGACGAGGGCCGCGAGGATGTCCAGCCGCTCGAGGGCCTGCGCCCGCGGGAAGGCCGCCACGAGAAGCGGGACGGCCGACGGACCGCATTCGGCGCAGCGGCGCCAGTCACGCAGAGCCGCCCAGTAATGGGCGCCGGTTTCGTCGGCGGGCGGTTTCCAGCCGACTTCCGCGAGTCCGCGGGCGGCGGATCTTCGAATGATCGGGCTCTCATCGTTGAGGCGCGACTCCAGCATCCTGGCGACCAGCGGCGACTCGATCCGGGCAAGCCGCTTGACGGCCAGCTCTCGGACTTCGGAGTCGTCGTGGCCCAGGGCGGCCTGAAGCGCATCGATGGCGTTCTCGTTGCACAGCACGTCGAGGGCCTGGCCTGCAGCCCGTTCGACGGCCAGGCTCGACCGCCCGGTCGTCTTGGCGCGGTACTGCTCGCGGGCCAGCATGACTACCAGCGGCGTCACGGCCGCGACGTCGCCGATCGACGCCAGCGATCTGACGGCTGCGACACGGACCGTCTCGTCCGGGTCCGCGATCGACTTGATCAACGGCTCTACGGCATCGGCGGCCTTGATTCGACCCAGGGCGGTGACGGTCTCCCTGCGCGCATCCTGGTCAGGATCCGTCATGAGGCGCCGGTAGATGGCCTGAGCGGCGATGTCGCGCACGCCCGGGTCGCTGTCCTGGAGCGCCGCGATCAGCGGCTCGACAACGCGCACCCCGCCGCGGGCCGACAGCGCCCGCACCGCCGCTCGACGGACGCCCGCATCCTGATCGCGGATGAGCTCCGCGAGCGGTTCCACGGCCATCGGGTCGCCGACGGGGCCGAGTGCGTCGGCCGCGGCGATCTTGACGCTTGGATCCTTGTATGAGAGGGCTTTGATCAAGCCCTGGATATCTCTCTTGGCCTCCAACTGGGCGATGTTGGGGGGACCAAAGAGCGGCATCGTGAGCCTCCATCGCTCGGAACCAGGACGAGATGTGCTACTGGAGCCGCCAACGTCCAACATTAGTAGGAAGTAGCGAAGAGGCTAGCACCGATTGGGGCACTTTTGCGAGAGCCGAAAGGGGCCCCGAGATGGGTTCGGTCGTCCTGTGCACCAGAATCAACCTAACTTCACAGGACTTAGCCCAAGCGCAACCCCCGCTGAAGTTGCAACGTAGATGATTCCCAAAGCGGATTGCGTTGTATTATGCGTCTTAGCCGGAGTCGTCCCGAGTCTGTGCCCCTTTCGAAGGACGGCATCACCGGCGGGCCTATCCGCGATGTGTGCAACAAAATGCACACCGCAACGGAGGTGCTCGCACGTGACTGCCATGCACGACCGACACTCCTCCCGCCGCCACGATCGTGGCCGGTGGATCTGGCTTTTCCTTGCAGTAGCCCTGCTGATGCCCGTGATGGGCGTCCCGGCCCCGGTTGCCCCGGTCCGGGCCAACGAGCTCTCCGATGCCGTCAAGCAGCAGATGGCCCTCGACAGGCTCATCGCCGCGCAGAAGAAGCAGCTGGCGGCCATCGCGGCCCAGCAGGCGGCGCTGCGGACTCAGATGGCCACCACGCAGGTCAACCTCGACCAGATCAACCAGAACATGGACGAGATGGAGGGCGAGATCTCGTCTCTCCAGGTCCAGGTCGACGGTGTTCAGCACAGCTACAACGACCTGGTCGCTCAGGAAGCCGAGCTCAAAACGGAGCTCGACGATCTGGCGGCCCGCGCAGACGCGAAACAGGTTGAGCTGACCCAGCGCCAGCAGATCCTGGCGGATCGGCTCGTCGCCGCCTACAAGACGGACCAGACGCCGCTGCTGTCGCAGCTTCTCACCTCGGGCTCGATCACCGACGTCCTGTCCGATGTCTCCTACTACATGGAGCTCGGCGCTCAGGACCAGGCCCTGGCGGCCCAGATCCGGGAAGACCAGGCCAACCTCGTGCAGATGAAGCAGAGCGTTGAAACCGCTCGCCTCTCCGTCAACCAGCTGGCTGCCCAGGTGTCGTTCCAGAAGTCCGATCTCGACGGGCAGATGGCGCTGCTGAACGGCGCCAGGGCGAAGATCGCCGCGCTCCAGCGCCAGATCAACGCGGAGATGGCCAAACAGGCCGCCGCCGACGCCAAACTGGCCAAGAACAAGGCGGCCCTTGCGGCGACGATCAAGTCCAACGGCGAGTCCTCCGCCAGACTCGCGAAGAAGATCGACCAGCTAGCAGCACAGCTGGGCGGCAAGGGTCGTATCCCGTCCGCCTACAACGGCGCGCTGCAGTGGCCGATGGGCGGGAAGATCAGCCAGGAGTACGGCTGCACCGGCTGGCCCGGCGAGCCGCGGATCGGCAATTGCGCCCACTTCCACCAGGGCATCGACATCGTGGCGCCGTGCCTTACGGCAGTTCACGCCGCCGGGTCCGGGGTCATCGTGTTCGTCGGCTACAACCCCTACGACGCCCCGCCGAGGGCATGGCTCGTGATCATCGCCCACTCCACCAGCATGGTCACCTGGTATGCCCACATGACGGGCAGGGCGCCGGCCGGCATCTATGTCGGCGCGCAGGTGTCGACCGGCCAGGTCATCGGCACGGAGAACACCACCGGGCATTCCTCCGGCTGCCACCTCCACTGGGCGGTGCGCGTGGACGGCGTGTTCATGAACCCGCGCCTCTTCGTCTAGCCGACCGGGTGGCATTTGCCGGCGCGGTCGGTGATGGACGTTGGAGCAGGGGTGCTGGTGATAGCATCGGCGATGCCCGGCAACGACCGGGCTTGGAACTAGAGGACGCCCGATGAAGCGCACTCTGGCGGTGATACTTGCCGGCGGTGAAGGCGAGCGGCTGTCGATCCTGTCTTCGATGCGCGCCAAGCCTGCCGTTCCATTCGGCGGCAAGTACCGGATCATCGACTTCACGCTTTCCAACTGCGTGAACTCGGACATCGACAACGTGGTAGTGCTGACTCAGTACAACCCTCGGTCACTCAACGACCACATCGGAATGGGCCGTCCCTGGGACCTCGACCGCAATACCGGCGGCGTTCGGATGCTCCAGCCCTACATCGCCCGCGGTCGCGTCGCAGAGTGGTACCGAGGCACCGCCGACGCCGTCCTCCAGAATCTCAACGTCATCGGGCAGGCTTCCGGAGACGCGGTCCTCGTACTGGCCGGCGACCACATCTACAAGATGGACTACCAGCCGTTCGTTGCCGCCCACCGGCGTCATCGCGCCGACGTCACGATCGCCGTCCGCCGGGTGCCACTCGCGGACGCGACGCGGATGGGAATCCTGGCCATGGACGATACCGGCCGAGTCGTCGAGTGGCACGAGAAGCCGCGCCAGCCCAAGAGCGACCTCGCCAGCATGGGCGTCTACGTCTTCTCGAAGCGTGCCCTGCACCAGTGGCTTTCGGATACGCGTGTCGACTTCGGCCACGACGTCATCCCGGCCATGATCGAAGGCGGCGCCCGGGTCTACGGCTATCGCTTCGACGGTTACTGGCAGGATGTCGGGACCGTCCAGTCGTACTGGGAGGCGAATCTGGCGCTTCTGTCGGATGCCCCGGAGCTCGACCTCTACGACCGCGAGTGGGTCATCCACACCCGGTCCGAGGAGCGGGCACCGGCGAAGATCGGGGCCACGGCGCAAGTCCACCGCAGCCTGATCAGCCACGGCTGCGTGATCAACGGCTCGGTCGTCAACTCCGTCCTGTCGCCCGGCGTGGTCGTGGACATCGGGGCCGTCGTGCGAGACTCCATCGTCCTCTTCGACTCGGTCATCCGGCCGGGCGCAGTTGTCGATCGCGCGATCCTCGACAAGGAGGTCGCGGTCGGCCCCGGCGCCATCGTCGGCGAGGGGACCGACTACGACGAAGTCAACCGGCGCGAGCCGGGTCGTCTCAACACCGGCATAACCGTGGTCGGCAAGCGCGCGGTCATCCCTCGAGGCGTCCGAATCGGTCGAAACGTGCTGATCGGCGAAGGCGTCCGGGCCACGGATTTCGCCTCGCGTGTGGTCCGGAGCGGATCCACGATCGAGCGGCCGAAAGACCGAATCGTCCGCCCCGTGGCCCATACGGTCGCTCCGGATTCCTCAGCCGGGCGCGATGCCCCAACGGCCGACGAGTCCGACCTTGCGCCCCGCGCCGCCGAAGCCGGCGGCAAGGGCCCGGGCGAGAGCCGGCGCGCTGCCGAGGCGAAAGACTGAGCAAGGGGCAAGCACGGCATGCCGGCGGGCGAACCCGCCCGGCCGTCCGGCTTTCGAGGTAATCGGCGATGGTTCGTGGTGTCGGCCGCTTTACGAGGGGTCTTGCCGCCGCCGCCCTGATAGCCGCTGCCGCCACTCTCTTGCGGGGGGCGGCGCCGGCGGAGGCCGGCCAGTCGGGCCTGTCGTACACGTCTGTGGCGACCTGGACGGCCGACCCGACACTTGGGCGTGTCCACGTCGTGCTGAACATCAAGGCCACATCGCACGCGGCCGATAGCGGCGGCCGGAGGTACTACTTCCCGGGCCTGCAGCTGACCCTGCCCATCTCCACCGCCAACTATGTTGCCTTTGACGACAGCGGACGGCCCCTGGTCGTCTCCGAAAGCGTTGGCACGCAGTCCGGAGTGGTCGTGTCGGTGGCTTTCCGGCAACGGCTCTACTCAGGTCAGAGCGTTTCGTTTTCGTTCGACTTCGATGTGGTTGACATGGGCGGTTCGACGGACCGGGATCTCCGCATCGGCCAGGACGTGATGTCGTTCCCGGTCTCGGCCTTCGGCAGTCCTGGCGCGCCGGGCGGCTCGGTGACGGTCGTCATTCCCTCGGGCTTCATCGTCCAGGAGCAGTTCGGTGCCCTGACGAGCTCGATTGCGAGCACCGGCGAGACGGTCTTCACCTCCGGTCCGGTCGCCGACTCCACGGCCCTCAACGCCTGGTTCACGGCCTCGCGCACTGTGCCGTCCGGCAACTTCCGAGTCACGAAGATCACGATCGCGCAGCTGGACGTGACGCTCAGGTACTGGTCCGACGACCCGGGATGGGCAGAACAGGTCGCGCGAGTGCTCCAGTCCGGATACCCCGTGATGCGCGACCTGATCGGTCTGGGCGACCCGAGTACGAAGTCGCTGACGATCGAAGAAGCCACGACCCAGGGAATCGGCGGCTTCACCGGGGAGTACGACTCGGCGATCTCGCTCGCGAGGATCTCCTACTTCGCCGATCCGATCGTGATCCTTCATGAGGCCGCCCACATGTGGTTCAACGGCGATCTCGCTTCGGACCGCTGGATCGACGAAGGATTCGCTTCTTTCTACGCCGAGCAGGCCGTGCTTCGTCTGGGATTGCCCGACCATGCCCCGTCGCTGAGCGCGTCGTTGATTCCGGAAGCGATGCCTCTCAACGCCTGGTCGGCGGCCGTAACGGCAGGCACCGCGACGGAGGCCTACCTCTACGGCGCCAGTCTCGAGGCGGCGCGCACGATCGCCTCTACCGCCGGCATGGACGGGTTACGCGAGGTTTGGGCACAAGCCCGGGAACGTACGGCCGCGTACGACCGACCCGGCCGTAGCGACGCCGGCCTCCAGCCTGGAGGCGTCACCGACTGGCGCCGCCTGCTCGACTACCTGGAGCAGACCACCGGTCAGTCATACGCGTCGATCTGGCAACAGTGGGTCGTGACCCCGTCCCAGGCCGCAGAGCTTCCCGACCGGGATTCTGCCCGTTCGGACTTCGCAGCCACAGCCGCGGCCACCAACTCGTGGATCATGCCGCCCGACATCCGAGCGGCGATGGGCAGCTGGCAGTTCGGCACCGCCCGAGCGCTGCTGAGCGAGGCGCAGGGCGTCCTGGAGTTGCGTCGCCAGGTGGAGAACACGGCGCCGAACGAGGGCACCGCTCCGCCGCGAACGCTTCAGACCGTCTTCGAGACGGTCGGCACGGACGCCGCACTCACCGAGGCACAGCGCGAGCTCGAGGCCCTGAGCAGTCTCTCTGTGGCTCGAGAGGCGCGGACCGACAGCAAGAGCGCTGCCAGGGCCGTCGGCCTCCTCGGCACGGATCCGGAAGCGGATCTAGCCGCTGCGAGAAAAGCCTTCGCCGAAGGCGATATCCGGAAGGCCGTTTCGCTGGCCGATTCCGCCCACTCGGCCTGGACCGGCGCGACGACAGTAGGCCAGATCCGGATCCTCGGAACCGCGGCGGGTTCGGCAGGTGTCCTGTTGCTGATCGCCCTGTATGTCTGGACCCGGTCCGGGCGGCGCCCCGAGGACAAGCCTGCGGCCGAACAAGCCGGTCCCGCGGAGCGGCAGGATGCCTGATCCGGAGGAGACGGAGGGCTCGGCCGAGTCGGCCGAGTCGCCTCAAGAGCGAGAAACCGCCTACGAGTTGCTCCAGCGCGGCCATGGCCTGCTGAGCGCACGCCACAACGCCCAGGCCGCGGTGGTGCTGGAGCGTGCCGCTCGCGAGGAGCCCGGCAAGGGTTCTATCCTCGAGGCGCTCGCCCGGGCCTACTTCGACAGCGGCCAGCACGCTCGGGCTGAGGAGGCCTTCCGTGCTCTACTGGAGGTCGATCCGTCGGCCCACTACGGGCATCTGGGATTAGGACTCAGTCTGGAGCGGCTGGGTCGTTTCGGGGAGGCCCGGACCCATCTGCGGCTTGCCGTGGCGATGAACCCCGCAAGCGTGGCGTACCAGCGGGCCCTAAGGCGGGTTGAGTCCAAGGCGGGCTGACGCGTCGGCGGACCGAGCCCTGCGGCTCAGCGGTTCGGGAGCCTCCAGACGTCGGGCCAGGAGCAGGATCCCCGCGATCGACTTGGAGTCCTCGATGATGCCGGCGTCGATTGCGGCGATGGCGTCGCCCAAGGGCAGCCGGACGAGCCGGATCCGCTCGTCCTCGTCGGGGCTCAGCCTGTCGCCGCCGGCTGGTCGCAGATCCGTGGCCAGGAACAAGGTCAGATACTCGGTCAGGAAGCCGGGGGCGCTGTAGTAGCCGCCGATCCGCTCCATCTTTCCGGCGCGGTAGCCGGTCTCCTCTTCGAGCTCGCGGTGCGCCGCGAGCTCGGCGTCCTCGCGGACACCCTCGTGCACGTCCAGCGACCCGGCCGGCAGTTCGAGCATGGCGCCGTTGCCGGTGAAGCGGTACTGGACCACGAGGAACAGCCGGCCTTCGCCGTCCAGCGGGGCGACGACCACTGCCCCGGGATGAACGACGACGTCGCGAGACGACTCCGACCCGTCGGTGCGGACGATCTGGTCCCTCTCGACGACCACGACGCGGCCCCGGTAGATGTCTTCGCGCTTGACCACGCGCTCCTCCAGTTCCGCGTCGGCGATGGCGAGCTCGGTGAGGAGAGCATCGAGCTCGGCCCGGCCGGTCGGCGAAGGGCGGAGCCTGCGGTTGGCAAACGGATCGGTCATGGCCGAACTATAGGCGAGCGGGGCCCGGCTTAAAGACCAACGCCCCGGCCGAGGATGCCGGGGCGTTGGTCTCGCCGAACGGAGGTGTCAGGCGCTGACCGGTCCAAACGAGAGAGCGAAGTTGGTGTCGGGGTCGAAGAGCTGGACCTTCTCCAGCGGAACGCGAAGCTCGAGCATGTCGCCCGGGCGGACGCGGTACGCCGAGTCGACGATCGCGACGATGTCACGCTCGCCGGAGCTGGCATGGATCAACTCTTCGTTGCCGAGGTACTCGACGACTTCGGCCTTGGCGTTCACGACGGCCGTTGCGCCGCCGACGGGTCCGAGAACGAGGTGCTCGGGCCGGTAGCCGGCGATTAGAGTGCGGCCCGCGGCGCCGATCGACTCGCGGAACTGCGGGGGGATCGGGATGTTGACGCTCGGGGCTGTCAGGGTGATCGCGTCGCCGGTGCCGCCGACCTCGACGGAGATGAAGTTCATCGCCGGGCTGCCGATGAAGCCGGCAACGAACCGGTTGATCGGCCGGTCGTACAGTTCCTGGGGAGATCCGACCTGCTGGAGTCGACCCTCATTCATGACCGCGATGCGAGTGCCCATCGTCATGGCCTCGATCTGGTCGTGGGTCACGTAGACGAAGGTGGTGTTGAGGCGCTGGTGAAGACGGAGGATGTTCGCTCGGGTCTCGACGCGCAGCTTGGCGTCGAGGTTGGAGAGCGGCTCGTCCATGAGGAAGACCGCGGGCTCGCGCACGATGGCGCGGCCGAGGGCGACGCGCTGGCGCTGGCCGCCGGAGAGCTCGCGCGGCTTCCGGTCGATGTAGCGGGTCAGGTCCAGGATGGCCGCCGCTTCCTTGACGCGGGCCTCGATCTGCGGCTTGGGGACGTGTCGGAGCTTGAGGCCGAACGCGAGGTTGTCGCGAATGGTCATGTGCGGATAGAGCGCGTAGCTCTGGAACACCATCGCGATGTCGCGATCCTTGGGCGGGATGTCGTTGATGACGCGTTCGCCGATCCGCAGCGTGCCCGAGGTGATCTCCTCGAGGCCGGCGATCATCCGCAGGCTGGTGGTCTTGCCGCAGCCGGACGGCCCGACGAGAACCATGAATTCCGCGTCGCGGATGTCCAGGTTGAGGTCATCGACGGCGACGACATCGCCGAAGCGCTTGCTTACGTTCTCGAAGGTGACTGTAGCCATAGAGGATGTGCTCCAAATCCTGATGGGCCGATTGGGGGATGCTACGCCGCAATTGCGACTTTGCTGCCGCGTCCCGCCGTCCAAGCCACTAAACGTTTAGTTCAGGTCGTGCGGCGGTGGCCACGAGGTGCTCCTGCCGGCGCGCCGGCGAGTTGCCCGGCTGGTGGGGCGTTCAGGATTGCTTCAGCCTTCCGACCCAAGAATCGGCTCACACAACGACAATGTGGACACCAGGAGCCGGAAGGCACACATGAACACCGATCCGAACCAACACCCCGAGGACCGCGCCCCGGCCATGCCTGACCCCGACCTTCGATGGTCGCCCGACCAGGAAATCGAGCCCCCGGTCGCCGCCGAGAACTGGCAGCAGACCGCCGTGCCGCCCCCGCCCGTCTATCCCGAACCGGATCTGCAAGCCTGGTCCCAGCCCGCCTGGCCGCAGCCGGCCCCCCCGCAGCCGTGGCTCGGACCGTCTCAATGGGCCGTGCCCCCGCCTTCACCCGTGCAGCCGGTGGCACGCGACGCCGGAAAGCGCCGGATCGTCCCGTTGATCATGGCGACCGCGCTGCTGTCCGCGACCCTCTCGGCCGGCGGCACTTACGTTGCGTTCAGTCTGGCGTCGCACACGACGAGCCCGGCCGCGCCTGTGACCAGCGGCAGCGTTGCCAATGTCGAGACGGTGAGCCTCACTCAATCCCAGGCCATCGTTCGCGTCGTGTCGCTGGTCAAGCCGTCCGTGGTCACCATTTCGACCACCGGAACGACCACCGGCGGCCGGCGGTCGTCGCAGTTCACGGGCTCCGGCTCGGGTTTCATCGTCAGCGCGGACGGTCTCATCCTGACCAACAATCACGTGATCAAGGACGCGAGCACGCTCTCCGTGACGCTCGATGACGGCCGCGAGTTGCCGGCCACGGTCGTCAAGGTCGACGCCACTCACGATCTGGCTCTGGTCAGGGTCAAGGCGACCGGCCTCAAGCCCGTGACCCTCGGCGACTCGGGAGCCGTCCAGGTGGGCCAGCTGGCGATCGCTATCGGCAGCCCGCTCGGCACCTTCACCGACTCCGTGACCTCGGGGATCGTCTCCGGGATGAACCGAAGCATCACCGTCGGCGACAGCACATCGAACTTCACCGAGGATCTGACCGGCCTGATCCAGACCGACGCCGCGATCAATCCCGGCAACAGCGGCGGGCCTCTCCTCGACGCCAACGGCTCGGTGATCGGAGTCGTGACCGCCGCCTCGAGCAGCGCCCAGGACATGGGTTTCGCGGTCCCGATCAGCCAGGCCAAGCAGATGATCGCCGCCGCCATCTCCAACGCATGAGCCTCCCTGGCCCCATCCTTGGAGACGCGGCGCGACGAGCGGTTCAGGAAGGCTTCAGGCAAAGGCGCCATACATCTCGCGGGCGTCCCCCCGACCTGCGCACATCTTTGATCGCAATCATTCCAGGGACGAGAGGCTTAGCCGGATGAAGACGAGATTGGCAGCGATTGCCTTGATCCTGGTCGGAGTGGGAGCGGTGGCGCTGGCCATCGTCGGTCCCAGCTTCGCCGGATCTTCGAGTTCGAAGTACATAACCTCGACGGTCACGGTGGGCACGGTCAGCGCCCAGTCGGTTGCCACAGGAACCGTGGCCGCGAGCACCGTGTACGGCTTGAAATTCGGTACCACGCCCGACATCGTCAGCTCATCTGCAACGACTTCGGGTACTGGCGGCTCCACAAGCTCCAGCAACAGCTCAACCACTACGGTGACGTGGCCAGTCGCGACCGTTTCGGCGACCGTCGGACAGGCGGTCAAGAAGGGCGATGCTCTGGCCGTGGCCGATGGATCCACTGCGCAGCTGCAGCTCGCAACGGCGCAGTCGACCCTGGCCACCGCGCAAGCCAAGCTGGCCACGGACAAAGGAGGCCCGGACGCCTTGACCAAGGCGCAGGCCCTCAACCAGTACAACCAGGCGAAGAACAGCTACAGCCAGGCCGTCGCCAACAGGAAGATCACCAACCAGCAGAACGCCCTGAGCCTGAGCCAGGCCAAGCAGGCGGTCACGGACGCGCAGACGGCCTACAACGCCACCCCAACTCCGCAGACATTGGCCGCTCTCCAGCAGGCGCAGTCGAGCCTGGCCACGACGCAATTGCGTGTGAACCAGTCGAATCAGCAGGCGGCCCAACAGGTGACCAACGCGTCCCTCAGCCTGACCGCGGCCAAGCTTGCATACCAGGGCAAGCTCGCGCCCGCCGCCAGCGCCACGATCGTGGCCGATCAGGCGCAGGTCGCCTCGGCTCAAGCGACGGTCGATGCGGCCCAACTGGTCGTCACTGCCGCCACCATCTTCGCCCCCGCGGACGGGCTGATCATCGCCGTCAACATCCTGCCCGGGGTCAACGCCCCGTCCGGATACGCAATCGAGGAGTCGGTGGCGCCGATGGTCGCCACGGCCAGCTTCACCGAATCCGACATCACCAACCTCAAGGTCGGCCAGGCCGCCTCGGTCACGGTCACCGCAGCCAAGCAGGTCGTGGCCGGGACTCTCACCCAGATCGTCCCCGTCGCCTCTACCTCGGGCGGTTCCAGCAGCGTCGTCACCTATGCCGTGACGGTGACGCTGACCAACCCGCCCGCCATCGTGTTCGCGGGCATGAGCGCCACCGTGACGGTGACCACGGCCTCGGTCGCCAACGCGCTGCGGGTGCCGGCGACGGCTCTCGTGGGATCGGCTGCGAGCGGCTACTCCGTTCAAGTCATGGGCAGTGACGGAAGCATCACGACCCGCTCCGTGGAAGTCGGACTGGTGACGACCTCGATGGCCGCGATCACGAACGGCCTGAGCCAGGGCGACGCGGTGGTCGTCGGCACGACCAGCACCCGCAACAGCACCACGACCACCGGCGGCGGGGGAGTCAACCTCGGCGGCTTGGGCGGCGGCGCCATTCCCGGCGGCGGGTTCGGGCGATGATCGGGCGCGCCGTCGAACCGATAATCGAATTGGAAGACGTAAGCCGCGTCTACGACCTTGGCAAAGTCCAGGTGCCGGCACTGGTCGACGTCAATATGCACGTCGCCAAGGGCGAATTCATGGCGATCATCGGCCCGTCGGGCTCCGGCAAGTCGACCATGATGAACATCCTCGGCTGCCTCGATCGGCCGACCTCCGGTCGATACGTCCTCGACGGGCAGCCGGTGGCGGACCTTGACGACGACGGTTTGGCCTTCGTTCGCAGCCGCTCGATCGGCTTTGTCTTCCAGAGCTACAACCTGCTGCCGCGGACGAGCGCCCTGGAGAACGTTGCCGCGCCGCTCATGTATCAGGGCGTTCCCCGCAGGGAGCGCCTCATGCGAGCGCAGGCGGCCCTGGAGCGGCTCGGGCTGGGCGACCGGCTCAGCCATGTGCCTTCGGAGCTGTCGGGCGGTCAACAGCAGCGAGTCGGGATCGCCCGCGCCCTCGTGACCGAGCCGGCCCTGATCCTGGCCGACGAGCCGACCGGCAACCTCGACAGCCATTCGGGCGCCGAAGTGCTCTCCATCTTCAAGGACCTGCATTCCCTCGGCCGGACGATCGTCCTGATCACTCACGACATCGAGGTCGCCACCGCCGCCGACCGCGGCGTCCATATTCGGGACGGCCAGCTTCAGGAAGCGGCGCTCGGATGAGCCTGACCGATCTCCTGCATCTGGCGCTCGGAAGGCTCGGCACGGGCAAGCTGAGGACGGCCTTGACCGCACTCGGCGTGATCATCGGCGTGGCTTCCGTAGTCGCGCTTGTCAGCGTCGCCCAGGGCGCCACCAAGGGCATCAGCGATCGACTGCAGTCCCTTGGAACGAACCTCGTGACCGTCAACCCGGGCTTCACGCGAGGCGGCGGCGCCACGCGTGGCTCCTTCGGCTCCGCGACAACGCTGACGATCGACGATGCGTCCGCGATCTCCGGGCTCGCCGGGGTCCAATACGTTGCCCCGGAGCTGACCGCCAACAAGCTCGTGATTGCCGGCTCCTTGAACGAGACCGCTCGCATCATCGGCACGACGCCGGCATACCTGTCGGTCTTCGCCTATGACATGTGGACCGGCTCGTTCATCAACCAGGCGTCCCTCGACCACAACATGCGGGTTGCGGTGATCGGGGCCACGACCGCCGACAACCTCAGCCTGACCGACACTTCGATCGGCTCGACGATCTACATCGCCGGCCTGCCGTTCGAGCTGGTCGGGATCCTGCAGTCGAAGGGCGGGACTGGGACCGCGGACGATCAAGTCATGGTGCCGCTCACCACGGCTCGGGAGTTGTTCGTCGGGACAGACAGCGTCTCGGCCATCGGTCTGAGCGCCACCAGCGAGGATCAGATCACCACTGTTTCGGGCGAGATAACCGCGCTGCTGGAGCAGAGGCACGGCATCGCGAGCGGGGCCTCGGACGACTTCTCGATCGTGACTCAAGCTCAGTTGCTCGGCACCGTGAGCTCGGTCAGCGACGTGCTCACGTTCCTGTTGGCCGGCATCGCCTCGATTTCGCTGCTCGTCGGGGGGATCGGGATCATGAACATCATGCTGGTCTCGGTGCGCGAGCGTACCCGTGAGATCGGCATCCGCAAGGCCATCGGCGCCCGTGGCCGCGACATCCTGTCGCAGTTCCTGGTCGAGGCCCTCGCGCTTTCGCTGGCAGGTGGCGTGATCGGCATCGGGATAGGGGTTCTGGCCTCATTCGCGATCGGCGTGTATGCCGGCTGGGGCTTCGTGTTCAGTCCAATCACGGTCGTGGTCGCTCTCGGCTTCAGCCTGATCGTCGGGATCGTCTTCGGGGTGTGGCCTGCGAGCCAGGCAGCCCGGCTCGATCCAGTAGTCGCCCTTCGATACGAGTAGTGAATCGCAGTCTCTGAAAGGGGAAGAAACTCATGGCAACGACAATCCAGCCGCCCAAGCGACAGGACCGAACGACGATGGCGCTCCTCCTGGTCGCCGCGTTTGTCGCGGTCGGCGGGATCGGCTTCGCCGTCGGACACCTCACGGCCGGTTCGTCGACCTCGAACAACACGGCATTGGGCGCCGGCAACGGCCGCGGCAACGGCGGCGGCAACGGCGGCTTCGTTCGCCCGTCGCTGGCTCCGGGCCAGACCTTCGACGCCGGGCAGTTCGGAGGTGGCATCGGCCGCAACGGCGGCGTCGGCGCGGGCGGCAGCGTGACGGGCACGGTCGCATCCGTCAACGGCACGACGATGACGATCACCCTCGCGAACGGCACCACAGTCACAATCGACCTATCCAGTACGACCACCTACCACAACGCGACGGCCGCAACCTCGGCCGACGTCAAGACCGGCAGTACCGTCACAATCGAGATCGACACCACCGCTCTGACCGGCACGACTCCGAACCCGAGCGCCTCCGGCGGTCTCGGCGGTCGGACGCTTGCGGCCAAGGACATCCTGATCACGACGCCTTAGGAGGCGACCCTTGCACGTTCTCGTCGTTGAGGACGACGCCCGCCTGAGCCGCCTTCTCAGGCGGCTCCTCACTCAGGATCGCCACGTGGTCGAAACGGCCCTTACGGCCGAAGACGGCCTCGAGATCGCGATGTCCGGACTCGAGTTGGACGCGGTCATTCTCGATGTCGGCCTGCCCGACCGGTCCGGCTTCGAAGTAGCCCGGCTGCTTCGGCAGAAGGGCTCGCAGGTCCCGATCCTGATGCTGACGGCACGTGACGCCGTCAGTGATCGGGTCGAGGGTCTCGATGCCGGCGCGGACGACTATCTGGTCAAGCCGTTCGCTTACGAGGAGCTCCTGGCCAGGCTGCGTGCGCTGGGACGACGCCCGCCGACGCGCAAGGCCGTGGCGCTTCGCTCGGGCCCGTTCGAGCTTGACGAAACCACCCGCCGTGTCACCGTGGCGGGCAAGCCTGTCGATCTCAGCCAGCGCGAGTTCTCCATCCTCGAATGCCTGCTGCGCCGACCCGGTCAAGTCCTCTCGCGCGACCAGCTCCTCGACTACGCCTGGCCGTATGGCGTCGCCCTGACGCCGAACACGGTCGAGGCCTACATCCACCTCCTGCGCGAGAAGGTCGGCAACACTGCGGCCGGGCAGATCGAGACCGTCCGCGGCGTCGGCTACCGCCTTCGTGAAGGCTGAGCCGTGAGGATCCGGAACCCTTTGCACCTTCGACGAGCCGCGAAGAAGGAGACCGCGGCGGTGCAGACGGTCGGCCGAAACGGCGTGGAGGAGGACGCTCACATCCTGCGCCGCACCCGCCTCCGGCTCATGGCCTGGAGCGGCGGAATCACACTGGTGATCCTGCTGGTCATGGGCGTAGCGATCTATTCGGCCGTCTCGAATCTAGTGACCGACGACAGTGTCAGCCGGCTGAGGGACTTCGCCGATCTGTACGGCCGCGCCATCAGCGGCAAAGTGCCATCCGGGTCCCCGCATCGGCTCGATCCCGAGTTCGGGACCCGTTATGCAGGCATTTTCATCGTCGGGCTGGATTCCGCAGGTCAGGTCTTCATGCAAACCCAGTCGCTTCCCCCCGGCGTGCCCCTCCAGGCCGGCGTCAAGGCCGTAAACGGCGGCGGCGCCGACGTCAGGGAAGTGCAGACCGGTCGGGGCGTTCCGCTCCGGGTCTTCACCGAGTCGGTCCAGGACCCCGAAGGCGACATATACGTTCTCCAGACCGCTGCCGATAGGACCCAGGAAGTGAGCCTTCTCAACCTGCTGCTGGCCGTGCTTCTCAGCGGCGGCTTGATCGCCCTGCTGGCCGCGCTTCTTGCCGGTTACCTGTACGCCGGCCGCGCGCTCGTGCCGATCCGGGCGTCGATCGAGCGTCGCCAGGGCGCCCTCCAACGGCAGCGCGAATTCACCGCGAACGCGAGCCATGAACTGCGGACGCCGCTCACCGTGATCAGGGCGAGCGTCGAGGACTTGAGGCGAAACCGGCGCAGCCGGGTCGAGGAGGTGGGCGAAGCGCTCGACGACATCGATGCCGAGGTCCGCGCGGTGACGGCGCTGGTGGAGGACATGCTGCTCCTCGCCCGGACCGACTCCGGCGTCGTCCAGTTGGACCGCGAGCCGCTCGACCTGGCCGACGTGGCGGCCGACGCAACTTCGCTTCTCGGCTCGCTCGGGGCCGACCGCCAGGTCGCGGTCATGCTCGATCCAATGCCGGCGCCCGTAAACGGCGATCCCATTCGGCTCCGCCAGCTCGTCACGATCCTCGTCGACAACGCCATCCGCCACGGCAAGCCAGGCACCATCGTGGAGGTCCGAGTTCGGCCCGAGCCGGGCGCAGCTATCCTCGAGGTCGAGGACCGAGGGTCCGGTATCAAGCCGGAAGACCTGCCTCGCCTTTGGGATCGGTTCTGGCGTGCCGACGACGCCCCGGCCGGAGGCACCGGACTGGGCCTCGCGATCGCGAAGTGGATCGTCGATCAGCACGGTGGGACGATCGGCGCCAACAACCGGGACGGCGGGGGAGCCAGGTTCTGGGTCCGATTGCCGATGGGCGCGATGGCTTCGGCCGCACAGGCTAGCCCGGACCCGAACGCGGCAGGCGCTCCGCTCAGCGGGACTGGGCCTCTCGATCCCGTCGAGCCGCACTGGACACCCGGCGAGGACATCGGGCGGCCCGCCTAGCAAGCCGCGCCCTTCCGAGCCCGAGTCCGAGCCCGCCGGCGCTCAGCCGAAGATCAGCCTCGCCTCGGCGACCAATCCGACGCACACGATCGCGGCCCGCAGAAGCGGCGCCGGCAGTCGCCGCCCGACGTGTGCCCCGATCTGGCCACCGACGATCGAGCCGCCGGCGATCAGCAGGGCTACGTCCCAGTGGACCGGCGCGACCGCGGCGAAGAGGATCCCTGCGACGCCGTTGACAACCACCGCCAGGACATTCTTGAGTCCGTTCAGGCGCTGGATGTCGTCTGGAAGGAATATCGTCAGCAGGGCGATCATCACGATGCCCTGGCCCGCTCCGAAGTAGCCGCCATAGATCGCGGTGGCGAAGAGCGTGATCGTGAGCGGCCAGGCGCGGTCTGCCTCGGCGTGGCGGTGCGCCGAGAGGGCGCGTGAGAGTCGGGGGCCCACGACGACGAGCACCAGGGCCACTCCAATCAGCACCGGCACGACCGCCTCGAAGGCACCGGGGAATGCGAGCAGCAACAATCCGCCGGTCAGTCCGCCGGCTGCGGCCGCGATCCCCAGACGAATGGCTCGCGCGCGTTGGCCGACGAGTTCGCGGCGATAGCCGACTGCGCCGCTGATCGCCCCAGGCACGAGGCCGACGGTGTTGGAAACGTTGGCGTCGAAGGGCGCGTAGCCGAAGGCGAGAAGCGTTGGGAAAGTGATCAGCGAGCCCGACCCGACGATGGCGTTGATTGTCCCCGCAGCGACCCCGGCGGCGAGGATCACCGCGGCTTCGAAGGGCGTCACCGGCGGCCGTCGAGCATTTCGGCGGCGGTTCGGGCGATGGCGGTCGGTCTCATCGGTGGATCGTAGCGAGGGCCGGCGAAAGACGCGGCGCACCGCCAGGACCATAGCGGCCGCCCGCCGCCTTGTTGTACCTTCTCGCTATGACAACATCCGACTTCAACAAGTTCCTTCGGCCGCACGTCGCCGAGTTCATCGGCACCTTCGTCCTTGTATTTGCCGGTTGCGCGGCGATCACCGTCGGAAAGCTGAGCCCAGAGGGAGTTGCGCTGACCTTCGCCCTCGTGATCGCGACCATGGTCTACACCTTCGGCCATATCTCCGGTGGGCAGTTCAACCCGGCCGTTTCAATTGGTTTGGCCGCGGGCGGCCACCAGTCGTGGGTGCGAGCCGGCACCTTCATCGTCGCCCAATGCCTTGGCGCGATCGCGGGTGCGGTCGCTCTTCGCCTGGCGATCGGATCGACGATCGCGGGCGTGACCAACCCGGCCGGCTCGGTTTCGACCGGCGAGGCGCTGGCAATGGAGGCGGTCTTCACCTTCGTTCTGGTCATTGTCGTCACCGCGATCGCGACGGATCCGCGGGCACCTCGTGAGGCGGCCGCGCTGGCTATCGGCGGCGCGATTGCCCTGGGCGGTCTTGCCGCCGGTCCGATCAGCGGAGCATCGCTGAACCCGGCCCGCTCGCTCGGCCCGGCGCTGGTCGTGGGTGACTTCACGAACCTTTGGATCTACATCGTCGCCCCGATTGTCGGCGGCGTGGCGGCTGCGCTTGCATACCGCTACATTCGCGGCGGAGAACAAGCGGCGGCGTAGACGACATGCCGCGGCAGGATGCGCGCGGTGCTTGGACGGCTCGCGCCTTTTCTGGCGGGAGTTGGGGTGGCCTACGGGGGTCGAACCCGTAACCTGCGGATCCACAGTCCGCTGCTCTGCCGGTTGAGCTAAGGCCACCGTTCGCGTGCCCCAGCGTGCTCGGCGGCCGGGCCGCTCATGCCTCCGCTTGGGGCGACCGGGAGTATAGCGGCTGCGGCGGTCGACCTGTGCGGTTGGCCAGAGACATGGGCAGCCCGTTGACCCGAGTCAACGTTGCCACGCGTGTGCGTAGGGGCAACCCCTAATACGACGCAGACGAGCTCCGTACCACGCACCGGGATCTGCCGGACCAGAGGGAGGGGGGAAGCGCGGCCCCGTCGGACCTACGGTTGTGGTAACAAAACGCCAGCTGGGAAACACCATGCCAGGCTTCGGCAATATCCGAACCTTCGCCGCAACCGCCTTCACTCGCCGACTTCGCGTTGGCGGCTTGGCGCTTGTCCTTTCCCTCCTGACCGTCGCAGCAAGTGCTTCTCCGACCTTCGCCTGGGGGAGCGCAGCATTCAGCCCCACCGACGAGCAACTCCTCTTCACCCTGACCAATCAGGACCGCGTCTCCGCGGGCCTGAAGGCCCTGACCAACGATTCGTACCTCCACAAGGAGGCCGAGTGGCGGGCCAAGGACATGGGTGACCGCGACTACTTCTCCCACCAGATCCCGCCCGGGAACACGACTGTGTTCACCGACATGCAGAAGGATCATTACTGCTTCAAGGTCGCGGGCGAGAACATCGGCCTGAGCACGTACGGCGACGGCACAGCGACGAGCCGCATCGAAGTCGCGTTCATGGGTTCCTCGGGCCACCGGGCCAACATCCTCGGAAACTGGACTCGAATGGGCATCGGCGCCTACGAGGCAGCCGACGGCCGGAAGCTGTACGCGGTCCTGTTCTCAGTCGCGTGCACGCCGAAGGCAAAGGCGAAGCCTGTCGTCAAGGCGACCCCGAAGCCGACCGCGATCGCGACTGCCACCCCGACCGCCGAGCCGACCCTGGAACCCACCGCGGAGCCGACGGCAACGTCCGAGCCGATCCCCAGCCCCGCACCGTCCGCCCTGCCCGACGGCGGGCTTGCATCGCCCAACCCCACCGAGCAGATCAGCCTCCGTGTCCGGGAGCGAACGCCGTCACAGGGCCCGATCGACTCTCTCTTCACGCTGATCTTCGGCGGCTTGTTCGGCTGAGTCTCAGGTAACGCGGGCTCGCGCTGTGGGCGGCTCGACCGAATACACTCTGATGGTGCCGAACACGCCGCCCGCCCCGTCGCCGTCTGTGGCCGCTTCCTCCGAGACCGCCCAGGATCGCTTCGCGCGCGACGGCACGATCCTCGAGGCACGCGATCTGACCAAGGGTTTCCGGACCGGCGACCGCGACGTCGAGGTCCTGCGCGGCATTTCGCTCAAAGTCCGGCGGGGCGAGTTCGTGGCGGTCATGGGGCCATCCGGCTCCGGCAAGAGCACGCTCCTCCAGCTGCTCGGCGGGCTCGATCGACCGACCAGCGGCGAGGTCATCCTCGACGGCGAGGTCGTGAGCCGGCTGGGCGACCGCGAAGCCACTCGGCTGCGGCGCGAGAAGACCGGCTTTGTCTTCCAGTTCTTCAACCTGATCCCGTTGCTGGACGTGTACGAGAACGTGGCCTTGCCGTTCACGATCGCGGGCGAGGATCCGCGCCGCGGCGAGACGGCGGCCCGAATCAAGGACGTCCTCGAGATGGTCGGTCTCGCGGGCCGCGAGCGCAGCCGCCCGGACCAGCTCTCGGCCGGAGAGCAGCAACGGGTCGCCCTGGCGCGAGCCCTTGCGGGGAGCCCGGCGCTGCTGCTGGCCGACGAGCCGACCGGCAATCTTGACTACGCCACCGGCGGCGAGATCCTCGATCAGCTGTGGCGGTCGTGCGACCAGCGCGGCCAGACCATCGTCCTGGTCACTCACGATGCTCGCGCGGCGGCGCATGCCGATCGCGTCCTGGTGCTCGGTGACGGCAAAATCCGTGACGAGATCCAACTCGGCCGCCGCACCGACAGGGACGCGCGACCGCTGATCACGCGCCTCGCCCACCTGGGCCTCTAGCCCAATGCGGCGCCTCTCGTCGCTGGCGTGGCGGAACCTTCAAGCGCGGCTTCTCCGAAGTCTCCTCACCGCCGCCGGCGTCGCTCTGGGCGTGGCGGTCCTCTTCGCGTCGCTCTCCGCCAGCGCGACGATGGACGCTGCGGTCGCCCGGGCCGCCGCCGACGAGATGGGCCACTCGGCGCTGCGCGTTCAGGCCCTGGAAGAGCGGGGTCTGAGCGCTGCGACCGTGGCAGTCGTGACCCGGGCGGCCGGCGTGGCAGTCGCCGCCCCCGCCCTCGAGCGTCAGACGTATCTCGCTGCGAGTCTGACGGCGTCTCCGTCCGCCAAGCTCCCGGCTCCGGTGACGGTTCTTGGGATAGACCCTGTGGCGGAGCCGAAGCTGCACGACCTGCCACTTTCCGGCGGGCGGCTCCTGACCACGGCCGACACGTCAGGTGCTGTCATCACCGAGACCCTTGCCGCCGAAGAGGGTCTGCGCATCGGCGATTCGATCAGGCTCAACGGGTCCGGTTCCGGGCCGACTTCTTTCGCGATCGTCGGCATCGTGGCCGGCGACGGCTCTGTGCCCGATGCCGCGGGCCGGCTCGTGATCGTGCCGCTGGCCACGGCCCAGACCCTCTTCGGCATCACCGGCGTCACACGTGTCGATCTCGGCACGCGGCCGGGAGTATCCGCAGACGAGCTGATGGGCCAGCTCGAGGCCACCATCCAGACAGAGCCGTATCTGCTGGAGAAGACCGCCGACACGGCCGATTCGCTTCGCGCCGATACGGCGGACTTCCGCGGAACGCTGCTCCTCGTCGCGGCGGTGGTGCTCTTCGCCGGTGCCTTCCTGATCTTCAACACGCTCTCGATGACGGTGACCGAA
>JADGQJ010000197.1 GCA_017881885.1 Chloroflexota bacterium
CGCGACAGGACAACCTTGTTCGTGGTCCTCGAGACTCTCGAGTACCTACGCAAGGGTGGCCGGATCAGCCACGCCCGGGCCGCGCTCGGCGGACTCCTTTCGGTGAAGCCGATCATCACGGTCGACGACGGCCTGGTCATTGCCGCCGACCAGCCTCGAACTCGCGCCAAGGCCAGGGAGCGCCTGTTGGAGCTACTTTCCGCTCATCCTGTGGAAGAGCTGCATGTCATGTACTCGCCTCCGGCGGACGGCGATGCATTCCGCGACGAGCTGCTGACGCGCTTGCCCGGCCCCGGCCCAGTGCGCGTCACCTCGCAAGTGATTGGGCCGGTGATCGGTGCCCATGTCGGTCCCGGAGCCTACGGCGCCGTTCTCGTTCTCGCGGAATGATCCCTGGGGGTGAGTCGGCCGGGACTTCTCGCCGGCGCCCCGACGGTTCCGCTCGGCGGCGTCAGACGTAAGGGCAATTGCCACCATTGCCCACGAATCGGACGGTATATCTGCCTCCGACATCGATAACGTTAGGACTTTCGGCCCCCACACCGATGCCCGATACAGGATGGCGATTCGCGCGCCGAGGTCTATACTCCGGGCAAGTGGGACCTGCGGCGCCGCTTTCCTGAAGTGCGGAAGGCCGCCGCGACGTTGTCGTGGGCGCCCGAGGAAGCACGCCGAATCACTAGCTCGGCAGCTTCCACCGGCCGCCCAGGCACTGGAGGTTCGAAGATATGGCGACCCAACAGATCGCCCCCGCGATCAATGCATGGGACGTCGCCCAGCAGCAGTTCGATCTCGCCGCCGAGCACCTCAAGCTCTCTCCCGGGCTTCGAAAAGTCCTGCGTGAGCCGAAACGCGAGTTGACCGTCCACTTCCCGGTGAAGATGGACGACGGCGCGGTCCAGGTCTTCACCGGCTATCGGGTCCAGCACAACCTCGGCCGCGGCCCGGCCAAGGGCGGCATCCGCTACCACCAGGATGTGACGCTCGACGAGGTCAAGGCCCTGGCGATGTGGATGACCTGGAAGTGCGCGGTCGTCGGCATTCCGTTCGGCGGCGGCAAGGGCGGCGTGATCGTCGATCCCAAGAAACTCAGCCAGCGCGAGCTCGAGGGCTTGACCCGGCGCTACGCGACCGAGATCAGCATCATCATCGGCCCGGAGAAGGACATCCCGGCGCCCGATGTCAACACCAACTCCCAGACAATGGCCTGGATCATGGACACGTACTCGATGCATGTCGGGTACACCTGCCCGGCCGTGGTCACCGGCAAGCCGATCCCGCTGGGCGGGTCGGAAGGCCGCAACGAAGCCACTGCTCAGGGCGCCGTATACACGATTGCTGATGCAGCCCGCCACCTCGGAATGGACCTGCAGAAGAGTCGCGTGGCCGTCCAGGGCTTCGGCAATGCCGGCGCAATCGCCGCCCAACTGATGGCAGCTCAGGGCGCCACGGTCGTCGCGGTGAGTGACTCCACCGGCGGGATCTATCGGCCGGAGGGCTTCGATCCGAGTTCAGTCCTGGCCTGGAAGCAGGAGCACCACACGGTGGTCGGCTTCCCGGGAACCAAGGAGATAAGCAACGCCGAGCTGCTCGAGCTCGATTGCGACATCCTGATCCCCGCGGCGCTCGAGAACCAGATCACCGCCGCCAACGCCGGGAAGGTCAAGGCCCGCCTCATCGCCGAGGCCGCCAACGGCCCGACGACTCCCGAAGCCGACGAGATCCTCTACAAGAACGGCAAGTTCGTGATCCCGGACATCCTCTGCAACGCAGGCGGGGTCACGGTCAGCTACTTCGAATGGGTCCAGGACCTCGATCGCGACTTCTGGAGCATCGACCAGGTCAACGCGAAGCTGAAGTCGATCATGACGAAGGCCTTCGCCAGCACGCTCGACATGAGCCTCAAACGGCGAGTCAACATGCGAACGGCGGCGTACATGCTCGCCGTGCAGCGCGTTGCCGACGCCACTTCGGTCCGCGGCCTGTACCCGTAGACTTCGGTTTCGTAACTCTCCTGCGGCCCCGACGCACCCCCTCGCGCCGGGGCCGCTTCTCGTCCGGCAGCCGGCCGATGCCTTCGTTGCGCCTGCCGGCCGAGGCCGTGGCCCGGCGATGGCCGGCACGTTGGCGCCTGCGCTTCCGGCGGTGCTACCATCCCACGGCTGACGACCCGCGCGGGCGGCCGAACAGCCACGTATCGCCGATCTGGCGCCGCTCGGGATAGGAGCCTCGATGCTCGACCACGAAGAGAAGTTCCTGTTCAAAGAGGAAACCCTCCACCTCGCCAACGCCCTCGCCGAGCCGAGCGTCCTGGACAACGTCGAGGATCTTCTGACCGACGTCATCACCAGTCCGCGCTTCGACTCGGAGGTCTTCACCCTCGAGCGCTCGCTCCAGGTGATGCTCGGGGCTCGGGCCGGCGCCACTCTGGTGGGTCTGCTTACGGTGACGCCCGAGGTTTTCGACGAGACCGCCGAGGTCCGGATTCCGCCCGAGGTCCAGGAGCGCCTCGTCGCCTGGCGCGCCCGCTTCGGTCTCGCGATCGACAACGCCCTCAACTACCTAAACAACCCCGACGGCATCCAGGGTCACAACTTCTCCACGCAGATCGCCCACGTCGATGAACGTCGAGTCCTGCAGGGCCGCCTGACGCTGGTTCGCTACAACAACGAGCCGCAGTTCTTCCTGGCCGACGCGAGTGTCTTCTTCGGCCTGGTGGTGGACATCCTCGAGCGGCTCGGTCCCTACCTCGAGCCCGACGCCATCGATGCGGAGACGGCCAGCCGGCTGCGCGAGGTCGTCACGCTGGTCGATCGCAAGACGGCCAGCCGAGGCTAGACCAAATAGGGAAACGGGCCCGCCGAGGCGGGCCCGTTTCGTTTGCGGCGTTCGCCTCCGCGGCGAAGGTGATCGATCAGGGCTTCGGGGGAGTCTGAGTCGGGGTGGCCGGATTACCGGCGATCGGCTGGCCCAGAGCCGGAGCCGGCGCCGGCGCGGGCGGAGGTGAGTACCACGGCTGGGCAAAGGTCGCCGGCCGCGCAACGGTAAAGGGCAGCAGCCGCTTGCGGAATGGGTCGACGATCCGCGCCATGCCTCCGAGGAGGACCAGCAACAGGACGAGAACGAGGGTGATCGGCAGGATGAGAATGACGAGCCAGATCAGGATCGTCGCAGTGCTCTTGCCGACTTCGCTGAGCGCGCCGGTCGCCTGACCGGCCTGATCGCCGGCGCTCCACGGAATGGGCGTTGCGGTGGGTACCGGCGACGGAGTGGGCGAGGGGCTGGGGCTGGGGGTCGATAGGATCGGCACCTCGAAGATCACGGTCAGAGTGCTGAATGCCGCTTGATCGGTCAGGCCGTTGAGTTGGCCCGAGAGCTCTTCGATCTGGCCCTGAACCTCGGCCAGCCGCTGCTGGACGGTCAGGACGTCGCCGATGGTGTTGGCCTTCGCCATGATGGCCTGAATTGCCTTTTCGCTGGCCCGCAGGTTCGCGATCCGGGCTGTCAGGTCGACGATCTGGCCGCCGACTTG
>JADGQJ010000198.1 GCA_017881885.1 Chloroflexota bacterium
CCGATCTTGAGCCACTGGATCGACGGCCGGCCGGTCGAGGTCCTTCGCGAGCACACGGGCGCAGTCCATGACCCTTCGACCGGCGCCGTCATCGCTCGGGTTCCCCGCGGCGGGGCGGCGGAAGTCGACGCCGCCGTGAACGCCGCCCGGCGGGCATTCCCGGCCTGGCGCGACATGCCGCTCATGGCTCGCAGCCAGATCTTCTTCGCCTACCGGGAACTCGTGTACCGGCACCGCGAGAAACTCGCGGCGCTGATTACGCGGGACCACGGCAAGACGTTTCCCGACGCTCTCGGCGAGGTAATGCGGGGCCTCGAGACGGTCGAGTTCGCCTGCGGGCTGCCCATTCACCTTGCCGGCCTGAACACGCCGAACGTCTCGACCAAGGTCGACGCACACACGATCCGCCAGCCGTTGGGCGTGGCGGCGGGAATCACCCCGTTCAACTTCCCGGTGATGGTCCCGATGTGGATCTACCCGATCGCCATGGCCTGCGGGAACACGTTCGTCTGGAAGCCTTCCTCGCATACGCCGGGAGCGACGCAACTCCAGGCCGAACTGTGGAAGGAGGCAGGGCTCCCCGACGGTGTCTTCAACGTCGTCTACGGCGGCCGCGAGGCTGTCGCCGCGATTCTCGAGCATCCCGGTGTCGATGCCATCCAGTTCGTCGGCTCGACCCCGGTCGGCCGCTACGTCTATGAGACCGGCGTGAAGAACGGCAAGCGAGTCGGTGCCTACACGGGCGCCAAGAACGCGATGCTCGTCCTCCCCGACGCGGACATGGACCTCGCTGCCGACGCCGCGGTGGCGTCGGGCTTCGGCTCGGCCGGCGAGCGCTGCATGGCCCAGACTCTGATCATCGCCATCGGCGACTCCGCAGACCGGCTGCTGCCGCTCATGAACGAGAGGATCGGCAAGCTCAGGATCGGCGCAGGCATGGAGCCGGACGTGGACATGGGTCCCGTCTACTCGGCCGAGCACCGCGCCTCCATAGTCGAATGGATCGACAAAGGCGTGGCCGAAGGGGCGGAGCTGGTCCACGACGGGCGACCCTTCCACGTGGCCGAACACCCGGACGGCTACTTCCTGGGCGTGACCCTCTTCGACCATGTGACCCCCGAGATGGGGATCTACCGCGAGGAGATCTTCGGGCCTGTGCTCGGCATCGTCCGAGCCAAGACCTACGACGAAGCAATGTCGATGATCAACGGCCACCAGTACGGCAACGGGACCGCGATCTTCACCACAGACGGCGGTGCGGCTCGTCGCTTCGAGCTCGAGGTGGACGTTCCGATGATCGGTATCAACGTGCCTATCCCCGTGCCGGCAGGCTACCTCTCGTTCGGCGGCACGCGCGGCTCGGCCTTCGGCGACCTCAAGATGCGCGGCGAAGACGGCATTCGCTTCTTCACTCAGCAGAAGATGGTCACCGTCCGCTGGCCCGAGCCCGGCCGCCGGGAGGCCCTCAGCCTGGCCTTCCCCGGTAACCGTTGAGTCCGGCTACAGACCGCCCGTCGAGTCGCCACCAAGGGAGATCTCATGAGTCAGCTTGATGCCTTCAGACTCGACGGCCGGGTGGCCTTCGTTTCCGGTGGCGGCGGAGCAATCGGATCGGCCCTCGCCCTGGCGCTTGCCGGCGCCGGCGCCAGGGTCGCCGTCGCGGACATCGATCAAGCCCACGCCGATGCCGCTGCCGACAAGGTCCGCACAGCGGGTGCCGAATGCCTCGCGCTGGCGGCGGACATCACGCGTGAGGCGGAAGCCGAACGTGTCGTGGACGCCATCGTGACGCAGTTCGGCGGTCTTGACATCATCGTGAACGCCGTCGGCGGCGGCGCGGGCAAGGTTCTCTTCGATGCCCAAGCCTATCCCCGCGACGCCTGGGATTGGATCATGGAGATCAACCTGCGGAGCACCCTGGTCGCGACCCAGGCTGCAGTCCGGCAGATGGTCAAGGCTGGCCACGGCGGCCGAGTAGTGAACATCAGCTCGGTCAGAGCCCAGCTGGGCATCAACGCCGGCTACTCGGCCTACGTGGCCGCCAAGGGAGCGGTCAGTTCACTGACGCGCCAGTGGGCGACCGAGTGGGCCAAGCACGGCATCAACGTCAACGCCATCGCCCCGACGTTCGTGGATACACCTCAGGTCGCGATGCTCCTGGACGACCCGGCCTTCAAGTCGAGCCTGGTCAGTCGGGTCCCACTCGGCCGGGTCGGCGAGACGAGCGATCTCGTCGGAGCCGTTCTCTTCTTCGCCTCGGATGCCTCGTCGTTCGTGACCGGTCAGATCCTCACGATCGACGGCGGCCTCACTGCGACTCAATAGCCGGCACGGGGAGTCAGTCGATGGAACAGGTAACACGCAACATTCGCACTGAGACGAAGCTGCGCGGCTGCAACCCGAGCTACGTCGTCACCCTCGACGGGGTTGTCGTGATCGATACGCCGCAGCTGCCGACGAAGGCCGTTGCGATGCGCAAGGAGGCCGAGACCCACGGCCCGATTCGCTACATCATCAACACCGAGCATCACGTCGACCACATCTTCGGCAACTACTACTTCAAGGGCGCGGGCAAGGTCGTCAACCATCAGGGCCTGTACGACCGCTTCATGGTCGTCTACCCCGAGCTGGACCCGTTCGCCTACGCCTTCGAGGCTCTGCCGGGGCCCAAGGGCAAGGGCACCGACCTCGACGATCCCGAGGGCGTCGCCCTTTGGCCCGATCGGGACGTGTACTACTCCGACCCTAACAAGGGCAAGATCGTATTCACCGGAGACCTGACGCTTCGCGTCGGCGACCACACGTTCAACTGTCTCCACACGCCGGGCCACACGCCGGGGCAGATCGCCGTTCACGTTCCCGAGGAGCGCACGGTCTTCACCGGCGACACGGTCTTCTCCCAATGCCAGACCTGGCTCATGACTTCAAACGTGGACGAGTGGCTCACGTCCCTCGACCGGATCTGCGGCCTCGACGTGGATCACGTGGTGCCGGGCCACGGGCCGGTCGCTACCAAGAAGGCCGTGGAGATGCAGCGAGCCATTCTCCTCGAGTGGAAATTCGCCGTGGCCCTTGCCGTGGCAAAGGGTTGGTCGCGGGAGGAGACGGTGTCCAGGGTCAGCTTCGCCGATCGATTGCCGGTCGACGTCGGCCAGGGCTACATGATGGATTACATCCAAACGCTCAACGCAGGCTCGTTGTGGGACAAGCTCACCGCGGTCGCGGCTCTCGGCTGAGCCATGTCGCCGGCCGGCAGCGACCCGTCGCAGAGCCGCGCAGGTACTCACGCATCGCGACTGAAGCCGATGAAAGGAATGACGGACACGATCCTGAGACCCGACCCGCACGCCGCCATGGTCATGGGTTTCGCACTCGGCTCGTCCGTTTCGGCCCGACCACCGCAGCCCTGCTGTTCGACGCGCGAGCTTCGTAATCAAGGAGAGAGACATCCCTATGGCCGAAACTGCTAAGCCCCAGAAGGCTGCCAAGCGTTACATCTACGCATGGGGCGGCGGCCGGGCCGAAGG
>JADGQJ010000199.1 GCA_017881885.1 Chloroflexota bacterium
GATTGGGGTCCCAGTAACTGGGACCAAGCTACCGGCCCTGCTGTCGCCCGGGCCAAAGGCCGCCCCCAAGCCACATGCAGCGCCCGCGGCCGCGGTCCGGTCTGGAGAACCCACTGAAGGTGGACCGGTCTGGGACGTGCCGGAGCGGAACGAATCGTTGGCCCGCGAACCCAAGCGCCCGCGAACCTGGATCCCCTGACGCTGACTCGGTGAGGCCGACGGCGGCTGCGAAGCCCTCGGCACGTAAAGGCGGTCCTTCAATCGGCGGCGGCCCGGACGTACCATTGCCGGCGGGGAGGCAGATGGAGTGGTCAACGTGAGTCACGCGCGATCGAGGTCCGATGCGTGTGAGCGCGACCGTCCGCGTAACCACTCGCGCAACTCCGCGGGCGACTTCTCCAAGCCGACGACATCTCTGTCGTGACGGGTATGAGATCGTCGGTCCGCAGACCGCGCCTTACGCTGGCGGGCGCTGCTTTGGGCAGCGCAGTCGCCGTCGGCATCATCGCGGTCGGTGTGCTGACGGGTTGGGAATTCGGCATCCGAGCCCTGGCCGCGTGGCTGCCACATTCGGTCGCAACCAAGTTCAACGCCGCGATCTGCCTGCTGAGCCTGGCGATCGCCCTGGCCCTGATCGCCTCGAATCCTCGAAGGCGCCACCCCGTGGCGCTGGCGCTCGGCGGTTTCGTGATCCTCGTGGCGGCCGCCACGCTGGTCGAGCATCTCGCCGGCCTCGACTTCGGCATAGACCAGATCTTCTTCAAGGACGTGGCAAGCTCGGCCTCGCCCTATCCCGGCCGGTTCGCCCCTCAGACGGCGCTGGGGTTCCTGGCGGCGGCTCTGGCGGTCCTCACGATCGGTCGTTCGGTCCGGGGTGTTCGCCTGACGGAGTTGTTCGCTGCGGCGTGCGCCGTCATCGGTGGCGTCTCCCTTCTGGGCTACCTCTATGGCGCACAGCCGCTCCTGTCATTGGGATCCGCGAACCAGGTCGCATTGCCGGCGGCCGTCGCCCTCACGATCTTCCCGCTCGGCCTGATCGTGGCAGACCCCCAGCACTCGCTCGCCCGTCAGGTTGCCGACCCCGGTCCGGCAGGCCAGGTCATGCGCCGCTTCGTACCCGCCGCCGTCGTCATTGTGCCGGTGGGGGCCTGGCTGCGCCTCATGGGAGAGCGGGCCGGTCTCTACGACGAGTCGGTCGGCCTATCGATCCTGGTCACCCTCGAAGCGCTCGTGCTCGTGGCGATCGGTGCGTGGACTACTGCGAACGTCAAGCGTCTAGTGCAGGAGCGTAGGCAAGCGGAGGTGGATCTGGTCCGACTTGGTGCTGCCGTCTCGACGCCGCTCATAGAGACGGCTCCGATCGGTCTGGCCGTCCTCGACCGGGACCTCAGGTACCTGTATGTCAATCCCGCGCTCGCCACCATCGACGGCCTCGGGGCGCTGGCACATCTCGGGCAGCGCGTGGACCGGGTGTCGCCCGAGATCGGAGTCGATGCGGCCGCAATGCTGGAGGGCGTCCTCAGCTCCGGCCGGAGCACGCGGGACGTCGAGGTGCACGGTCATGCATCTGCAAGAGGGGAGCCCGGGACGTGGCTGCTGAGCGCCGAGCCGCTCCGTGACGACTCCGGGGAGGCAGTCGGTCTGGCGCTGAGCATCGTCGAGATCACCGAGCGCAAACGCCGCGAACAAGCTTTGGCCGCGCTGTCGGAGCTGCGCAAACAGGCGCAGGTCATCAGCGAGTCGGTCCCGTTCGGCTTCTGGACGGCCGATGTGGACGGTCGAATGCGCTATCTGAGCCAGTCCTTTCTGAATCTGATCGGCCGGACGGAGGAGCAAGCCCAGGGCCTTGGGTGGGCGGAGGCGTTGGCGCCCGAAACGGCAAAGGCGACCCTCGGCGACTTGCAGGCGGCGCTTGCGAGCCGGCGTCCGTGGAGCTTCGAGTTCACGGTGCGCGGAACCGACGGCCGGTCATACACGATCCTCTCGCGCGGCTTCCCGGTTCGGGAGGGCGATGGGCAGGTAACGAGCTGGGCCGGCATCAACCTCGACATCACCGACCGCAAGGATGCCGAGACATTCAGAGAGGCGTTCGCCGGCATCCTCTCGCACGAGCTGCGAACCCCGATCACTTCGATCCACGCAGCAAGCACGCTGCTCAACCGGGCCGGCCTGGAGGAGGATCAGAGAGCCGAGCTCATCGACGACATCGGCCAGGAGGCGGAGCGCTTGCGACGGCTGGTCGAGGATCTCGTCGTCCTGGCCAGGGTTGAACGCGGCACCATCCAGATCCACACGGAGCCGGTCCTGCTACCTCACGTGTTGCGGAAAGTCTGCGAACACGAGCGGGCTCGATGGCCGGATCGGCGAATCGAACTCGAGATCGTGGGCAATCTGCCGGTCGCCAGGGCCGACGCGGCCTTCGTAGAGCAGATCGTTCGCAACCTGATCGGCAATGCCGTCAAATACGGTCCACCCGACGGGCAGATCGATGTGGTTGCCGATGCCCCCGAAGGTCAGTTGCGGGTTCGGGTTCTCGATCGCGGGCCCGGGATCGATCCGGACGAGGCGGAACGGCTCTTCGAGCTGTTCTACAGATCCCAGCGCACGGCAGGGGTTGCCGGATCGGGCATCGGGCTGTTCCTCGTGCATCGCCTGATCAAGTCGATGGACGGAACCATCTGGGCCAGGCCTCGAGACGACGGCCCAGGCGCCGAATTCGGCTTCACTCTCGAGCCCATCGGCGAGGACGCGTGACCGTGGGTGTCGAGATCGAGCGCAAGTTTCTCGTCCGCGACAAATCCGTGGTCAAGAACCTGGTCGGAACCGCGATGCGGCAGGGCTATCTCTCCGTCGATCCGGCGCGGACTGTGCGTGTGCGGGTGGCGGGTCTGCGTGCCTTCGTGACGATCAAAGGCGCGGGCTCCGAAAGCGGCGCAAGCCGGGCCGAGTATGAGTACGAGATTCCCGCGCCCGAGGCGGAAGAGCTGCTGGATCGGCTGGCCCTGCGACCCCTCATCGAGAAGACGCGCTACCGGCTTCCTGCCGGCGACCTCGTCTGGGAGATCGACGTGTTCCGTGGCGACAACGACGGCCTGATCGTGGCCGAGATCGAGCTTCCGTCCGAGGCGACCGAGGTGACACTGCCCGACTGGATCGGCGACGAGGTCACCGGGGATCCGCGTTACTACAACGCCAGCCTCGTGAGCCGTCCGTACCGGGATTGGGACGAGTCGCCCGCCGGGTAGATGGCACCCGCCAGATAATGAAGCGCCCGCCAGATAAAGAAGCGCCGCTCCCGACCTGGGGTCGGGAGCGGCGCGATTCGGGACCGCGACGGGGGGTGGCGCTACTTCAGCGCGTCGCGGCAGGCTTGAGCGTCCTTGCGGGCGGACTGGAGGAGGCCGCGGGCCTGGACCAGGGCTGCCCGTGAGCTCTTGAGCACGGGGCCGGCGGTGCCGGCGTTGTACTGGGCCGGGGTCAGCGGCAGAAGCGC
>JADGQJ010000200.1 GCA_017881885.1 Chloroflexota bacterium
AGAGGCGAGCGCTGCCACCCCGAACAGCGGCGCCGCGATGAGCGGCGAGACTGAGGCGCCGAGGCTTCGGGCGATACCCGTCACACCTGCCGCCGCCGAGCGTTCGTCGGGATCGACGACGGACATCGTGTACGACTGTCGAGTTGGGACATCCATCTGACTGATCGAGAAGCGGACCAGCAAGACGGCGATCGCGAGCGGCAGCGTCGGCATCAACGGCACCAGGCAGAGCAGGACATTGGACGGTAGGTGGGTGAAGACCATCGTTCGGACGAGCCCGATCCGATCGGCAATCCGCGACGCTGCGAGCGCAGAGAAACCCGCAAGAACATTGGCGACGAAGAACACCCCGCCGAGGACGGCCACGTCCGCGCCGAAACGGAGATGGAACCAGTAGGCGACGAGGCTCTGGACGACGAGACCTCCACCGAAGGCGTCGAGCGCAAACAGAGCCGAAAGGCGGGCGACGATCCGGCGCGACTTGTGCAGACCCAGACGACGAGCGATCGAGGCATCGGGCGGCGCCGCAGCCTCTACACGCGGCGACACCCGTAAGAACAGGGCCGCGAGTAGAAGACCCAAGCAGGCATACACGACGATCACGGCACGATAAGCGTCGATAGGGGCCCGCCCCGAGGCGATCAGAGCCCCGGCCACTCCCCCGCCGGCGAGGGCACCGGCGGCCGTGGCGAAGGATCCGGTCAGGTTGAACCAGGCGAAGACACGGGTGCGAGCCCGGTCGGCGATGGTCTGCGACAGCGAGGCCTGCTCGACTGCCAGAAATGGGCCGACTTCGTTGCCGCTCGGGCTGATGACGCCGATGGTCGCTGCCAGGACAAGGACCGGCAGGGCGCTCGTCGAGGCGAAACCGACGCCTGCGACGCACATCAGCAGCGCCCCCGCGAATAGGACGCGACGCCTGCCGACGCGATCCGCGTGCGTCGTAAGCCACAGGGAGATCGCGGCGTCGCCCAGCAACGTCAGCGTCAGCAACAGCCCGATCGTCGGATCCGGCAGACCGAGAGCGGACAGGTAGAGCACGAGCACCACCGACGCCAGACCGTAGCCGAACATCCGGACCGCCCGAGTAGCGAACAGAAGCCGCTCATCGCGACCGAGGGTCATGGCCGAAGTGACCGCCCCAGAATCCTCCACTCAGGCGGCCCCGACCTCGCGCCGGCACCATGCGTACAGCGCGTCGTATACGGGGAGTTCCAGGGCAAGTTGCTCCTGGTCGGGCAGTCCCAGCAGGGCGAAGCCATCCGCGACGGCCAAAAGGCCTCTCGATTGGGGCGTTGCGTCGGGGTTGTCGGAGATGTCCGCGCCATGTACGACTCGGGCCATCAGCGCCAGAGCCGGATCCGAGCCCAGGTCGTACTCCTCGATCAGGACTTCGAAGGAGCACTTGCCGTCGCGATGGGTGTACCGCGCGCCCTTCGCGTCGAAGCTGATGGCGCGCATGCGTTCGGCGTACGAAAGAACCTCTGGCCCCGGGACGTACACGATCTGCGCGTCTTGGTCGATGAACTTGCGAATGAGCCACGGGCACGCGACTCGGTCAGTGTGCGGGTGCTCACGCGTGACCCATTGCATTCGAATCTGCCTCCCGTTGGTCGGTTCAGGCGCGTGTGGCACTAGTCCGCCCGGGCCGCCATTCGCTGCAGGCGACCCAGCGCTTCCTCCCACGCCCCACCGGGATGCGGTTCATAAGTGTCGAGTGTGACCGAAGCCGCCACGGCCGCACGTCCGGCTTCGATGTCGTCGAGATCGCCGGTGGCGATGGCCTGGACCATGAGGTTGCCGAGAGCCGTGGCCTCGACCGGGCCGGCGACCACCGGCACGCCGCACGCATCCGCGGCCATCTGGCAGAGCAGCCGATTCTGGCTGCCGCCACCGACGATCCGGACGACTTCGAGCCTGTGGCCGACCAGTTGCTCCAGGTCATCGAGCGTTGCCCGATAGCGCAAGGCCAGACTTTCGAGGCAGCAGCGAATCACCGCGCCAACTGTCTCGGGCGGCTCCTGTCCGGTCTTTCGACAGAGGGCGCGGATAGCAGCCGGCATGTCCGGCGGGTTTAGAAGCTCGGGCGCGTCGGGGTCGATGATGCAGGCGAAGGGCGCCTCGCGCTCGGCCCTCTCGAGGAGCGCCTCCCAGCTGTAGTCGCTTCCCTCGCGCCGCCAGTGGCGCCGGCACTCCTGAATCAGCCACAGGCCGGGGATGTTCCGGAGCAGCCGGATCGTGCCGCCGACGCCGCCCTCGTTGGTGAAGTTGCCCGCCAGAGAGCGCTCGTTGATGACCGGCGCCCCGGTCTCGACGCCCATCAGGCTCCAGGTGCCGCTGCTGATGTAGGCGCTCCGCGCGTCCAGGCCCGGGATCGCGGCGACGGCACTGGCGGTGTCGTGCGACCCGACCGCGATGACCGGCACAGTTTCGGGCAGCCCCGTTTCCGCCGCCACCTCCGGCAAGAGGTTCCCGAGGATTGCCCCCGGCTCCACGATCGGGGGCAGGAAGGCCGTCGGGATGCCGAGCTTACCGAGCAGTTCGACCGCCCAGCGGCGGTCGCGCGCCTCCAGGCACTGGGTCGTAGTCGCGAAGGTGTATTCGGCGGCTTTCCGTCCCGATAGCCAGTAGCCGAACAGGTTCGGCATGGGCAGGAGCGTGCCGGCCGCTTCGAGCTGGGGATCGCCGTCGCGGACCATGCCGAGCAGCTGGAAGAGCGTGTTGATCTGCATCATCTGGATGCCGGTGACGTCATAGATCGCCGCACGGGGAACACGCCCGAAAGCGAGCTCCATCGTCCCGTCGTTTCTGCGGTCCCGATAGTGATAGGGGTTGCCGAGCAGCTTGCCGTCGCGGTCCAGCAGGGCGTAGTCGACGCCCCACGTGTCCACGCCGATCCCAGCCACTTCGCCCGCGCCCTGCATGTCGCCGGAGATGCAGCAGCTCAGGCCGGACTTGATTTCGGACCAGATCGAGAGCACGTCCCAATACTGGTGGCCCATCGACGAGACGGGCCCGTTGGCGAATCGGTGAGCCTCGCTCATGTCGAAGCGAGCGCCGTCCCAGCGGCCCACGAGCACGCGACCGCTGGAGGCCCCCAGATCGATCGCGACGTACTTGCGTGGGCGATCCATGGGTTCTCCTGCTCGACCGAGGGCTGGGCTCAGCTCCGACCGTACAACGGCCCGAAGGTGGCACAGGCCCGATAGTCGGCGCCTTCCGGGTCGGCGGTTCCGAGAGAACTCCAGACACTGGGCCGGAAAAGCCGCTCGGCCGGCACGTTGTGCATGCTGACCGGGATGCGGAGAAGCGCGGCGAGGCTGATCAGATCCTCGCCGATGTGGCCGTAGCTCATGGCGCAGTGGTTGGCGCCCCAGTTGGCCATAACGCTGTAGACATCGCGGAACGCGCCGCTCCCGGTGAGCGTCGGAGCGAACCACTGG
>JADGQJ010000091.1 GCA_017881885.1 Chloroflexota bacterium
CAAGTATGCCGCGACCGGCCCACAGGCAGGTGGTGCAGGCTCGCCCGGTGCGTCGGAGCAGCCCGATCCCCCGCGTCCCGATCGGCGCGCGGCGCGTCAGACGACGGGCGATCCGGCCTCGTCCACTCCGCCGACGATCGTCCGCCGCTCGCCCTTGGCTACGTCCACCAGGATCAGCCGCCGCGTGGCGTTCGAAAGCTGGCGGAGCGCGTCGGGGTCGAGGCCGTCGTCGGTGATGATGGTGTCGGCTTCCTCCAGCCTCGCCACCGAGCTGATGCCGATAATTCCCCACTTGGTGTGGTCGGCCAGGATGATCAGGCGTCGCCCGGCCTGGATCAGGGCGCGGTTCGTTTCCGACTCGAGGATGTTCGGCGTTGTAAACCCGGATCGGGCATCCATGCCGTGGCTGCCCATGAAGACGCTGTCGACATGGAGCGATCGGATGACGTCGACGGCGAACGGTCCCACGAGCGCGTCGGAAGGAGTGCGGACGCCGCCACTCAGAATGACCGTCTGATCCCGGCGACCGTCCTTATATAGAACGTCCGCGACGGGTACGGAGTTGGTCAACACCGTCAGACCGGGAATGTCGGTCAGTCGCCTGGCCAGGGCGAAGGTCGTCGTTCCGGCCGAGATCGCAATGGCGGTCCCGGGCGTGACAAGTGATGCAGCGGTCGCGGCGATGAGCTCCTTCTCGGCCTCCATCAGCATGGACTTGACTGTGAAGCCCGGCTCGAACAGGGAGCTGCCCTCGATTGCGGCAGCCCCGCCGTGCACCTTCTCGATGAGGCCGCGTTCTTGCAATAGCTCCAGATCGCGGCGCACCGTCATGTCGGACACGCCCAGGGCCGTCACGAGGTCGGCGACACGAACGGCACCGTGTTCCCGCACTTGTTCGAGGATCAGCGTCTGGCGCTGTCTGGCCAGGGCCGGCCGCTTGACCGCAGAGTCGACCACCACACGCGTCTCGTCCGGCGTGCTTTCGGCCCGATCTGAGTCCATCTCGCCCATTCCTCGCTCAACTTCGGCCGACCGCCCCGTGTCGACCCTTTCGCTCATCGTGCCCCACTCCGGCTGGCAAGTCAACGCATTCGCACACAACTCAACGAGATGCGCTGATCCTCTTGACACCCGGCAGACGATGGCCCGACAATCGGTCGAGCCTGTTGGTTCCTGTTGAACCACGGCCGACCTAATCGGCCCGAACAGGGAGGAGATGGCGCCCAATGGATGATCTGGACAAGAAATCGGGCTTTCTGACGGGTGGAAAAGTCACTCGACGTGAAGTCCTCAAGACAGGCGTGATCGCTGCAGCCGGGCTCACATTGCTGCCGACGGTCCTAGCCGCGTGCAGCAGCTCGTCGTCCGGTGGCAAGGTGACCGTCGGCAACAACCACTCCGATGCCTCCGACCTCGCGGGCATGAAGGCCGTCAACGACGCCTTCACGAAGGCGAATTCGAGCATCACGCTCACCATGAACACCGTCGACCACAACACGTTCCAGGACCAGATCAACAACTACCTCGGGGCCACCCCGGACGACGCGTTCTCCTGGTTCTCCGGCTACCGGATGCGGTTCTTCGCGGACAAGGGCCTCGCGACCGCGATCGACGACAGCTGGGCCAACGTCAAGAGCAACTTCACTGCCGGCTTTGCGAACTCAGTCGTCGGCAATGACAAGAAGGTCTACGGCATCCCGGTCGACTACTACCCGTGGTGCGTCTTCTACCGCAAGAGCCTCTTCTCGGACAAGGGCTACACGGTTCCGGCGACCTGGAACGACCTCCTCACCCTGTGCGCCAAGATGAAGACGGACGGCCTCACTCCGTTCGCTTTCGGCGACAGCGACGGCTGGCCGGCCATGGGCACCTTCGACATCCTCAACCTTCGTCTCAACGGGTATGACTTCCACGTCGGCCTCATGACCGGCGCGCAGAAGTGGACCGACCCGAAGGTCACCACCGTCTTCCAGACGTGGGCGAAGCTCATTCCGTTCTACACGGACGGCTATGCCGGTCTGACCTGGCAGCAGGCTTGCGACACGCTCGTCCGCAAGACGGCCGGCCTGTACTTCCTCGGCCTCTTCATGACCGGCGAAGTTTCCACGGTCGACAAGACCGCGGTCGACGACATCGACTTCTTCCCGTTCCCGTTCTTCGGCAACGCCTTCGATGCCGAGCAGGCTCTCGACGCCCCGATCGACATCTGGATGCTCAGCGCGAAGTCCCCGTCGCTTCAGGCAGATCTGGCCAGCGCCAAGACCTACCTCGAGTTCTGGGCCAAGGGCTCGACTCAGCTGCTCATGTATGCGGCCAACAACGGCTTTATCCCGTGCGCAACTGACGCCGACCAGACCACCCTCTCGGTCCTCACCAAGAAGGCTGTCGCGATCGTCAGCAAGGCGCAGAAGATCACGCAGTTCCTCGACCGCGACACTCGCCCGGACTTCGCCGGCGCGAACAGCATGCAGAGCTTCCTGCTCAATTTCCTCAAGACCCCGACCCAGGATCTGGTTGCCTTCCAGCAGTCGATCCAGGACTTCTGGGACAAGCTGCCCGTGTACAAGGGCTAACCTGATCCAAGAACTGGCTTATTGAGAGCAATCGATGTCTCAATCAGAGCCCAAGGCTCTCGCTCCCGCCCCGGCTTCGGCCGGGGCGGGAGCCCTTGCTACCAAGAAGCGAAAGCGGCACTACAGCGTTCTCAATCGCCGCGACAAGGTCCTGCTTTCGTTGATGGTGGGCGTACCACTCGCCGTCTTCCTTCTCCTGATCTGGGCGATGACCCTCGTCTCGATCGTGCTGTCCTTCACGAACTGGGACGGCGTAAACCCGATCGCCTTCGTGGGCATCGACAACTACACGCAGCTGTTCACGACATACCCATTCTTCTGGCCGGCGGTCGCCCACAACATAATGTGGCTGCTGTTCTTCGTCTGCCTTGCGACACCGATGGGGATACTGCTAGCGGTGCTTCTGGATCGACCACTGAGGGGATCCGCGGTCTACCAGAGCATCTTCTTCATTCCCGTCGTCCTGTCGCTGGCGGTCGTCGGCTTCATCTGGAAGCTCCAATACCTGCCGCTTGCCGGAAACGGCTTCATCGACAGCGCCTTCGTTGCGTTGGGCTGGATGGACCCGAAGCACGCGGTGAACTGGTTGGGCGACCCGTCCATCAACATCTGGGCGGTTCTGGTCGCGGCGAGCTGGCGCCACGTCGGGTACATCATGGTTCTGTACCTGGCCGGCCTCAAGAGCGTCGATCCCTCGTTGCGTGAAGCTGCGGCGATCGACGGGGCCAACGAGAGCCAGACCTTCATCCACGTGGTCTTCCCGGTCATGGCCCCGATCAACGTCGTCATCGTCGTCGTGACGGTGATCGAATCCTTGCGGGCCTTCGACATCGCCTACATCATCAACCACGGGAAGAACGGCCTCGAGCTGCTGTCCATCCTGATCACCAACAGCGCCCTCAGCGAGGCAGGGCTGATCGGCTTCGGGTCGGCCGTCGCAGTGATACTGCTGACGATCTCGCTCGTGCCAATCGTGCTGTATCTGTCTCGAGTCATGAGATCGGAGAGCCAGTGAGTGCCGTTGTGTTGGCGGGACAGCGGACGACGCACAACCGCACCCAGCGCCGGTTGTCCCGCGTAGCGCTGTACATCTTCCTGACCGCACTGGCCATCATCTTTGCGTGGCCGCTGCTGTATACGGTCTACACCTCGTTGCGCCCGTTCGGAGAAATCGTCAACAACGCGAACGGCGCCTTCTCGACGCCGGCCACTCTGAACCTGAACAACTTCATCACGTTCTGGAATAGCGCGGACTATCCGCACTTCTTCTGGAACACGATGGTCATCACGCTGCCCGCGATAGTCCTGACTCTGTGGGTCTCGTCGATGCTGGCGTTCGCGATCTCGCGATTCAGCTGGCGCTTCAACCTGCTGGTCCTGATGATCTTCACCGCAGGAAACCTGCTTCCCCCGCAGGTCATCATCGTGCCGCTCTACCGCCTCTACAACCTCCTGCCGGTGCCCGCGCCGTTCAGCGACAACGGGATCATGTACGACCAGGTGCTCGGCCTGATCCTCATCCATGCCACCTTCCAGACAGGCTTCTGTACCTTCGTGTTGAGCAACTACATGAAGACGCTGTCCAAGGAGCTTGTCGAGGCCGCGATGATCGACGGCGCCGGGATCTTCACGATCTATTCCCGGGTCGTCATGCCCCTGGTCCGGCCGGCGCTGGCCGCCCTGGGCACGCTGCTCTTCGTGTGGATCTACAACGACTTCTTCTGGTCGGTGATGCTCTTCAAATCGGGCGATAAACGTCCGATCACCGCAGCGCTGAACAACCTCTCGGGAACGTTCTTCACCGACCCAACGCTCGTGGCTGCGGGCTCGCTGATGGCCGCGATACCGACCGTAGTGATCTACCTGCTCTTGCAGCGCTACTTCATCAGTGGCCTGACGCTCGGCTCGGCCAAGGGCTGACGCACGATCTGGTCGAGGCGCTGCCCGCTGGTATTTGATGCCTATTGAGTGGTCGGCGGAGGCTGGACAATTCCACCTCCGCAACGACCTCGTCAGCTACGTCGTACGCATCCTCGAGAACGACTGGCTCGGGCACGTGTACTTCGGTGCGTCTCTCGCCGAAGGCAAGTCGTACTCGCATCTCGTGCCGGGCGATTTCTTCGGTTTCTCGAACCGGCTGGGTCATCCGACGCCGCTCGAACTCCCAATCGGAGGGACGGGCGACTACCGGATTCCGGCGCTGGCGATCGAGCTGCCGGACGGCTCCGGCGTGCTGGATCTGCGATACAAGAGCCACCGCACCTTCCCCGGCAAGCCCGGACTCCCGGGCCTTCCGGCGACATACGCCGAGATCGGAACCGAGGCCGAGACGCTGGAAGTGGTCGTGGCGGACCGCATGGCCAAGATCGAAGTCTGCCTGCAGTACACGATCTACCGCGATCGCCCGGTCGTCGTCCGGGGCGCGCGAGTCACAAACGCCGGAGAGTCCGCGGTAATCGTGCGGTGCGCAATGAGCGCGGCCCTGGATCTGCCCGACTCGGATTGGCAACTCGTGACGCTCAGCGGCGATTGGGCCAGGGAGTGCCAGGTGGAGCGGCACGACCTCCGGCCGGGCAGGCAGTCCATTTCGAGCTCCCGCGGCGCCTCGGGCCATCAGCACAACCCGTTCGTTGTCCTGGCGCGGCCCGCCACGACAGAAGAGCACGGCGAAGCCTATGGCTTCTCCCTCGTGTATTCGGGAAACTTCCTCGTCGAAGCGGAAGTCGAGCCCTTCGGGACGACTCGCGTGCGCGCCGGCATCAATCCCGACGGCTTCTCGTGGCTCCTCGACCCCGGTGCGGACTTCGTCACGCCCGAGGCGGTGCTGGCTTTCTCCAGTGGCGGGCTCGGCGACCTGAGCGACACATTCCACTGCCTCTTCCGCGACCGCCTGGCCCGCGGCACGTGGCGCGATCGGGCGCGGCCGATCGTGATCAACAATTGGGAGGCGACGTACTTCGACTTCGACGAACCGAAGCTGCTGGCGATCGCCTCGGCCGCTCACGAGATGGGAATCGAGTTGTTCGTTCTCGACGACGGCTGGTTCGGGCGGCGTAACGACGACACCACGTCGCTCGGCGACTGGGAGGTCAATCTCGCCAAGCTGCCCGGCGGAGTGGAGTCGCTGGCCCGCAAGGTGGAGGAGCTCGGCATGAGCTTCGGCATCTGGATCGAGCCTGAGATGGTGAGCCGTCACAGCCAGATGTTCATCGAACACACCGACTGGGCCATCGGCGTTCCGGTCCGCCCGCGGACGGAGGGCCGCAATCAGTACGTGCTCGACATGTCCCGGCCCGACGTCGTGAACCACCTCTTCGGCGTGATCTCGGGGATTCTCGGCAGTGCCCCGATCTCGTACGTGAAGTGGGACATGAACCGGAACATAACCGAGCCATTCAGCCCGACGCTGCCGGCCTGGCGCCAGGGAGAGTTCATGCACCGCTACATCCTGGGCGTCTACTCGTTGTACGACCGCCTGACCAAAGCGTTCCCGGGGGTCCTCTTCGAATCGTGCGCCGGTGGCGGCGGCCGCTTCGATCCGGGCATGCTCGCGTTCGCGCCCCAGGGATGGACGAGCGACGACACGGATGCCATCGAGCGCCTGAGGATTCAGTGGGGGACGTCGCTTGCGTACCCGCTCAGCTCGATGGCGGCCCACGTTTCCGCGGTACCCAACCACCAGGTCGGGCGGATCACGCCGCTCGCCACCAGGGCGGCCGTTGCGTTCTTCGGCGTCTTCGGCTACGAGCTCGACCCGACTGTCATGTCGGCCGAGGAACGCGTCGAGATCGCCGACCAGGTCTCGTTCTACAAGCAGTGGCGCGAACTATTCCAGCGCGGTCGGTTCCTCCGCTTGCGCAGCCCGTTCGAAGGAGATCGGAACGAGACCGCGTGGATGACCGTGGCCCGCGACGGGCGCTCGGCAATCGTCGGCCACTACCGCATCTTGAGCCGGCCGAACCCCGGGCCGCAGCGGCTGAGGCTGCGCGGTCTGGATGCCTCGGCGTCCTATCGCGTCTCGGTCTGGCCTTCCGCCGAACCCGCCGGCGCGCCCCTCAGGTCGACGGTTCTGGGTGGAGACGAGCTCATGGCCGCCGGACTCGTGCTCGAGTCCAATCGCAAGTCTGCCGAGGCCGGGGACTTCCGCGCCCGGCTGTACGTCCTGGAAGCCGAAGAGCGGAGACCCTCTCCGGAGGTCGCGCCATGATGCCCCGACCCTGGGTAACGCCCGAGCTCACCTCCGTCGGCCGTCTGCCGATGCATGCCGTGCCGCATAGAGATCGGATCGAGCTGGACGGCCGCTGGCGCTTCCAGCTGCTCCACACGCCGGAGGAAGAGCTCGCGGCGGACTGGCGCGAAATCGATGTGCCCGGCTGCTGGACCATGCAGGGAACTTTCGATCTGCCGCACTACACCAACGTCCAGATGCCGTTTCCCGGTGATCCGCCTCACCTTCCGGACGTCAATCCGACGGGCATCTACGAGCGCGACTTCGACGTTCCGGCGCAGTGGCTCGCCGGGCGCCGGATCGTCCTCCACGTCGGGGCTGCCGAAAGCGTCCTGATCGCGTCCGTGAACGGCGAGCAGGTCGGCATCAGCAAGGACTCCCACCTCGCCGCCGAGTTCGATGTCACGAGCCTCGTCCACGCCGGCGCCAACGCGATCTCCCTGCGGGTGGTCAAGTGGTCCGACGCCACGTACACCGAGGATCAGGATCAGTGGTGGCACGGCGGCATCACCCGGTCGGTGTATCTGTACGCCACGCCGCGAGTCCACCTCGCCGACGTTCGAGTAAACGCCGGACTTACCGACGACCTCCGCACGGGGACGTTCCAGCTGCTGGCCGACGTCGCTTTCGATGGTGTGGAGAGCGAGCCCGGCTGGACGGTCGAAGCGAAGCTGGGCGATCTCGCGCTCCTGACGGCCATCGTCCCGATCGCGAACAAGGGTCCCGGGCCCAGGGTCAGCCGGGCAGACTCCGAGCCGTTGAGCCGCCATCGCTTCGACATGGTGGCGAAGATGGTGTCGGTAGGCCTGGACCCGGCCGGTCAGGCGGAGTGGGACAAACTGGCGCCCATGATGCGTCCTCCTCTCGATGGTCGAGCGGAAGCACGCGCGGAGATCCCCGACGTCAGGCGGTGGTCCGCGGAGCAGCCGCATCTCTACCCGCTGCACGTGGTCCTGCGCTCGCCGGCCGGCGATGCGGTCGAGGAAGTGGACCTGCGGGTAGGCTTCCGGCGCATCGAGATCGAGGGCGTTCATCTACTGATCAACGGTGCCGCGGTGCTGGTTCGGGGCGTCAACCGCCATGACTTCGATCAGCACACCGGGCGCGTCATCTCCGTCGAGTCGATGCGAGCCGACCTCGTGGCGATGAAGCAGTTCGGGTTCAATGCCGTTAGGACAGCCCACTATCCGAACGACCCGGCATTCCTCGACCTCACGGACGAACTCGGCCTGTACGTCATCGCGGAGGCCGACGTCGAGGCGCACGCCTTCATCGATCGGATCTGCGATGACCCGCGCTATCTGAACGCCTGGGTGGACCGGGCCGCGCGGATGGTCCGGCGCGACAAGAACCACGTCTCGGTGATCCTCTGGTCGCTCGGAAACGAGTCTGGACACGGCACCAACCACGACGCGATGGCGGGTTACATCCGACGCTACGATCCTTCGCGGCCGCTGCACTACGAGGGCTGCATCCGCTGGGATTGGTTTAGCGACCAGCGCATAAGCGACCTGGTCCCTCCCATGTATCCGCCCATCTCGGCGATAGTCGCCCACGCTCGGTCGGGCCGGCAGATGCATCCCCTCATCATGTGCGAGTACTCCCACGCGATGGGGAACAGCAACGGCACGCTGGCCGAGTACTGGGATGCAATCGAGTCCACCGACGGCCTCCAGGGCGGCTTCATCTGGGAGTGGTGGGATCACGGCCTGGTTCAGCGGCTGCCGGACGGCACATCCCGCTGGGCATACGGCGGCGACTTCGGCGATCAGCCCAACGACGGTAACTTCTGCCTGGACGGCCTTAACTGGCCGGACCTGACACCGAAGCCGGCGATGTGGGAGCACCGCCAGCTCGCGGCGCCAGTCCGCGTTTCCGCCGGTCCCGAAAGCCTAAGTCGGGGCTCGGTCGAGTTGACGAACCGCCAGGACTTCACCGGACTGGACTGGCTGCGAGCCTCCTGGGAGCTCACGGCCGACGGCGAGATGGTCGCTCGGGGCGATCTGCCCCTGTCCGGCGTCGGTCCGGGCAAGACCGCCACGGTGCAGTTGCCGGGCTGGAAGCCGCCGGTGTCGGACGGCCGAGCCGTCTGGCTCACGATCAGGTTCCGGACCGCCGCGGCTCAGGCATGGGCCCCGGCCGGGTTCGAGGTCTGCTGGGCCCAGCTGCCGGTCGCCGCAGGGATACCTGAGTTGGAACGTCCGTCTGTTCGTCCGACTCCGAGCGGCGAAATCAAGCTCGACGCCGAGGGCCTGCTCGTTCACGAGCTCCTCGCCGCGGCGCCGCGACTGTCCCTCTGGCGTGCCCCGACCGACAACGACCGTATTGCCGGTCTCACGGCACTCTGGCGCCAATGGGGAGTGGCGCACCTCTCCCGAACGGTGAAGAACGTCGAGCATGAGGCCGGCAGGGTCGTCGTGACGGCCGAGGAACGGACGGCGTCGGGGATCGCCGTGGATCAGGAAACGCGGTATCAGGCTTTGGAGGGCGGCGGGGTTCTCGTCCACGAAACGGTCCGGATCCCAGCCGACCTGGCGGACCTGGCCCGCGTCGGCATCGTGCTGGAGGTCGTCGCCGGTCTCGAGAAGGTCGAATGGTTCGGCCGCGGACCGGTCGAGACGTATCCGGACCGCCGCCGCGGAGCCGCCGTGGGACGGTGGCTTTCCACCGTGTCGGAACAGTTCGTGCCCTACATCCGACCGCAGGAAAACGGCGGCCACGCCGACGTCACCTGGCTCGAAATCTCGGACGGCGGCGGGCGCGGACTCCATTTGGGGCTCGATCGGCCGCGTCAGGTTTCGGCCACGCATTTCAGGGCCGAGGATCTGGCCGCGGCGGCGCACGAGGTCGAACTCGCGGCGAGGCCCGAGACGATCGTCCATCTCGATGCCTCCCACCGCGGCCTGGGGACGGCCAGCTGCGGCCCCGATACCTTGCCGCAGTATCTCGTCGGTCCTGGGACGTACGAGTGGTCCTGGATGATCGCGCCGTTGCGCCCGAGCTCAGGATCCTAGCGGCGAGTTTCGGCTGAGTCTCGCCGCCGCGAAGCCCTCGGCCTAAATGGCCCGACTCGCGTCCGTGCCACTCCCGGCTAGGTTCTAGCGGCCGCCCATCCTGATCATCACGATCGAGACTTCGTATAGCCCGTACATGGTGACGGCCATCACGATGGGGCTGACAAGGTCCGCACCGGGG
>JADGQJ010000092.1 GCA_017881885.1 Chloroflexota bacterium
GTATTGTGAGTGGGATCGTCACTCGCGCACATCATCGGCGCGATCGGCCCCTCGAGGGCGCGCAGGACCTCACTCATATGTATCTGCTCGGGCGGGCGCGTGAGCTCGTAGCCGCCGTGGGCGCCGCGCGTGCTCTGCACCAGTTCGGCGTCGCGGAGGCTGATGACGAGCTGCTCGAGGTAGGCCCGAGGCAGGTCTTCCTGCTCGGCGATGTCCGTCAGGCTGGCGGGCCCGTGTCCGTGCCGCTGGGCGAGCTGCGCCATCAGCCGCACGCCGTACTCGCCCTTCGTGGAGAAGGAAACGGCGCCGGTGCTGTGATACGTCCTCGTAGCCAGCTTGGTTCTCCTCTTCGACGCTGGGTTGGGCCGGGGGGACGCACCCGGTAATTCCGACCTAAACCGTCGGAAATGAGTATATGAGCGCAGCCGGGGAGCGTCAACGACGGCTCGGGGAACTGGGGCCCGCCGGGTGTGTTGCAATCCGGGCTAAGTTCACTTCCTCGTTGACCTGCCGTGGCCATAAGATGTACGGTCCCCGTCTGTTTCGAGACGGGTAGGTTTCGCCCGGTCGAAATGACGTCAGCGTGAGTGCCGGTCGACTAGCAAACGCGACCCGCTCACGAAGTAATCGGCGGGAGGAGTCGAATGAGACGTCGCGTATTCACTGCCCTGAGCATCGCCGCCTTGGCGTTCGGGGCCTTTGTCCCAACAACGGCCGTCGCCAAGAGCCCGACCGTTGCGCGATTCCAGCGGATCGACATCGGCAAGCTCGACCCACAACTCCGGCCGGCGCTGATAGACCCCAACCGCGTCGTCGACGTCATGGTCCAGCTGGCCGATCAGCCGGTCGCGGGCCAGGTCGGTGACGCAGCGGACAACGGCACGACCTTGACCAAGTCCCAGAAGGACACGTGGCGGACCCAGATCCAGACCAAGCAGAAGCCGGTCGCCGACGCGGTCCGCAAGTCGGGCGGCGTTGTCGTCAGCCAGATGCAGGATGCCTACAACGGCATCCACGTCCACGTGAAGTCCGCTGAGTTGACCGCCCTCGCCGCAATGGCCGGCGTGACTGGCATTCACCTCGTCCCGATCTACAAGCCTCTGCTCACCGAGAGCGTCCCGTACGTGGGCGCGCCGCAGGCGTGGACAACGACCGGCCTGACCGGAGTCGGCGTCAAGATCGCCGTAATCGACACCGGCGTCGACTTCTACCACGCCGACTTTGGCGGGTCGGGCAATCCGGCCGACTACACTTACGGTCTGGCCCACGACACGACCGCCCCGGCCTTCAACGCCGACGGCACGACCGTGGCCTTCCCCAGCGCCAAGGTCCCGGTCGGCTACGACTTCGTGGGCGACGCATACGACGCGAGTGCAAAGGCAGGATCGCCGGCCACCGTGCCGCATCCGGACGCCAACCCGCTCGACTGCAACAGCCACGGTACCCACACGGCCAGCACGGCTGCAGGGCAGGGCGTTCTGGCGAACGGCTCCACCTATACGGGGCCGTACAACGCCGGGATCTACGGCTCGACCGACTTCAAGATCGGTCCCGGCGTGGCGCCGCAGGCGAGCCTCTACATCTATCGAGTGTTCGGCTGCACCGGCTCGACCGACGTCGTGACCGAGGCCATCAACCGGGCCGTCGTCGACGGCGCCGACGTGATCAGCATGTCTCTCGGCTCCGACTTCGGAACGTCCGACACTCCTGACGCCGTCGCCGCGGACAACGCCGCGCGCGCAGGCGTCGTGGTCGTCGCCGCTTCCGGCAACGAAGGCCCCAGCGCTTACATGACGAGCACGCCCGCATCCAGCTCGCGGACCCTGTCCGTGGCCGCGCTCGACACCAACGCCACATTCCCCGGGGCCACGATTCACCTCGCGTCGGGCGACATCGCCGCCCTCAACGCGAACAACGGCCCCCTCCCGAAGACCGGCAAGCTCAACGTTCTCACCTCGGGCGGCGGAATAGCCCTGGGCTGCTCCGCCTCCGAATACGCGGGCGTTTCTGCCGGCGACATCGTCGTCACCCTGCGCGGGGTTTGCCCGCGCGTCGATCGCGCCAAGCTCGGCCAGGCCGCCGGCGCCGCCGCAGTGATCATGGTCAACACCGGCGCCGGTCTGCCGCCCTTCGAAGGCCCGATCGCAGGCGTCACGATCCCGTTCATCGGGGTCGAAGCCAGTGCCGCCGCCGCTCTTCAGGCGGCAAACGGAGCGACGGTCACCATCTCCTCGGCCGGCCTGATGACCAATCCCACCTTCAAGAATCTGGCCGACTTCACGTCGTGGGGCCCACGCTTCGGCGACAGCGCCCTCAAGCCTGAAGTGACCGCACCGGGCGTTAGCATCGTCGCCGCGGGCATGGGCACCGGCACCGACGTGCTCGTCGACTCGGGTACCTCGATGGCCACCCCGCACGTCGCGGGCATCGCGGCCCTCGTCATCGCCGCTCACCCTGGCTGGAAGGTCAACGAGGTCAAGGCCGCCATCATGAGCACGGCGGACGAATCCTCGGCGAAGATCCTCGGCTACGACCCCCGTGGCGCCGGCTCTGGCGTCGCGCAGGCGCAGCTCGCCACGACCACTGCCGCGATCGCTTTGACTCGCGACAAGCTCGACACCCTCTCGTTCAACAACGTCGCTCTGGGCGGCTCCTGGTGGGCCGTGCGGAACTTCACGATCGAGAACAAGAGTTCCGCACCGATCACCTACAAACTGGCCGCCGCCTTCGTCGGCAGCTCGGCCGGGGCGAAGGTTTCGGTCTCCCCTGCCAAGGTGACCGTGCCCGCACACCAGTCGCGCGACGTCACCGCCAAGCTGACGCTCTCCGCGTCGGCCGTGAAGGCGCTGCCGTTTGCGGACACCTTCGCGGGCGTTGGTCCCGGCGCCGTTCTTTCGGTCGAGGGCGTCGTCTCCGCGACGCCGACGGCCTCCGGAGCGGGCGTCTACTCGCTCCACATCCCATTCCTGGTGGTTCCACGCGGCCTCTCGGCCGTCCAGGTCGGCCCACCCGCACCCTATAAGCTGACTGCCGGAGTGGCCAACTCGAGCCTCAAGCTGCACAACGCCGGTACCCACACGGGCACGGCCGACGTCTACTCCTGGGGCATCGTCGATAAGGACCACACGAAGGGCATCGCCAGTGTTCGGGCGGTCGGCGTTCAATCGCAGCTCGGCTCGTTCTGCGACCCGAGCTTCCCCGATACGGACCGCTGCCTGGTCTTCGCAATCAACGGCTGGCACCAGTGGTCCAACGCGGCGGCGGCCGAATTCGATATCGCCATCGACACCAACGGGGACGGTGCGACCGACTTCCTGGTCGTCTCGCTCGATCTCGGCGCCGTCCTTACCGGTTCGTTCAACGGCATCGACGCCTCGTTCACGTTCAACGCCTCCGGCACGCTCATTGACGCGTTCCTTGCGGACGCACCGATGAACGGCTCGGTCATCGAGCTGCCGGCGGTCGCGAGCGACATGGGCATCTCCGCTACCGTGCCCAGCTTCAAGTACTCCATCACCGGGTTCGACCTGATCACCGGCAACATCGACGCAGTACCCGGCAAGGCCGCGTTCAACGCCTTCGCCCCGAGCGTCTCGAACGGCCAGTTCCTCGTTCTGAAGTCGGGCGCGTCGGCCACCCTGCCGATCAGCGTCGATCCCGCCCTCCAGGCGACGACCCCGTCGCTCGGCTGGATGATCGTGAGCCTCGATAACAGGAACGGGGCCACTCAGGCCGCGCTCGTTCCTGTGGGCAAGCTGCCCAAGCACTGACCAATTTCGCTCCATGGAGTGGCGGCCCGTCCGGTTCCCCGGACGGGCCGCTTCGATTCCCGGCCGCCGACCGAACCTGGGGCCGGCCGGCGCGGTCATACTGGTATGTCGACTGTCCCGGCACGACCGCGATTCGCGCGGCCAAACGCTTCCGAGAACCGCTCCTTTCAGAAGAGCCGAAGCATTAACATGGTCAGGCTATTCCAGGCAGGCTTTCGGAGATCAGCGTGTCGTACGACGTCATCGGCAAGATGGGGAGAGTGACCGCAGATATCATCCCGGGCCATCTCGGGGAGGTTGTGATCGAGGTGCGCGCAGGAACTGAGAGGTTCAATGCGCGGGCATCCGATCCCGAGGCGACGATAAGGAAACATGCCCAGGTTCTGGTGGTCGGCAGCCTGGGCGGGCGGACAGTCGAGGTGGAACCGACCGATACGGTGAGGCTTCCGCGATGAGTTCAGACCTGACTACTGTGGTGATCATCGGAGTGGTGGTCCTTGTACTGCTTCTATTGGTGGTCCTCTTCAAGACGGCGTGGCGTGTGGCCGAGCCGGACGAAGCCCTGATCATCTCCGGACCGGGTGGCGGGAAATCGCCGGCCGGCGTGGCCGGCGAGAGCATGCATTTCAAGATAGTCACCGGCGGCGGCACGCTGGTCGTGCCCGGCCTGTCCAAGGTCCGAGCCCTCTCGCTCATGGCCCACGAGAGTGAGATCACCGTCCCTTGCGTCAGCCAGCAGAAGATCCGGCTGGATCTGCGCGGCGTGGTCGTCTACAAGGTTGGCGACGACTACCGTTCGATCGCCAACGCCGCCCGCCGCTTCCTGGATCGCCCCGCGGCCGAACTCGAGTCGAAGGTCCAGAACGTCTTCGTCGGCCACCTGCGCGCTATCGCCGGTTCGATGACCGTCGAGGAGATGATCAGCGACCAGGACAAGTTCGCCCAGCAGGTCCGGGAGCGGTGCACCGTCGAGATGGAGTCCTTCGGGCTCGTCATCGACAGCTTCCAGATCCAGGCCATCACCAGCCCCAGCAACTACATCGAGAACCTGGCCGTGCCGCATCAGGCCGAAGTCGAGCAGAACGCCCGCATCGCCCGGGCGAACGCCGACAAGACCGCGGTCGCCCAGGAGCAGACCGCTCAGGCCGAGATCGCCGAGTCGATCCGGAGCACCGAGATCAAGAAGGCCGGTTTCCAGGCCGAGATCGACCGAGCCCAGAAGCAGGCAGGCCAGCAGGGCCCGCTCGCAGAAGCGCAGTCTCGCCAGGCCGTCGTCGAGCAGGAAACCCGCGTCGCCGAGCTGCAGGCGCAGCAGACGGAGCAGCAGCTCCAGGTAGACGTCCGCAAGCCGGCCGACGCGGAGGCCTATCGCCAGACGACCCTTGCCGCCGCGGGACGCGACGTTCGCATCCGCCAGGCAGAAGCCGCGGCGCAGGAAGTCCGCCTCGCGGCTGAGGCCCAGGCCGCCGCCGTCAAGGTCCAGGCCGAAGCCCAGGCCAACGCCACTCGTGTCAACGGCCAGGCCGACGGCGACGCGATCAAGGCCCGCGGTCTTGCCGAAGCCGACGCGATCAGGGCGCGCACTCAGGCCGAAGCCGCCGGCATCGAAAGCCGCGCCGCGGCCCTGAGCCAGAACCAGGAAGCGGTCATCGCCCAGCAGATCGCCCAGACCATGCCGGACATCGTTCGTGCGGCGGCGTCGCCGTTCGAGCATATCGGGCAGTTCACGGTCCTCAACGGCGCTCAGGGCGTCACCAGTGCCCTGGCGGAGATCATCCAGTCGGCCGGGGCGCTTGCCGCCGTGGCCCGCAGGACGCTCGCTCCGGCGATCCTCGCCGCGGGAGATCAGGACAACAACGGCGACGGCGCCAAACCGGTTGCGGCACCCAAGGCCGGTCCGGCCGCCAAGGCCCCGGCCGCCTCGGCCTCGAAGCCGGCGTCGGCCTCCGCCCCGAGCTCGGCGCCGGCCGAGAAGGCCAGGTAGGCATCGGAGGGCGCCACCGGCGCCACCCATGAGCGACATTGGAAATTCGGACCCGGCGCCATCCGCCGGGTCCGACGCCTTTCCGGGGATCGACGCGGCCGCGGCCGAGCAGGTAGAGCGATCCGTCGCCGAGTATGTCGAGACCGTCGCCTCGCTCGATCCGCGCAGCCAGAGGTACCTGCGAACGGTCGCCTCGATCGATCGGCTGGGGCAGCGGGAGTTCACCGCAACGGCGGCAATGAGCGGCCGCACGCTCGAGCGTCGCTTCGAGGTGGAGCGAAACAAGCTCGCCGCGAAGACCCCGCTCGCGCGCCAGCTGGCCGAGTTGCGCAAGGTCGTCGACGAGCTGAGCCCTCCGGAGATAGACCTGGAGCGTCACGGATCGCGCGGTCCGTTCGGGTTGGGACCGCAGCACGACGAGGCGGAAGAGTTGGGCCGCTACTTCGAGCACTTCGCCCGCTCGCGCGCCCACGTCGAAGAGCTCCTCCAAACGATCGCCGAGGGCAGGCTCGCCCTCGAGCGCGACAACGCGCTTCTCGGGCAGGAGCAGGTGTCGCTGGCGACCGTCATGGACACGCTCCGCGAACGCGCCTATCTCACCGCTCGCCTGGATGAGGCGCTGACCGCAAGAATCGACACCGTCGCCCAGGCGGACCCGGAGCGGGCCGACTGCCTGCGCGCCGACGTCCTGCACGCCATCCGCCGCCGCCGCCAGGAGATCCTGACCCAGCTCGCGGTCGCAATGCAGGGTTACGCGGCACTGCAGATCGTCGAGGACACGAACACAGAGGTGGCGCGGGCCATGGAGACGGCGACGACGACCACGGCCGCGGCGCTGCGAACGGCGGTGATGGTGGCGCAGGCCGTCGCCGGCCAGCGCATCGCCCTGGAACAGATGGAGATTGCCCATCGGGCCACGGCCGCGATCGCCGGCCAGGCGGAAGCGCTGCAGGATCATTTGCGCGCTTCCGGGGCTCGCATGGCCGTGTTGCAGGCAGCCTGGGCGGAGGTCTACGGCGCCCTCGACCGCGTGGACGCCCAGAAAGAGCAAGCCAGGCGCGTCCTGTCCTCGGCCTCCGGCCGGCTCGCGAGTCCCGGGCGTGATACGGGAGGCGCTTCCTAGCCACGCCGCGCGAACGCACGCCACGCACACCGTGCGTGCGATGTCGTCGCTTTCGCGTACGACTTCGCGCAGACCGTCCGTATGTCTTGTCGATAGGGACGCGTTTCGCCTTCAGATTGGCGCCAGCATCGGATGCGCCTGGCAGCGCCCGAGCGGCGGTGATGGACCGTCGTTGGTGAGGCGCGCAGATGACGCGATGGACCGCGCCAAGACCGCCGGCGGAGGTGTTGCGGTTACGTACTAAGACTGTAGACAAATCCCCCGTGGTACGTGTACGCTCCCGCCGACGGGCCAATAGGCCCCGAATCCAGCGGCTGCCACGATCGCTCCTCTCAACGGTTCTCGGCGAGACAGACGTGTCGCTGAGGCCGCACGAGTAAGGAGCGTTCTTTGTACGCATCGGACAAGACCCTGGTTTGCCAGGACTGCAACCAGGAGTTCGTCTTCAGCGCAAGCGAGCAGGCTTTCTTCGCTGAGCGACAGTTCAGCGAACCGCGTCGCTGCCCGACGTGCCGCGCGGCCCGCAAGGCCCAGCGCGGTGACTTCGGTGGTGGTTCTTCCCACATGGGTGGTGGCGGCGGCGGCGGTCGCGGCGGATACTCCTCGGGTCCCCGCGAGATGTTCTCGGCCACGTGCTCGAGCTGCGGCCGCGAGGCCCAGGTCCCGTTCCGGCCGAGCGGCGCCAAGCCCGTCTACTGCAGCGACTGCTTCACCGCCCGTCGCGGGTAGTTTCCGGCCGAAAGGTCAAAGCTGAAGACGAGAGCCCGGCAATTCGCCGGGCTCTTTGATTCCCGGCCCACGCCGCCAGCGCGCGACTCCTGCCACCGGTCCCGGCTCCTAATCCCCCAGCAAGGCCCGCACGAACTGCGCCGTCGTGGTCTGGACATTCGTCCATTCATCGTTCGTGAGAACGACGATCGTGATCCGCGAGTCCGGCAGGTACCACATCGCCGACCAGAAGCCGTCGAGATGGCCGCGGTGGCCCCAGGCCATGCGCCCGGCGATCGCGGTCCGCTCGAACCCGAAGCCGTATGGGTACGCGGGCTTGTAGGGCAGCGTCGGCGAGACGTCGATCATCGACGCCAGGCCGGCCTCGTCCAGCACTCCGCCGCCGTATAGGGCGGCCGCCCAGCGCGCCACATCGGCCGCCGTCGAAACGAACCCGCCGGATGCTCCTGCCACCGTGGCTTCGGAGTTGTACGGCAGCATTCGCTGACCCCCCGACACGTCGCGCGGTTTGCTGGCTGTGTTCATGTAGCCGTGGGCGAAGTTGGTGGTGGCGACCTTCTCTTGGGGCTGGAACCACGTGTTCTTCATCCCCAGCGGATCGAGGAACGAGGTGCGAATGAGCGACGCGATGGTCCGACCGGTCGCCTTCTCGATAGCCAATCCGAGCAAGATGTAGTTGGTGTTCGAGTACTGGTATCCGTGGCCGGGCGCGAAATATGGCTTGCCGATCCGGGCGAGAACCTGGTCCACGGTCCAGATCTTGCTCGTGCTCGAGAGGATGGCGTTTGCCATGCCCGGCGAGGTGAAGACGTCGTGGATGCCGCTGCGATGGTCGAGCAGCTGGCGCAAAGTGATCTGGCTTGCGTTCGGATACGTCGGAACGTATTTGGAGAGGGGATCGTCGAGGGCGATCGTGCCCTGCTGGGCCAGCCGCAGAACCAGGGCCGCGACGAAGGTCTTGCTGATGCTGCCGATGGAGAACAGCGTTTCGGCCTTGACCGGGGCTTTGCTCGAAAGCACCGCCGAACCGGCCTGACCGGTCCACATCGATCCGTCGCTGAACACCACGCTGGCGGAGATTCCGGGGAAGCCGCCCTGCGCTCGAACGCTTTGGATCGTCTTGTCCAGCGCGGCCGCGGTTGTCGAAGAGAGAACCGCTACGAGTGGATCAGCCGGTTGCGGGAGTCTGAGCGTGGGGACGGGATAGATGTCGGGCGCCGAAGCCGGCGGCTCGGTCGGTGGGGCGGTCGGCGTTTGTGTGGCCGCGGCCGCGGTCGAGGGCTCGGTGGGCACCGGGGGACGGGTCGGATTAGAGTTGCCGCAAGCCGCCATGGCGGCAATGAGCAGCGCCGTCGCAAGGACGGCTCCGACGTGGGAGGCGGCGAGGCGGGGCGCGGGACGCCGGGGCGGTGCGAGGCGGCGATCGGTCTCGGGCATTGCGCCGAGAATGATGCACCCTCGGCGGCGTCGGGCACCGGACCGTGCCCTCGCGCAAGAGAACGACCCCGGCCGGGCGGCCGGGGTCGCATCACTGTGTCAGTTCGAGCCCGGCCATCCGGGCCATCGAAATCGCCTAGCGGCGGCCGCCCCCGAAGATTCGGAGCAGCATCAGGAAGATGTTGATGAATTCGATGTAGAGGAGGATCGCGCCGAGGATAGAGGCCTTCTCCATCGAGCCGGTCTGCGCCGCAAAGTCGCCCCTCGAAATCCGCTGCGTCGTCCAGGCCGCAAGCGCGGTGAAAATCACGACGCCCGCGACGGAAAGCACCAGATCCATCGTCGAGCTGTGCAGGAGCAGCCCATTGATCAGGAAGGCGGCGAAGAGGCCCCAGGCGCCCATGAACAGGATCGAGCCGATGCTGGCCAGCGAGCGGCGAGTCACGATGCCGTAGACAGCCGCCCCGCCGAACGCGGCGGACGCCGAGACGAACGCCTGGACGACCGACATCGGGTTGCCGCTCGACGTGCCGTAGTACCAAACCCAGATTCCGACGGTGAGCCCCATCAGGGCCGCGTACACGAAGAACAGCGCCAGTGCCACGCTGGCATTGATGCGGCGAATGCCCCATTGGATGCCGAGACCCAGACCGAGCTGGGCGATGAAGAGCGGCATGCGCAGGCCGACGATCGAGTCGATGAGGCTCAGATTGCTCTGCACGATCCAGGCGACCATGCCGCTCAGCAGCACAGCCAGGAACATCCAGACGAAGGCGTCGGTCAGGAACCTGTTGGAGAGCTGAGCGACCGGCTTGACCCCCAGGCGCTCGGGCGAATAGTCGTTGTACACGGGTCTTCTCCGATAGAACTTGATTCAGGCCGGCAGCCGAAAGGCCCGTTGCCCTCATGCGTGCGACCTC
>JADGQJ010000201.1 GCA_017881885.1 Chloroflexota bacterium
CTCGAAGCTCCCGACGGCGAGGTTGCCCTCGAGCTGGCGCGCACGGCCGGCCTGGATCTGCTCGTGCTCGACGTGATGCTGCCAATTCGATCCGGGTTCGATGTGCTGCGGACGCTTCGCAGCGAAGGCTCGACCGTCGGCGTGGTGATGCTCACCGCCCGCGACGACGTCATCGACCGTGTCGCCGGGCTGGAGCTCGGCGCCGACGACTACGTGACCAAGCCGTTCGAGCCGCGCGAGGTCGTGGCCCGCGTCGGCGCAGTCCTGCGGCGGTTCGGTCGATCCGGACCGACCGCTCCGGCCGCAACCGGCGCCTCGCTGGCGACACCGGTCATGACGATGGCCGTCCGGCCCTCGACCGCGCTCTTCGATCTGACGATCGATCTGGACGGTCGCGAAGTCACGCGCAGTGGCTCCGTCGTGCCGCTAACCCGAACCGAACTGGATCTGCTGGCCGCGCTGGCCGAACAGCCCGGTCGCGTATGGACCCGTGAGCAGATCGGTCAGCGGGTCTTCGGCGAGTCGTTCGACGTCTTCGACCGAACGATCGACAGCCACATCAAGAACCTGCGCGCCAAACTCGGCTCGCGCCCCGACGACGGCTCCTACGTCGAGACCGTTCGCGGCGTGGGATATCGAGCGGCTAGATCGCCAGAGTTGAGCTGAGCCCGCGAAAGGGGTCCAGGTGAGCCTGCGGTGGCGGATAGCACTCGGCTTCGCCCTGGTGGCCCTTGCCACTGCCGCGATCGTGGCCCTGGCCACACCGCCGATCGTCGGCCAGGGTTTCGCCGAACTCGATAACGAAGGGGGCGGTGTAGCGGCCACTGCCCACGCCGGCGCGACGATCGCTCCCGGTGACGATAACGAAGGCGGATCGCCCCAGCCCGCGCCTGCGCCGACTTCCGGCCAGGCACAGCAGTCCACGATTCTGAGGCTCCTGGTTGCCGCGGCGGCGGCTGCCGCCGGTGCGTCGTTGCTGGGCTTGCTCCTCGCCGGCAGGATGGTTCGGCCTCTCACCCGGCTCGAGGAAGCGGCATCCGGCGTGGCCCGCGGCGACCTGGCGCAGCGCTCCGGGCTTGCCGACCGCAGCGACGAGTTCGGCCAACTGGGCCGCACGTTCGACTCGATGGCCGGCGAGCTTGCGCGCTCCGAGGAATCCAGGCGGGGCTTCCTCCAGGACGCCGCCCATGAGCTCAAGACGCCGCTGGCGGTGATCGACGCGACCTCGAGCGCGATCCTCGACGGCGTGTACACGCCCGAACGCCGCCACATCGAGACCATCCGCGACCAGTCTCGGGTCCTGGCCCGGATCGTCGACGACCTGCGCACGATCAGCCTCGCCGAAGGCGGCCACCTGCCGATGGAACGACGGGCGGTAGATGTCGCCGCCACCCTCTCTTCCGTGGCCGCTGGCTTCGAGGCGCGGGCATCGTCATGCAACGTGACCCTGACCGTGGACGCGCCGCGGGGGCTCGCCGTGGACGCCGATCCGGATCGAGTCCGCCAGATCGTGACCGCGCTCCTGGACAACGCGCTCCGCCACACCCCCGATGGCGGCACGGTGCGGCTTGTGGCGACGTCGGTGGCCGCGGCGAGCCGGGGCGCGACCCGCCTCGCGATCCGAATCTCAGTCGAGGACACCGGAGCGGGCATCCCGCCGGAAGCCCTGCCGCGCATCTTCGAGCGGTTCTTCCAGGCCGACCCGTCGCACAGCCGTGGAGCCGGTACGAGCGGTCTGGGTCTATCGATCGTGCAGGCGCTCGCCGCAGCGCAGGGCGGCCGAGCCGGTGCGGAGAATGGCCCCACCGGCGGAGCGCGACTCTGGTTCGAGCTTCCGGCAGCTCCCGGCGGCGCAACTCCCACGGCCTGAACGACCGGCAGGCGCTACCGCAACGAACGGGCTTTGCGCGGACCCTACAATCGACGCAGTCCTAGGGGCATCGAAGCAGCCGGAGGGTTCGGAGATGATGGGCTGGGGCAACTCTCAAGACATCGATTCGATCGGCATTCCCGGCCAGGGTCCGGACCGGTTCGAAACGATTGAGCTGGTAGGTCCCCACCTGCGAGTCTCGGGGGAGATCTCGCTTCTTCGTTTCAACCGGCTGTCCGACCTGATCAACCACAACCGCGGCTTCATAAGACTGACGGGCGCACAACTTCTCCGACGCAACGGCGACCCGACGGGTCTGGTCGTCCCGGAGCTGATGGTCAACCAGGACGAGATCACGTTCATCGGCCAGAAGGAAGAGGACGTGTCCACGGCCGAGACGGGGATGGTCGGCGGGATGGATCGACCACTCATGGAGCGAATTCCGCGCGAGCTGGTCATCTTCACGTCCGGCCACACACTGACGGGCACGATCCACCTCTTCTCGGAGACGGATATCGCCACGTTCGTCGACTCGACGGATCCGCGTTTCGTACCGATGACGTCGGTCACGGCGCGTTCGCTGGCGGATCGGCGGGTGATAAGTCACTTCGGGCTGGTGCTGGTGAACCGAACGCAGATGACGGCGGCGTCGCTCAGGGAGAAGTCGGGCAGTGCGGCGGAAACCGGGGTCGGAGTGGACTGAGGGCCCGGGCGCGACGAGGGGGAGTTCACGCAGTTAGCGGGGATCAGGCAGCGGGACACAGGCTCCGGTCGGCACAAACGCTCGCCTCGCTCACGATAGTGCCTCGCTCGCCTGCTGCTCCCGCCGCCTTCTACTCCGGCCCGTACCACCACAACAGAAAGAATGGGTGGTGGCTGCGGGACGTGGCGCGAGTTCGGGGAGTTGGGGACGTGGGAACTCGGTGAGGTCCCTCGCCGACCGCGGGCGATGACTCTCCGGTGGGCGAGCGTGCGCCAATGACACCAGAGGCCAGTAGTCTCGGCGGATCGAGGCTACTGTTCTTAGTCGCCGCAAGCGTCGTCAGCCGATCAGGACGCGATCAGACGGGGTAGCCCACCAGGTAGACGTAGTCGAAGATGGGCGTGCCCGTGGAGGCCGTGCCGATCTCCCAGACATAGTCGGATGCCCTCAGCGGCACGGTCATCACCTCCAGCTCCGGCGGCGAGTAGACCCGCAGGAGCGAGACGACCCCGTCCCAGCACGTCGCGAGTGGCACGACGGGGATCAGGTAGGTCCACAGGAGGCGGGACCAGGACCGAGGCGTGATGAACGGGGTGAGGAGCAGGTAGCCGAGAAGCGTGCTGACGGGCGCCAGCATCAGCAGGGCAGGCCCCCAGGGGGGCGGCACTCGAACCTCGAAGATGCCGATGGCGACGCGCTTCTCGAACGCGTCCTGCAGGATCGACCTCGCATCCTTCGGCGCGAAGTGGTGGAACCCCTCGAACAGCGTGCGCATGCCCTTCAGCGATGGCGGCGGGTCCAACGCGTCCACCGGCTCCGGGACGTACTCGACGC
>JADGQJ010000202.1 GCA_017881885.1 Chloroflexota bacterium
GACGACCGCGATCTCCGCTCCGCTCCGCAGAGCGAACGCCGCGAGCTGTTGGAGGTGCTGCTTCGCGCCGCGGCGCCGCCGATCCACCTGACGCCCGCCACTCGGGATCCAGAGCGCGCCGCGGAGTGGTTCCACCGATTCGAAGGCGCGGGCCTGGACGGCGTCGTGGCCAAGCGACTGACGGAGGGCTATCAACCGGGGAAGCGCGGCTGGGCCAAGATCAAGCACGCCCGGACCGCGGACTGTGTCGTGGCGGGTTTCCGCTGGCACAAGAACGGGCCCGGCACGATGGTCGGCTCCCTGCTGCTCGGTCTTTTCGACGACACCGGCAAGCTCAACCACGTCGGCATCACGGCCAGCTTCACGAACGAGAAGCGGGTCGCGCTGGCGGAGGAGCTCGCGCCGCTGCGCGTGAACGCGCTCGACGGGCACCCCTGGGCCGAATGGGCCCAATGGGAGGCGGCCGCCCGCGAGTCCGGCCAGCGCATGCCCGGCGCCACGAGTCGCTGGAACCGCGACCGCGATCTCTCCTGGGAGCCGTTGCGGGCGGAGCGCGTTTGCGAGGTCGCCTACGACCACCTGCAGGGCGATCGGTTCCGTCACGCCACGACCTTCATCCGCTGGCGCCCCGACAAGCCCCCCTCCGACTGCCGCTATGACCAGCTCGAGTCGACTGCTCCGTTCGAACTCACGGAGATCTTCGGCCGGTAGGCGGGGACGCGGCGGCGGCCGCCCTTCGGGCGCAGCCTCGTGGCCTCAGCGGACCTCCGCCCAGGGGTCGTAGTCCGCGTCGAGTGGCTCCTGCGCCGGGCGCTCGGAGACCGGCACGTGCTCGAGGTTGACGCGGATGCGGTACCAGAGCGTGAACCGGCCGCGCATCGAATCGACCAGCAGGTCCGCCGTCTCCAGGTGCGGAACGACGCCCTCGTGGCGCGACTTCCACCGCTCGAAGGCGGCCAGCGCCTCCTCCTTGGTTGCCGCGCGGGCGATCTCGATCAACGGTTTCTTGGACGTTCGGCGGCCGGTCGGAGATGGCGTGCGGGCAGTCGAAGCGGCGGCTTTTGCCGGGCCGTCGGCCGCGTCGTCGCCGTCCTTGCGGGCACGCGAGGGGGCGACTCTGGGCGGCTCGCCGGGCGCCTTGGCGTAGTTCGGCGGCCAGGGCGCATCGCCCTGCCCGGCCTTGGCCTGCTGCGCGGACAATTCGAGGAGCTTATCGAGCGACCCCGCTGCCAGATCGATCCCGACCGCCGGATCGCCGATCGCCGCGAATCTCGCCGGCACCGTGGCGATCGTGAAGTCGCCCAGCTCGCACGTCGGCAGCTCATCCCAGGTCAGCGGCGCCGAAACCCGCGCGTCGGGCACCGGCCGCACCGAGTAGGCGGACGCGACAGTTCGGTCCTTCGCGTTCTGGTTGTAGTCGAGGAAGACGCCGTGGCGCTCTTCCTTCCACCACTTGCTGGTGGCGATCGCGGGAGCGCGCCGCTCCACCTCGCGCGCCAGCGCCAGCGCCGCGCGGCGGACCTCGTCGAACGACCAGCGCCGCTCGGTCCGAACGTTGATGTGGATGCCGCGCGAACCCGAAGTCTTGGGCCAGCCGACGAGGCCCATATCGTCGAGCACTTCGCGAACCTCGAGCGCCACCCGCCGGATGTCGTCCCAGGGCACCCCCGGCACCGGGTCCAGATCGACTCGCAGCTCGTCTGGGTGGTCCAGGTCGTCGGCGCGGACTGCGTGAGGGTTCAAGTCCAGGCAGCCGAGATTGGCGATCCAGGCCAGCCCGGCGGCGTCATCGATGACGATCTCGTCGGCCGTCCTACCCGACGGAAACGAGAGTTCCACGGTTCGGAGCCACTCAGGCCGCGAGTCCGGGGCGCGCTTCTGGAAGAAGAAGTCGCCGTCGGCCCCGTTTACGTAGCGCTTCAGCGCCATCGGCCGTCCGCCGGCGCCTCTCAGAGCTCCGTCGGCGACCGCCAAGTAGTAGGCGACGAGATCGCGCTTCGTGTAGCCCGGGCCGGCGAAGAAGACCTTGTCCGGGTTAGTTATCGCGACTTGCCTGCCGGAGACCTCGACGATCTCGCTGCGCGTTGGCATGGCCGAACGATAGCGCCTCGATGCGAATTGTCAGACGAACGGTTGACTGCGCTCCAGGAGCTCGGCCAGCGTTTCGAGCTCGGGCCCTGTGAACGATTCGAGGAAGAAGCGCCGCACTGCGGCCAGGTGGCCGGGGGTGGCGTCCGTCAGGCGCTCCATGCCGCCGGACGTCAGCACAGCAAAGTAGCCGCGCGCGTCGGAGGCGCATTTGAGGCGGCTGACCAGGCCGTCGGCGGTGAGCCGGTCGACGAGACGGGTGATCCCCGCCCGGCTGAGCAGCACCCGGTCTGCGAGCTCGTTCATGCGCAGTCGTTGCCCTTCGGCCAGGGCGAGCTGGAAGAGCACGTCGTACTCGGCCAGCGGCAGGTCGCTCCGAGCCATCAGGTCCGACTCCAAGCGTCGCGCCACCCGAGCGTGCCGGGTCAGGAAGGCGCGCCACGCCCGCAGTTCGACCGGATTGAGCGCGGAAGCGAGGAGAGCTTCGGGAACGTCCGAAAAGTCCGCGATGTTCGCGGTCTTCGATAGGCCCACGCTCTCCGCGTCGTCGACTGGTTGCTCCATTGAAGCTCCTCGGTATCTCCACTTGCAGTTTGTTGCGTGCTCAACTACTATATCACTTAGTTGCTGAGTCAATTATCCCGGTTGGGTTCACGACAGGACGCAACATTAGGAGTTAGAAGATGAATACCTGGGACCTGGACCCAGCCCATTCGCAGATCGAGTTCGCCGTCAGGCACATGATGGTCACGACGGTCCGCGGTCAGTTCCACAAGTTCACCGCCACGGTCGACTTCGATGAGAGCAACCCGGAGCGCTCGACGGTCGAGGCGCATATTGACGCATCGAGCATTGAAACGGGCATGGAGGCTCGCGATGCGCACCTCCGCAGCCCGGATTTCCTCGATGCGGCCACCTATCCCGAGCTTGTGTTCCGCAGCACGCACATCGAGCCGAGCGGTGACGGCTTCAAGATCGTCGGCGACCTGACGATGCACGGCCAGACTCACCCGGTGACGCTGGATGCCGAGATCGGTGGCGTCGTCGCGAACATGCAGGGCGGACGCCGCGCCGGATTCTCCGCTTCGACGAAGATCAGCCGCAAGCTGTGGGGGCTCACATGGAACGGTGCCCTCGAGAGCGGCGGCGTTCTGGTGAGCGACGAAATCAAGATCACGATGGACTTGGCCGTCGTCCAGGCCGATGCCGCAAAGACCAAAACCCTGGTCGGCGTCGCCTGAACCCTTCGCCAAAGAGAGAACGGCCGCCGGAAACCCGGCGGCCGTTTCGATTCTCGGCGGCGT
>JADGQJ010000021.1 GCA_017881885.1 Chloroflexota bacterium
ATCAGGCCGAGCAGGATCTTGAGCAAGGTGCTCTTGCCGGCGCCGTTGGCACCGACCAGCCCGATGATTCCCGGCTCGACCTGCAGATCCAGACGATCGAGTGCCTTGACCGTCCCGTAGTCCTTGGTGAGGCCCGAAGTCTCGATCAGCGCCATAGATCTCCGCCGCTCCATGGAGTCGAGGGCACATGATAACCGGCGAGCGAGGCTCGAGGTTTGTCGCGCGCCCGAGCGGGGGCATCGGCCGAGGTCCGCCGAGCCGCCCGAGCGGGCGGGTCTGGGGCGGCTCGGGGTGCCTCGCCGCCCGACTCACTCCAAGCCGGGTTCAAGCCCCAGACCGGCGTCGCGCGTTCTGTCCCTCGAGGGCGCGTCGATCGTGGTGCTGGACCGCCACGGTGACCTGGTCTAGGGGCTTCCGAATGGCGTAGGACCAGCCCGCCCGGGGTATGCCGTCACCGGGCGCCACATGTATCTACCTCACCGAGAACTTGAAGACGGTCGTCGTGGCGTAGGTCTCGCCGCGCTCGAGCGTGACACTCGGGAACCCCGGCTTGTTCGGGGAGTCGGGATAGTGCTGGGTCTCGAGGCAGAAGCCGCTGCGATGGGTGTACGGCTTGCCGCTCTTGCCGACGAGACTGCCGTCGAGGAGATTCCCGTCGTAGAGCTGGACGCCGGGCTCGGTCGTGAAAACCTCGAGCACACGCCCGCTGACGGGCTCGTACGCGCGGGCGGCCAGCACGAGACCCATCTCCGAGCCGCGATCGATGACGAAGTTGTGGTCGTAGCCATGGCCGTAACCGAGCTGCTGGTCCTTCTGGTTGACCCTGGCGCCGATTGCCGTGGCTCTGCGGAAATCGAACGGCGTGCCTTCGACGCTGCGCAGTTCGCCGGTCGCGATGAGGTTCGCGTCCACCGGGGTGAACCGGCTGGCGTTGATCTCGAGTTCGGTGCCCAGGATGTCGCCGTTGCCTTCACCGGCGAGGTTGAAGTAGGTGTGCTGGGTCAGGTTCACGATGGTCGTCCGGTCGGTCGTGGCCGAATAATCGATCCGAAGGACGCCGCCCGATTGCAGGGTATAGACGACCGTCGTCGAAAGCTTGCCGGGGAAGCCTTCCTCGCCGGCGGGGCTCACATATTCGAGCGTCAGAGCCGCGTCGTCGCCGACGGCCTCGTCCGCGCCGTCCCAGACCCGCTTGTCGAAGCCCCTGGGCCCGCCGTGCAGGTTGTTCGGGCCTTCGTTCGCGGCGAGCTGGTATTCGACCCCGTTCAGGCTGAATCTGGCGCCGCCGATGCGGTTCCCATACCGGCCGATCAGGGCGCCGAAGTACGGGCTCGTCGCGAGGTATGCGGGGCTCGTGTAGCCCGCCAGGTTCTTGAAGCCGAGCACGATGTCGGCCTGTTTGCCCGACCGGTCCGGAGCCGTCCAGGAAGTGATGGTGCCGCCGTACGAGGAGATCTTGACCGTGGCCCCGTCGGTGCTGGTCAGGGTGTACAGGTCGACGGTCTTGCCATCGTGGCTGCCGAACGGTTCTTTGCCGATGCTCGTCATCTGGTCGCTCCTGTGAGGGGCCTGCGGCCTCGAGGGTCGTGGCGGGCAATCAGCATGACATCGATGCCGCCGCCTCGAAAGGCGGCGCTTGCCGGCCGCAAGCGGACAGATCCGGTAGCGGATGCTCGAAGCCAGCAACACCGACGTGTCCCGAGCATGCCGGTGGCGTCGGTCTGGACGTTGCCGGCACGGCGCGAACCGCCCGCCGGCGTGCTGGTTCATTGTTTCCGCTCTGGTTCAGTGTTTACTGAACTACACGAACCGCCTATACTGCGCCGAACGCCATTCCCCGACCGCCTCGCAATCGGGGGTGCGTTGCGCATGGGAGGCCGGCGAGCATGTTGGACGAACTGCTGGACCGCAACCGCGAGCGGCGGAGCTCCCGCATCTCCCCGGACCGCTTCGTCGAAGAGATCGGGCTCGTCTTCGATTCCCTGCACCTTCCGCGCATGGCCGGGCGGGTCCTCGGCGCCATCCTGTTGGGCCCCGGCGATGGGCTGACCGCCGCCGAACTGGCCGACACGCTACAGGCCAGCAAGGGCTCGATCAGCAACATGACCCAGCTCCTGATCCACTACCGGTTCATCGAACGGACCGTCCGCGGCGGCGATCGCCGCGACCGATTCGTGGTCAAATCCGGGGCATGGGCCCGAATGATGCTGTGGCGCGTCGAACTGCTGCAGCGCCTGCAAGAACTCGCCGCCGACGGCCTGGAACTGCTCGGCCCGGACGGAAACCCCGAGCCGCTCGAGGAGGTACGAGATATGTACGCGTTCCTGGAACGAGAGTTGCCCAGGCTTTTCGACCGTTGGGAGGAAGAACGCTCGATGGCTCGGAAGGAGGCTCCCTGATGACCGCCGCGATAGAGACCCGAAATCTCACCAAGCGCTACGGCCACTCGCGCGGCATCATCGAAGTCGATCTGGTGGTCGAGACCGGGCAGATCTTCGGGTTCCTGGGCCCGAACGGCGCCGGGAAATCGACCCTGATCCGGCTGCTGCTGGACCTGATTCGACCGACGAGCGGAGGCGCGAGCGTCCTGGGTCTGGACGTCCGCCGCGACCGGCTCGCGATCGACCGGCGGACCAGCTACGTGCCGGGAGAGCTGTCGCTCTACAGCGACCTGACGGGACGCCAGCTGCTGACCTACCTGGGGAATCTGCAAGGACAGGTGGACGCCGCCTACCGGGAGAGCCTGATCGAGAGACTCGAGCTCGATCCGACCAAGAGGATCAAGAGTCTCTCCCGCGGCAACAAGCAGAAGGTCGGCCTGGTCGCGGCCTTCATGATTCGCCCGGAGCTGCTGATCCTCGACGAGGCCACGGCCGGACTGGATCCCTTCATCCAGCTCGAGTTCGAGCATCTCTGCGAAGAAGCCCGCGACGAGGGTCGGACGGTCTTCATCTCGTCGCACCAGCTGCCGGAGGTCGAGCACCTGTGCGACCGAGTCGGCATCATCCGCGAAGGCCGTTTGCTGGCCGTCGAGACGATCGCCGGTCTCAAGGAGCGGGCACTCCGCCGGATCGAGATCGACTTCATCGGGGCCGTCGATGCGGAGGCTTTCGCCAACTTGCCGGGCGTGAGCGACCTGATCGTTCGAGACGGGACGCTGCGTTGCACCGTCATGGGCAGCGTCGACGCCTTGATCAAGGCCGCCGCCCACTTCGAGGTCCGCAACATACGGAGCGTCGACACCAGTCTCGAAGAGATATTCATGGCGTACTACGGATCGGGTGAGGCCGCCGACAAGAGCGCCGCCGGGGAGGCCAGCCATGCTGCTGCGTAACGTCTTCACGAAGACCGTCCGGGACTTGCGCTGGCCGACATTCTGGGTGAGCCTGGGATGTGGCGTCATGACCGCGTATTTCGCAATCCTGTTCCCCACCTACTCCAAGCTGTTCGATCTGAACGCGATGCTCGAGAAGATGGGCCCGGCCGTGAAGCTGCTCGGCGCAAGCCTGGGCGACGCGAGCACTCTCATCGGCTTTCTCCACATCGAACTGTTCTCGATGATCCTGCCTGCGGCCATGGTCGCCTTCGCCGCTGGCATGGCGAGCGGTTTCACTGCGGGCGAGGAATCGCGCGGCACGATCGACGTTCTCCTCTCGTACCCGGTTTCGCGTAGTCGTGTGGTTCTCGAGAAGTGGCTCGCGATCGTGCTGGCGTGCATCGTGGCGGCCGTGGTCCTGTGGGCTTTCGCGCTGACCGGCGCCGCCATCAGCGCCAGCGCGCTGCCGCCCGATCGGCTCGGCGCGGCGCTCGTGATGCTGGTCCTGCTGGGCCTGGCGTTCGCCGACATCGCTCTGGCGATCTCCGCCTTCAGCGGCAACCGCGGCGCTGCAATCGGCGTGACGGTCGCGCTGATGGTGGCGATGTACCTGATCGATGCGCTCTCCTCCATCGTGGACGGGCTGGGCACGATCAGGCCGCTTTCGCTGTTCCGCTATTACATGGGCGGCGACCCGCTCCGCAACGGGTTGAACCTGGGTGACGCAGCCGTGCTCGCCGCGGTTGTGGCGGTCTTCCTGGCCATCGCCGTGGTCGCTTTCGAGAGGCGCGATCTCGCGGCCTGATTTCCCACTCCTGCGGCCGCAGACGATCCAAGAGGCCCGTTCCCTGATTGCGGACGGGCCTCTTTCGCCCTTTCGGTATCCCTTTAGGGATCATCCTGACAACTTGCCGCAACCCCAGCACAACCTTCGGCGGTGCCTAAGGCAACCGAGCTGCAGCGGAACCGTTCCCTCGCCACTACTGATTCCGACTCCTCGATCTCGGATGCTCTCCTCACGCACGGCAGCCCACCGATCGGCTTTGGCTGGAGGGGGTTCCCCGACCGTGCGCTGACAGGAGGAACGCGATGGCCGCCGCGCCAGCGACCGAAATGAAGCGAACCCTGACGATGACCGGGCTGACGATCAACGCCATGGCGCTGATTGCGCCCGGCGCTTTTCTCTGGACGACGTTCCAGGCTCAGGTTGTCCAGCAGAACGGCGGCATCACGACCGCGACCGAAATGGTTCCGGGCCTGCTGTTCGTTCTGATACTCGCATTCCTGACGGCATTTTCATATGCCGAGCTCTCGAACATCTACCCGGAGGCCGGCGCGGGCTCCTCGTACTACTTCGCCGAGGCCGCGTTCCTGGAAAAGGAAGAGGCCATTCACTACAAGTTCGCCCGACTGGCGAAGTTCATCCTGGGTTGGGTCTCACATCTGTATTACTGGATCTACCCGGGCATCATGGTCGGGTTCACCGCGATCCTGTGCGTATACATCCTGAGCCTGTTCGGCGTGACGTTGAATCAACCGGCCGAGGTTGGCGCGGCGTTCATCTTCTCGGCCCTGGTCGGGCTGATTGCATATCGCGGCATTTCCGGCTCGACGATGACCGCCATCGTCATCAACGCCATTCAGCTGACGGCTCTCGTCGGCTTCTCCATCCTCGCAATCGCGTTCCGGCTCACACATCCCGACCTCGCCTATGCCCACGACAACGTGGCGTCGGTCGTGCTGCCGCACAACTTCACCAACGTCCTCTTTCAGGGCACCATCGCCATCCTGCTGCTCGTCGGGTTCGAGTCGGTCACGGCACTCGGCGCCGAAGCGATCAACCCCAAGCGTGACGTCCGACGAGCCGTTCTCCTGTCTCTCGCCATCCAGGGCGCAGTGGCGTACGTGATCGAATACGTCTCGGCCAACTTCCTCGTCAACAACAGCATCACCGCGACGGACGCGACCGGCAAGACGGTCGGCGGCTACGCGGCAGCTGCCGCATCTTCCGCGCCGATCGGAGACATGGTCCGGTTCATCGGCGACAAGATGCTGGGCGGGACCGGCGTCGCCCTCGTCCTGATCCTGGCCGTCAGCGTCCTCGTCGCCCTGATCGGCACCACGCTGGCGTGCCTCAACACCGGCGTGCGCATCACCTACGTCATGGGCCGAGACAAGGAGGTCCCGGGTCTGCTGGGCATGCTCCACTTCCGCCATGCAACCCCGCACTACGGCGTCGTGGCCCTAGCGATCGTCTCGGCTGTTCTCGGCGGATACGCCGTGCTTTCGGCCGACAACCTGCTCCAGATCACGCTCGCGTCCAATACGGGGACATTCCTGGTCTACGGCATGACCAATGCCCTGGTGCTGTTTGCCTTCGGGGGGAGGCATCGCAGGAACATCCTCAAACACGTGATCGTTCCGGTGGCGGGGCTTGTCGCCAACATCGGAATGCTCGCTGCGATCGTCGTCATGAGCGTCTCGGCCGGCGGATCGACTCAGACAGACACGCTGATCGCGCTCGGGGCTGTGGTCGTTTGGATCGTCGTCGGGGCCATCTGGCTCATCTTCAACTCGGCCACGAGCAATAAGAGCCTCCTCGTCAAACCACAGACGGTGATCCCGGAGAGGTAACGGTCTCCGCGGTTCCAGCGGATCGAGACCGCGCCGTCGGCACCTCCTGCCCCGGCGCGGTCTCCCCAATCTCGAAGAGGAAGCCGAAACCAATGTCAGCTTCGTCGCCGGACAGATGCAAGCGGTGACAGCGTCTCTGGCAGTCGAGTACGCGGGCCTGTCGGTCTCCGGCCACGTCCGCGACCACAACGAGGACCGGATCGGCTGGGCCGCCCTGGATGGTGACACCGCCTTCGTCATGCCGGCCCAGGAGTACACGCTCGAGCAGGCGGTCGCAACCTCCGAACAGGGCCTCGTGTTCGCTGTCGCCGACGGCCTCGGGGGATACGGCGGCGGGGATGTCGCGGCCGGACTTGCCGTCGAGGCGTGTCTCGACCACACCCAGAAGAACGTCGGCAGCGGGCGCGTTTCGGGCACGCTGAGAGGGGCCTTCAACCGGGCCAACCAGGCGATCTTCGACGCGGCGATAGGTGGCCGCGGCGGCCGCAAGATGCAGTCCACGCTCAGCGCCCTGGCAATCACACCGGGCGAGGCTCACCTCGCTCACGTCGGAGACAGCCGCGTCTACCGCCGCCATCACGGCGAGCTGGAGGTCCTGACGTCCGACCACAGCCAGGTGATGGAGCTGCTCCGAATGCACATCATCACGCCCGAGCAGGCCATCGACCATCCGGCCCGCTACGCGCTCACGAGGTCGGTCGGAGGAGATATCACAGTCCGCGTCGACATCCGATCCGAACGGCTCGACTCCGGCGACACATTCCTGCTGTGTTCGGACGGGCTGTGGAGCAACGTGACCGCGAGCGAGATCACGGACGCGCTGGCTCACCCGCCGGCGGACGCGTGCGAGCGGCTGGTTAAGCTCGCCCTCGACCGTGGCGGCGACGATAATGCGACAGCCATGGTCATCCGCGTGCGCGAGGCCGGGCAGCGGCCCGAATCGCCGCAAGGATGGCGGAGGTTGTTCTCGTGACATCGGGTGAGCTGGCGCCGGGCGCCAAACTCGACCAGTTCACTATCGTCAAGCCGATCGGCCAGGGGGCCTTCAGCGACGTCTACCTGGCCACCGACCCGGGTGGTCGCCAGGTCGTGCTCAAGTGCCCGCACGAGTCGATCATGGGCGACGTCTCGACCTTCGACCGCTTCCGGCGCGAGCTGGAGATCTCCCGCCACCTCAAGCACCCGGGGATCCAGCGTTCGCTCGAGTTCACGACCGATCGCAGCCAGCCCTATCTCGTGATGGAGTACATCGACGGCGAGACCCTGCGCGCTTACATGACGCGCGAGAAGCGCCTCTCGGTCGACCAGACCGTCGACTTCGGCAGGCAGCTGGCATCGGCCATGGCCTACGCCCATTCGCAGGGAGTCTTCCACCGCGACCTCAAGCCGGAGAACGTGCTCGTGACTTCGGAGGGCAGGCTGGTCGTCACCGACTTCGGAGTGGCCCTGATGGCCGGCGCCCGACGCCTCACCTGGCGCTGGTTCTCGACCGCGCTCGGGACGCCCGACTACATGTCGCCCGAGCAGATCCAGGGCAAGCGTGGCGACGCCAGGACCGACGTCTACGCGATCGGCGTCATGCTTTTCGAAATGCTGGCCGGGCGCGTCCCCTGGGAAGGCGACAACGCTCTCTCCGTCATGAGCCAGCATCTGAATGCTCCGGTCCCGGCGCTCCACGAACTCAACGCTGACGTGCCCCCGCCGATCGAGGGAATCGTGCGCAAGTGCCTGCGCAAGGATCCGAACGAACGCTACGAGGACGCCGCCTCGCTGGCGAGCGATCTCGAGCGCTGGCGGGACCTGCCGCTGTCGCAGTTCATCTTCGGCGACGAGGCACCGGTGGCTCGCGCCTCCGACCAGAAGCTGGTCCTGCTCATCGTCGGGATCAGCGCCGGCTTTCTCGCCGCGAGCATCTTCTTCGTCCTTATCGCCTATCTGCTCGTCCATGCCCACCCGTAGCCGCGCGAACGGCCCACGGCCGCTCGGGAGGAACGAAATGCCCGACAGAAAAGGACCCACGCCATACGACGGAACGCCCTCCGCTCGCCGCTCGAACGGAGGCGCCGGAGCCGCCGACGATGACGGCGCCGGCGAAGACGGCAACGGCGGTCTGACGGATCTCGAGCGCCGAACCGTCGAGCGGCTGGTTGCCGCCGCCAAAGACGCCCGCGTCGAGCAGATCGAACTGCAGTTCTCGGACGTAACCGGCGCGGTCAAGACCGTCGCGGTCCCGGCCCGGCGCCTGGCCCATGTCCTGGCTTCTGGCGAGTGGTTCGACGGCTCGGCGGTGGAGGGGCTGGCTCGCGAGGTCGAGTCGGATATGTATCTGCGCCCCGACCCGTCCACTTTTGCGATCCTCGAACCGGCTGCCGGCGTGCCGTGCGCCAGGCTGATCTGCGAGGTCGTCTCGCCGACGGGAGAGCCGTACCCGGGCGACGCCCGATCCGTGCTCCGCTCGCTCCTCGAGCAGGCCGAGTCGGCCGGGCTCAACTATCTCGTGGCACCGGAGATCGAATTCTTCCTCTTCCCGCTGGGCGACGGCCTGGAGCCACTTCCCGACGATCCGAGCAGCTACTTCGAGCGAGCGCGTGGGCGCTCGCGCCAGGTCGAGCTGGAGATCGTCGCCAGTCTCGAGTCGATGGGGATTCGCGTCGAATCGAGCCATCACGAAGTCGCGAGCGGGCAGTTCGAGCTTGACCTTCCGATGCTTCCGGCCCTCGTCTCGGCGGACACGGTCACCACTCTCAAGCCCGCCGTGAAGGAGCTTGCGCGCGAGCGCGGGATGCAGGCCACGTTCATGCCGAAGCCGCGCGCCGACGCCGCCGGGTCCGGGATGCACACCCATCAGGTCCTCGTGGACCGCGCCGGACGAAGCCTCTTCGACAACCCCGAGGCTGATTACGGGCTCTCTGACGTTGCCCGAGCCTTCGCCGCCGGCCAGCTCGAGCACGCTCCGGGGCTGACCGCATTGGTGGCTCCGCTGGTCAACTCGTACAAGCGGCTCGTGCCCGGCTATGAAGCCCCGGTCGCCGGAAGCTGGGGGCGCCACAGCCGTTCTGCCCTGATCCGCGTCCCCGCGCAGGTTCGCCAGGAGAATCCACCGGCCGAGATCTTTGAGACGCGCCTGGAGCTGCGTCTCCCCGACCCCAGCTGCAACCCGTACCTGGCCTTCACGGCGATGCTGGCTGCGGGGCTGGACGGAATCGATCGAGGTTGCGAGCTCGGGCCGCCGCTGGAGGAACTCGAGCACGGCTTCGGAGGCGGCCACAGCGTGACCAGGCCGCTCCCGGCATCCCTGGGCGAGGCGCTCGCCGCGCTCGAGGACGACGACGTCATCATGTCAGCGCTCGGCAGCGAGCTGCTCGAGCTGTTCCAGTCGGCCAAGGTCCTCGAATGGGAAGCCTACCGACGCCAGGTCACGCCCTGGGAAGTTGCCGCCTACTTTCAACGCTCCTAGAGCGGGCCGTGGCGACTCCGTATTGCGCCGGGGCAGTAACCTAGCAGCCGACAAGTTGGCGATCTTGGGGTCATTGCGGAGGAATCGGTGCGCGTTTCGGTCGGAATCGATCTCGGTTCGTCGCGGGTCAAGCTTCTCGCGCTGGACGAAGGCGGCAACGCTCTCGGCGTGACGATGGCCTCGTACGCTACCGAATCCCGCCGGCCCGGCTACGCGGAACAGAACCCCGATCGCTGGTGGGATGCCGTGCGGCTGGCGATGTCCGCGATGTTGTCGCGGCCGAACCTGCGCGGGGCCGACGTCGTGGCCCTCGGGCTCACCGGCCAGATGCACAGCGCCGTGTTCCTCGACGCCGCGGGCGTGCCGGTTCGATCGGCCCTGATGTGGTCGGACGGTCGGGCCGAGGCCGAGGCGGTCGAGATCGAGAAGCGAATCCCGCGCGCGGAACTCGTCGCCCGCACAGGCAACCGTTCGAACGTGAGCTTCACCGCGCCCAAGATCATGTGGGTCGCCGCCAACGAACCCGACGTCATCGCCCGGACACGGTGGATCGTCCAGCCCAAGGACGCCTTGCGGGCGCGCCTGACCGGCGAGGTTGCGAGCGACGTCTCCGACGCTTCGGCGACGCTCTTGCTCGACCTCAAGACCCGAACGTGGGCGGTCGACATCTGCGAGAAGCTCGGTATCGACGCCCGGCTTCTGCCCCCGCTGGCCGAATCCGAGACGAAGGCGGGGGAGCTGCGCGAAGACGCGGCCAGATCGCTCGGTTTGCCGGCCGGAATTGCCGTGGCCATGGGCGGCGCGGACGCCCCCGCGGCGGCGCTCGGCCTGGGCCTTGCCCGCGAGGAAGACGCGAAGGGCGTCGTGCTCATCTCGCTCGGAACCGGCGGCCAGGTGCTCGCGCCCGTAACACAGCCGCGGACGGATCCGGAAGGGCGGCTCCACGGTCTATGCCACGTGGTGCCCGGCCAGTGGTGCGTCATGGCCGCGATCCTCTCGGCGGCGGCCTCGCTCGACTGGGTCGTAAGGCTGCTCCGCCCCGACGACCCCAACGGCAGCCGCGAGCTGATCGCCGCCGCGGCGAAGGTCCCGGCCGGCAGCGACGGGCTGATCTTCGTCCCGTACCTGCGCGGGGAGCGCACCCCGCATTTCGATCCAGGCGCGCGCGGGGCGATGGTAGGAATGCGGATGAACCACGGCGCGCCGGAGCTGACCCGGGCAGTTCTCGAGGGAGTGGCCTACGCGCTGGCCGAGGGCCTCGACGTGATGCGCGGCGTCGGCGTCGTGCCGACCTCGGGCGTGGTCGCGGGCGGCGGCGTCAATCGGCTGTGGCAGCAGATCATCGCCGACGTGCTGAATCTCCCGGTCGCCCTGGGGGCCACGGAGCACGGATCGGCCCGCGGCGCCGCACTGCTCGGAGCCGTTGCCGCCGGTGTGATCCCTTCCACCGCTGAGGGTGTTCCGCCGCTGCCCGCCGATACGCGCGTCATGGAGCCCGATCCGGCGAACGCCGAGCTATACGCCGGCATCTCCGCGACGTACCGCGAGCTATACGGGCGCCTGCCGCGCATGTGATTGGCGCGCGGCCCTGTCGGGCTACGCGGTCGGCCGCGTCGTCGGTGCGGCCGCCTACCAGCGCTGGTGGACGAGCGGCTTGATCCGCTCCTCGTACATGACCCGGATCCGCTCGAGCGTGGCCGGCGGAATGGCCGCCAGATCGGCTGCTGCAGCATTCGCCTTCGCCTGCTCCGGCGATTTCGCGCCCGGGATAGCCGCGGTCACGCCGTCGAACATGAGGATCCAGCGCAGGGCCATCTGGGCCATGGTGGCTCCGCCCGGAACGAGGCTCCGCAGTTCCTCGACGAACGCCAAACCCGCGTCGTAGTCCACGCCCGCGAACGTCTCGCCCACGTCGAAGGATTCGCCGTGGCGGTTGAACAACCGGTGATCTGAGGCATCGAAGACGGTCTGCTTGCTCATCTTGCCCGTGAGCAGGCCGGACGCCATAGGAACTCGAGCCAGGACGCCCACTTCTCGGCGCTTCGCCTCGGCGAGGAAATGGTCGGCGGGTCGCTGCCGGAGCATGTTGAAGATGATCTGGACCGACGCGACGCCCGGATACTCGATCGCTTTGAGCCCTTCTTCGACTCGTTCGACGCTGACGCCGTAGTTGGCGATCGCACCCGAAGACACCAGCTCGTCGAGCGCGGCGAAGATCTCCGGGCGGTAGTAGAGCTCGGTGGGCAGGCAGTGGAGCTGGACGAGGTCCAGGCGGTCCATGCCGAGGTTGTCACGGCTCCGGTCCACCCATGCTCTGAACGCCTCGAGCGTGTATAGGGCCATGTCCAGGGGCACGCGACGGCCCATCTTGGTGGCCACAAAAAGGCGCTCCCCGCTCCGCTCGCGGAGGAATTTGGCGATGACCTTTTCGCTGCGACCGTCGCCGTAGACATCGGCCGTGTCAATGAGAGTCACGCCCGCGTCGGCGGCCGCGTGGAGAGCTCGGAGGCTCTCGGCGTCGTCCACGTTCCCCCATCCGCCACCGATCGCCCACGCGCCGAAGCCGATGGCGCTCACGTCGCGGCCGGTTTTGCCGAGCCTGCGGTACTGCACGGTCTCGTCTCCTTATGCCGGCCGGTCGAAAACGGGGACGCGCCGGCTCGGGAGATAGATTAACCCGAGCGCCGCGGAATGGCGTTTTGGCCAACCCGCTCGAGCAGTGGGCGGGTCGGCTGCGCTTTCCCTGCGACAGGGACTCGCTTCGAGGGTATCGGCAGACTCGTTGCGGAACTGCACCCCTCACCTGGAGGGCGCTATTCCCGGCCGGCCGCCTCCGCCATCTCGAGGAATCGGCAGAGGGCGTTGGCCAGCTGCATCTGGCGGGGAGTCCGAGCGCGAACCCTCACGAGAGCCGGATTGGCGACCACGGCCGCCAGACACCGAGCGCGAGACGTTGCCACGTTGAGGCGATTCAGGCTGTACAGGAACTCCATGCCGCGCGGTGCCTCCTCCGGCCCCGACGTGGTCATGGAGTAGATGGAGACCGGCGCCTCCTGGCCCTGGAACTTGTCCACAGTGCCGACCCGCGCCGCCGGCAGTCGCCGCTTGATCTCCGCTACCTGGGCGTTGTACGGGGCGACGATGACGACGTCGTTCCAGGTGAGCGGGCGAGACCGCGCAAGCCGGTCTGTCCAGACTGCGCCGCCTTCGACCAGCCCGCGAACGAGCCCGGCGACGAGCTCCGCTTCCTCGGGCGACGCGCTGCTGTTGCCCTCGTGGATCGCCGGAACGTAGCGAACGCCGGTGCCGGACAGCGCGCCGCGCAGCGCGCCCGGAACCTCCAGATCCTGGACTTCGAGGCCGGCCACGGAGCTGAGCCGGCCCTCGTAGAAGGCTTCCGAAGTGAAGCGGCACAGATCCGGATGAAGGCGGCGGGTCCTCTCCAGGAACAGGCCGCGGTCGGGCGGCATCGTCGAGTCCTTACCCAGCAAGTGGCCCAGGGCGGAGGCCTCGGCGCCGGGCGGGTGGGTGCCCTGGAGCGGCTGATCGAGCTGCTGCGGGTCGCCCAGCAAGACCAGGCTTCGAGCGGCCGGCGAAACCGCGACCGCGTTTGCGAGCGAGAACTGGCCGGCCTCGTCCACGACCAGCACGTCCAGCAGATCGGCGAACTCCGGCCGCGACCACACCCAGGCCGTGGCCCCGCCCACGTCCACCTCTCCTGCAGCGATCGCCTCGAAAAGCGCTTCGTTGCTGCCGAACGGCCGGGCCGCATCCGAGGCGCAGTCGCCGCTAAAGTCGGTCTTCTGGCCGATTCGCACCTTGACTCCGCGCTCCGCCGCTCGCTCCGCGACCTCGTCCAGTAAGTGGCCGATCACCTTGTGGCTGTTGGCCGTCACACCGACTTTCCGACCACGCCCGACGAGCTCGACGATCGCGGCCGCGCCAAGGTAGGTCTTGCCCGAACCCGGCGGGCCCTGGACCGCCAGACAGCCACCGTCGAGCGCCGGCACGATCCGGAGCGCCGCGTCGAGCACCTCTTCGCCGGACCGGCAGAGCGACGCTGCCTCCCCGGTTCGAGGCGCGCGTCGCATCAGAAGCTCCCGGGCGGCGTGGTACCCCCCGGAGCCCTCGATGCCGTGTTCTGCGACCCACTCTCCGACTCGGAGCAGGCTCTCGCTGAGCGGCGCGGAATTGACGTGGCCGCTCGGCACGAGGGAGGTTGGGTGCGGGCCGTCCGTCTTGGCCCCGCGCTTCAGATCCAGAGTGCCCGCCGCCGCGTCCAGCGCCACGACCGTCCCCGGCGATCGCCCGGTGGCTGGGTCGCGCACCTCCGTCCCGACGTCGATGGCGTGCTCCTGCTCGGGGAAGCGATACCGGTACAGCGAGGATCGCGCCAGCGGCCCAAGGCTTTCGACGAAGACAAGCCCTCCGATCGGCTCGCGCTCGGCGATTCGCTCCTGGTCCGTGAGGTCGTTCATGAGATAGAAGAAGCGCCACCAGAACGACTTTTCCTCGCGACGATGCCAGCTCAGCAGTTGGCCCAGCAGCCAGCGCCCGCCTTCCGCCGACGTCCGATCCGCCTCTTCGTCCGGGACGCCGGAGCACAACTCATCGGCCACGTCGGCCACATGGGCAAGTCGATTGGAGAGTTTCTCGGGCGCCTCGGGTGCAGCCGGCACTCGGCGGGGCAACGGCTCCCCGATCCGTCCGGCCAGCTCGAGCCGTCGCTCCTCCAGCCAGTCGCGCAGCCGCCAGTTCGAAACGCAGTCGTCGCGGTTGTAGGTCTCGATGCTGCGCAGCGTCTCGTTCGCCTGCGGCGATCGAGCCACCGGCGTACCGCCGTCCTCCGGCGCGCCTGGGTCGGCCTCCATTTCCGCCAGCCAGCTCTCGAAGGCGACGATGCTCGAACCGGCGTCGCGCAAGCCCTCTTCGCGCTCGAGCCCGTAAAGCGGTTCCAGCTTCTTGATCGAATAGCTCTCCACCGAGGCGCGCAGGCCCTGGCGGACGGCTCGGAACAAGTCCACGAACACCTTGCCGCGCAGAAGCCGGTCGACCTCGATCTCACGCGTGGCGTGACGGCCCATCAACCGGCCGGCCGCCGTGGTCTCGTAAGGGGCGTAGTGATAGATGTGGATCTCGGGATCCTTCTCGAGCCGGTCCATCATCAGGTCGATCGTCTGCTCGAACGCCCGCTTCTCCGACTCATGGGTCACGAGGCCTTGCTCGTCCACGGCCCAGAAGGCGTGGAAGAGTGGCTTGCCATCCGGCCCGGTCCGCCCCGGCTCCAGGATCCCGAACAGATAGTCCACGCCGTCGTCGAGCGCGAAAGGGTCGCCCTCGATGTCGAAGAAGAGATCCCCCGGCCGCGGCTCGGGGAGGCTCGTCAGGCCGCGATTCTGCTCGATCGTGCCGTCGCGGAGGCGGGCCGGCTCCAGCAGTTCGTAGATGGTGCGGCCCTCGTCCTGGCCGAGGACCTGGATGCGGGCCTGGTCGCGGCCCTTCAGCAGGACGCCGGCGCCGACCTCGGTCAGCGCCTCCGCGAGCGGCAGCTCCAGCGCTGCGAGGCCGCGCCGGGTCGGTACTCCCCTGCCCTTCAGCGCCCGGCGCATGCGAGTCGATGCATCGGCCACGAGCGAGAGGTCGTCGTCCGACCGGCGGCGCTTTGCGCAGACCTGGCTCCACCGGCAGACGTCGCAGTGATCGACCGGCTCCGGATAAGTCGCGCGCGGCGGGTAAGCAGCAGCGGCAATCCCGCCATCGGCCACGATCCGCGCCTCGAACCCGGACTTGACCATGCGGTAGTACGCCATGTAGTCGGCGACGCGATGGTGTTCGACCGCTCGGGCGCTCCCGCCAAGGGCGACGTGCATGTGCTCGGGCTCGAGACCCTGGATCGTGGTCAGCTGCTCTACGTACGAGCAGATCTGGAGCAGCGCGGAAGCTTTGACGTGGCGAGCGAGTTTGGTATCGACGACTTCATAGCTCCAGTCGCCGAGACGGCTGGGACGCTGGACCCGGATCAGGAAGTCCGCCAGCCCGAGCCACCGCCCGTCGAAGAACGTGGCCTGGTAGATCACATCGGCGCCGCTCTCCATCGCCTCGCGAGTAGCGCGAGCCGCCGCTTCCAATCGCGCCCGCCGACCGGGTCGCCCGGAGTCCTCCTCGATACGAGTCACTCGGTGGCCATCGGTCTCCAGCCCGACGAGATAGCGCCGCTCGTGCTCCATGCCGCGCTTCGCGATCAGGTCCATCTCCGGATCGAGCCGCTCGGGCTTTGCGACGAGGCCGGCGAGGGCAGCCAGTTCCAGGCCGACGAGATGCTCGCAGGCCAGGAAGCCGACCAGGTCCGTGGCAGCGAAGACCGGCTGCCCATCGATGAGCTGCATCGGCACCACCATACCGCCCGCCGATGACAGCTTGTGTGTCACGGGCGCCGCGCCGCACCGGAGGTCTTGTCGAGCCCGCCGCCGCGCGGCATCCGATCGTGTTGGGTACTTCCGGCCATTGACTTAGTCACCGGTCGCCCTTTACTTACGAGCAAGCGCGGCGCGCAAGGGACTGCGGCGGCCATCACCGCTGCGGAACGCGTCGATTTCGGGGCAAACCAGACGAGCAGAAGGGGTTGGTTGTGCGAAGGCGTTTGATCCTCGGGCTGGTGCCCATGCTCCTCGCCGGTATGGCGGCTCTGGCTTCGCCGTTGCCGACCCTCGCGGCGGCGAAGATCGTCGAAACCGGAACCACGACCTACGTCGTGAACACCGCCAAGTCGGAGATCGACGTCACCACCCGACTGACGATCAAGAACAACGACTTGGGCTACTACTACTACGCAACGGAGATCGGAGTCGAGGTCGAAGCGGGCGCCATAAAGGCGACCTCGAACGCCGGCGCGGTCAAGCAGAGCACCATCACGACGGGCACCTACTACCGCGATATCCGACTCACATATCCGAACTTGCACTTCGGGCAGACGCGGGTCATCACCGTCACGTACGCGATCCCAGCCGCTCCGAAGTCGCCGGGCGGTTTCCGCGCCGGCAAGGCATATGCCGAGCTTTGCGCAGTCGGCAACGGCTTCGACTCGGGCTCGGTGAACGTGGTCGTGCCCGACGGTTTCGACGTCGGCTTCACCGGCGGGACCGACCTGACCCAGACAAGTGACAAGAACGGCGTGCAGACCTACGGCAGCGGCAGCGTCTCGGCGCCGTACAAGTTCTGGTCTTGCCTGGAAGCGACCAACCCGGCCAATCTGACCAACACGACGATCACCGCCGGAGGCCAGACCTTCAACATCCAGTCCTGGCCCGAAGACACGATCTGGGCCACGACTGTCGGCGGCAACGTCCAAAGCGACGCTCAGGCGCTCGAGGACATGACCGGCCTCAAGATGCCCGGCGGGACGATCGCGATCACGGAGGCCGGCAACTCCCAGCTCGGCGAGTATGTCGGCGTCTACAGCTCGACCACCAAGACCGCGACCGTGACCGAAGACACCGACCACGCCACGGTCGCGCACGAGCTTTCGCACATCTGGTTCAACAAGAATCTCTTCACAGCCACCTGGATGGACGAGGGGTTCGCGGGCTACAGCGAGAAGGCAGCCGGCACCGGCAACTACAAGCCTTGCCTAACGCCCGGCTCGTATCCGGGCACGGGCTCACCGGACCTGACGACGTGGAAGTACCTCGACGTCAACTCGACCACGGTGGACCAGAACATCACCGACTGGCAGTACGCGGCATCGTGCTACCTCGTCACGAAGCTGGCCGACGCCATAGGGCCCGCCAAGCTCAAGACCGTGCTCGTTGCGGCATCCACGGATGAGATTCCCTACGTCGGCGCTACTCCGGCCGAAGTGTCTCCCCTGGACGGGCCGCCGATCTCCCCCAAGACGCTTCTCGACCTGATCGACGAACGCGGCATGGTGCCCGCTGGAGTCAAGGACCTCGACGAGGCCCAGACGCTCTTCTCCGACTACGGCATCTTCGCCACGTCCGATCTTGTTGCGAGATCGAAGGCGCGGACCGAATACCACACGCTCCTCGACGCCGCCGGCGGCTGGAAGCTGCCGCTCGCCGTCCGGGGCCCGATGGCATCCTGGACCTTCTCCACAGCCGAGACCGCCATGGTCACTGCCACCCAGATCCTTGCCCTGCGCGATCAGGTGCAGAAGGGCGGCGGCGACCTGAGCCTCGACAAGACCCCGATCCAGACCCAGTTCGAAGCCGCCAAGACGCAAACCGATCTGGATACGCTCCTCGCTCTGACGAAGAAGGAGGCCGACGCGGCTGCCAAGGTCGCCCAGGCGAAGCAGCTGAACGACGGCAGCCACAGCGTCTTCCAGACGGTAGGCCTGATGGGCGCCGACCCCGGCGCCTCGATCAAGCAGGCGACCGAAGCCCTCAAGAACGCCAAGCCCGACGACGCGAGCGCAGCCGCTCAGAAGGCGATCGACCTGATCAACGGTTCGGGCGATCAGGGCATGATGAGACTCGGCATCGTCCTGGTCCTGATCCTGGCCCTTGTGGCCGTAGTCGGGTTCCTGACGATGCGCCGCCGACGCCGGCGTCTCGCACCCATCGTGCCGGCCGGCGCTGCATTCGGAGCGGGAGCATACGGACCGCCTCCGGGCGTCGATCCCGCGGCCTGGTACGGCGCCCCGCCTGTCGGCGGATACCCGGCCAGCCCGCCTCCGCCTCCGCCTCCGCCTGCGAATGGGTACTACGGCGCCCCGCCTGTCGGCGGATATCCGGCCAGCCCGCCTCCGCCTCCGCCCACACCGGGGTACTACGGTGCGCCGCCACCGCCCACGACCGGGTACTACGGCCCGCCGCCCGCTACCATGTATCCGGTGAATCCGCCTTCGGCTCCGCCCGCGATGGCGCGAGCATACGATCCGCCTCCGCCCTTCGATCCGGGCCCTCCGGTTTTCGACCCGGCTCCGCCGGTGGTCGACCCGGGCCCCCCAGTCGTCGACCCGGGGCCACCGGCCGACCCGCCACCTCCCGTCTTCGACCCGGCTCCGCCGGTGGTCGCTCCCGGGCCTCCAGTCGTCGACCCGGGGCCACCGGCCGGCCCAACCACCTAGACGAGGCATAGTCGAAGCGGCGTTGCACGGGGCCACCACTACCAGGTGAAACCCCTCATACGCCGGCCAGGCCAACGCCGAAGCCGGCACCACGACCCAGGCCCAGTTCGACGCACTGAGACAGGGTCTGCTTCCAGTCGGTCTCACGCAGGCGTCGTCAACCCGCTGTGGCGCCGGACGGCCTGACGGGTCTACGTTCAGCGCTGGAGCGGACCGGGCCACCGCAGCGGCCGACGCCCTTCGCCAATCTGTGGCACGCTCCGAGCCTTAGACCTGCACCCCTCCGGAGCCCAGTGGCCGAACCCGTCACACCCGCACCTTCATATCGGGCGCTCCTGGCCGTGCCGTCCCTCGGCCGGGTTCTGCTCGGCATGCAGATCTCCAGGATCGCCCAATCGATGGTCAGCATCGTGGTGATCTTGTTCGCTCTACAGCGCTACAACTCGGCGCCGCTGGCCGGAACAGTCGCGTTCTTCAGCATCGCTCCGGGAATGGTCATCAGCCCCATCGCCGGCGCCCTCCTCGATCGCCACGGCCGCGTGCGGCTGATCATCCTGGACTATGTCGTGGCGGCGACATCGCTCTTCCTGGTGGCATCGCTATCCCTCGCAGGCGCTCTGCCGGCGTGGCTGCTCGTACTGATTGCCGCGGTCGCGTCAATCACCGGACCCTTGAGCAGCAGCGGCCTGCGCAGCCTGTTCCCGCTGCTGGTGCCAAAGCCGCTCTGGGAGCGGGTCAACGCGGTCGACTCGAACGGCTGGGTCCTGGCCACCGTCGTCGGCGCGCCGTTCGGCGCGGTCTTCGCTCAGCTACTCGGCTTCGAGGCCGCGTTGGCCATCGTCGGGGGCGGTTACGTGATCGCGGCGCTCGTCATGATCGGCGCCCCGGACCCTCGCACCGACGTGGCGTCCACGGGCAACCTGCTGCGTGACGCGTGGATGGGGCTCGTCTACACCTGGCACAACCGCACGCTGCGTGCCCTTGCCATCTCGCTCTCGACGATGAACCTCACCGGCGGGGTCATCGAAATCGTGGTGCCGCTGCTCATCCTGCGGCGGCTGGGCATGGGCCAGGACATGGTCGGGTACATGTTCGGCCTGAGCGGCGCGTTCGGTGTCGTGTCGGCGTTCTCCTTTGGCCGGCTCAAGACCGAGGGTCGAGAGAAGCGGCTCATCCTGATTCCTGCGACCGTCTTCATCGGCACCACCGCGATCCTGCTGTGGCCTGCCGGCCTCCTCCCGATCGCTCTCTGCATGGCCATCTCCGGCCTCGCCAACGGGCCGCTCGACGTCGCCATGTTCACGCTCCGTCAGCGTCGGACCGATCCAGCCTGGATGGGTCGCGCGTTCACCGTCTCGATGAACCTCAACTTCTCCGGATTCCCGATCGGGGCCGCGATCGCCGGAGTGCTGGTCACGGTCTCGATCGAAGCCGCGATCCTCTTCGGCGTGGCGGCCAACGTCGCGGCGGCGATACTCGGCGTCGTCCTGATCCCGAACTCAGACGAAGAGGCCGCCGGAGAGGCCGCCGGAGAAGCCGCGGCCGCCACATAGGGGGAGGCCGGGCTTTCGCCCGGCCTCCGGTCTTCTGCGATGGGTGGGCGACGTGCGCCGCCGCAAACCTACGCCTGGACTTGCTCCACTTCGACGTGCTCCTCGGCCAGCCCGAGTCGGCGTCGCGAGCCGACCTTCGCGTCATCCACGAGCGAGTACACGACCGGGACGACGATCAGAGTCAGGAACGTCGAGGTGAATAGCCCGCCGATCACGACCGTGGCCAGTTCGGAGGCGATGATCTCGCCCTCGGAAAGCCCCAGTGCGAGCGGCATCAGCGCCAGGATAGTCGCGATCGCGGTCATGAGGATGGGCCGGACTCGCGTCCGCCCGCCCTGCATCAGGGCTTCGTACATCGGCATCCCACGACGCCGGTGCTGCTCCACGAGATCCAGCAGAACGATGGCGTTGGTGACGACGATGCCGATCAGCATCAGGAAGCCGATCAGGGCGCTGATGCCGATGGCACGCTGGGTGATGAAGAGCGCGGGGAACGCGCCGATCGTGGCCAGCGGCAGGCTGAACATGATGACCAGCGGGTCGATGAGCGAGTTGAAGACCAGGACCATGACGATGTAGACGAGCAGGATCGCGACCGCCATCGAGACGAACAGGCCGCTGAAGGCGCTGTTCATCTGCTCGGTCACGCCCGACAGAGTGACGGTCACTCCCCCGAGCTTGCCGTCGGCCTGGAGCTTGTCGATCGCCTTCTGGATCAGAAGCGAGATGCCGCCGGTGTCCTTGCTGGTCGTGTCGGCGCTGATCGTGGAGGCCGGTGACTGGTCGACGCGGCTGATGCGGGCCTGCGTGTCCTGCTGCGAGACGGTCGCGATCGAGCCGAGCGTCATCTTCCCCACGCCCACCGGCATCTGCTGCAATGCCTGGAGGGAGTCGAGCTTGGTGTCGAGCCGGAGGTAAACGTCGGCCGGGACTCCGGCCAGCTCGACCGTCCCGGCCTTGGTTCCGACCAGGGCGTTATGGATCTCACCCTGGACCCCGACCGTCGTCGTGCCGTCCAGGATCGCCTTGCCCGGATCGACGTCGATCTGGAATTCGGGCGTCACAGTAGCCAGGTCGCTCTTCACGTTGATAAGGTCCGGGAAATCGGTCTTGTTCTTGAGCTCGGCGATGAGGGTCGTCGTGGCGCTCTGGACCTGCGTCGGATCGGCACCGCTGACCACGACGCTGATGGCGCTGCTGCCGCCGCCGAAGGAGCCCTGCTGGGCGACCTGGATCACCCATTTGTCGGCCTGAAGCGAGCCCAGGTCATCGCTCAGCTTCTTCTGCTCGGCGTCGAGATCGACGTTGTTGTCGAGCCGGACGACGACGGTGGCGCTGTTGGACGAGCCGCCGGTGAAGGCGGCGGACAGGGCCGAGAGGCCGGTGTCCGAGTCACCGGGCACGGTCGTCTCGATCAGGTTGATTTCGGGGTATGTCCGGAGCTTGACCTCGACGGCCTGGGCGGCTTTGAGGACCGTCGACGAGGGCGTTCCGGACGGCGGCGCGACGGTGATCTGGAGGTACTTCTGCGAGCCGGCGTTTAGGAACTGCGTGGGGATGTGAGGGACGAGCAGCATGGCGCCGAAGACGAGCGCCATGGCGATCCCGATCACGCCCCAGCGGCTGCGCCGGTTGTGAAGGGCCGCCCGAAGCAACGGCGTGTAGATCCGCTGAACGATGGTTTCGTGATGCTGGGCTCCTTCGTCGGGATCCAGCTTGATGCGATCGATGAAGAGCGAGGCCATGACCGGAACGACGGTCAGCGCGCACAGCAGCGAGGCCAGCAGGGCAAAGGTCACCGTCAGCGCGAAGGGCAGGAAGAACTGGCTGACGATGCCGCCCACGAAACCGAGCGGCAGGAAGACCGCGACGGTGGTGAGCGTGGAGCTGGTGATGGCGCTGGCGACCTCGCGCGTGCCCGAGATGACCGCCTCGCGCATCGGATCGCCCCGACCGCGGTGACGGTAGATGTTCTCGAGGACGACGATGGCGTCGTCCACGACCCGGCCGACGGCTATCGCCAGTCCGCCCAGGGTCATGATGTTGATCGTGACCCCGGCCACGAGCATGAGAACCAGGGCCGTCATGATCGAGACCGGGATGCTGACAGCCGCGACGAGGGTCGAGCGCAGACTGAGCAGGAACACGAAGATCGTGATGATGGCGAAGAGCGCGCCGAGGCCGCCCTCGCGGACCAGGCTATCGCGCGACTCGATGATGAACGTCGAGTAGTCCTGGACGGTGACGATCTCGAAAGTGCCGCCGCCCTGGGCCTTCAGCTGGTCAAGCTTGGCCTTGACGGCCTCCACGACGTTGACCGTATTGGCGTCGGAGGTCTTGGAGACGTTGAGGATCAGGGACGATCCGGCGGCCTGGTTGCGCGGATCGGCGTTGAGTTCGGCGTAGCCGCTGGCGTAGACCGGGACCACGGCGACGGAGCCCAGATCGCCCATGGTGATCAGGGTGGGCGCCGTGGCGCCGGAGCCGGCCACCGGTGGCTTGACCCCCACGGCCAATGCGAGGATGTCGTCCTTGGTCTTGAGCAGGAGTTGATGCTGGGCCGAGACCGGGATGCTGATCGTCCCGGCCGCGGTCGTGGTCGGCAGTGACCCGGCCGGCAGGATGAGATTGTTGGCCGCCAGCATGCCCTGGATCTGGCTTATCGAGACGTTGTTCGCGGCCAGTTTGGCCGGGTCGAGACTGACCACCAGACGATCCAGGCTGGCGCCGCTGAGGTCGACCTTGCTGACACCGTCGATGCCCTCGAGCGCGGGCACGATCGTGGTTGAGGCGACCGTGTTGAGCTGAGCCGTGGTCGTGCTGCCGGTCGCCCGGATCGCCACGGTCAGCGGCGGCAGGGCGTTGATGTCGAACGATTCGACGTCGGCGGTGACGGTAAGGCTGAGCGCCTTGACGTTGGCATCGATCGCCGCCTTCGTTTCCTTGACGTCGGTCCCGAACGAGAACGACGCGACGACGATCGAAAGGCTGTTCACCGAGCTCGAGTCGAGATGGTTCAACCGCGGCACGCTCCCGATCGACCGCTCGATCGGTTGAGTGACCTGCGTCGACACGTCCTGGGCACTCGCACCCGGCATCGGCGTGATGACGACGATGTACGGGAACTGGATGTCCGGCAGCAGCTCCTGATTCAGCTGGGACCAGGA
>JADGQJ010000022.1 GCA_017881885.1 Chloroflexota bacterium
AGTGGCGACGGAATCATCGGCGCGGTCTCGGGACCGTCGCGCAACTGAGCTATCTGCCGCGAACCCGGCGGCCCTCTTCCTTGAGGATCGCCCGGATCATGAAGCCGACGTTGGCCGGCCTTTCGGCCAGGCGGCGCATGAAGTACGGATACCACTCGTGGCCATACGGGACGTAGATCCGGACGGTGCAGCCGCGCTCGACCAGCGTCCGCTGCAGATCGCGGCGCACGCCGTAGAGCATCTGGAACTCGAAACGGTCGGGGCCGATCCCGCCGCGCTCCGCAATCTCGATCGCCCGCGCGATCAGCCTGGGGTCGTGAGTGGCAAGCGCGTGATACGAGCCCGAGGTCAGGAGCCGCTCCATCAGCTTCGCGTAGTTGGCGTCCACGGTCGACTTGTTGAGGTAGGCGACGCTGCGCGGCTCGTCGTAGGCGCCCTTGCAGAGACGAACGCTGCCGCCTGCGGCGAGGATCCTCTCGATGTCCGCCGCGCTCCGGCGCAGGCAGGATTGGATCACGACGCCGGTCTTCGGATACGACTCGTGAGCCTCCTGCCAGATCGCGAGCGTGGCGTCGGTCCTCGCGTGGTCCTCCATGTCGAAGCGGACGAAGCCGTCCACCGCCCGCGCAGCGTCGACGATCCGCGTCACGTTGTCGCGGCAGACCTCAGGGTCGATATCCAGACCCATCTGCGTCAGTTTGACGCTCACATTCGGGTCGAGGCCGCGGGACGCAAGCGCGGGCAGCGTCGCGACGTAGCGATCCGCGGCCGCGGCCGCGAGTTCGGGCGAGGTGACCGATTCGCCGAGGACGTCGACCGTGGTGTGCATCCCGGCCTGCTTGAGAGCCGCGATGGCCGTCAGAGCCTCCTCGATCGTCTCCCCGGCGACGAAGCGAGCGACTACCGGCCGCGTCAACGGGCTTCGCACAGCCAATCGGGCAAGCGACCGGCGGTGGGACAGCGACATGAAGAGTGAGCGCATCGTCCGGTGCGGAAGCACCCGGACCGCGGCGGCTATGCCCATCGATCAGCCTTCCTCGGGAGAGTCTTCGGCTGCATCGGCACGGCGGGCGAATTCGGCAACCTTGGCCGCCTCTTCGCGCTGGAAGATCTCGAGCTTGCCGCGGCGGTGGGCCTGCACGGCCGCCTGGATCGCTTCGATCGGGGGCGAGCCGAAAGCCCGGCCGCCCTCGTCTCGGTAGACCCGGCAAGTAAGCCCCACCGGCAGACCCGGCTGCGGGACGACGTCCTCGCCCTGGATGCGGATCGTGGGCGAGCCCTGGAAGCCGAGGAACTCGGCGTCCTCCTGGCTGGCGACGAAGATCAGCTGGATGGGTGTCTCGATTATCCCCTTGCGGAGAACGCTCTCCAGGTCGCGCCGCGCTTGCTCGAGGTGCGGGCAGTCCTCTACGGCCAACAACTCAACACGAAGATCTGCCACGACCTGAGCCTACATCGGGTCGAGGAAACGGTCGATACGCGTGAGCCGGCGTTGCCCGTTTGAGCCGCGCGGCCTGACTCGACCGAGGCGGCCAGCCGCCGTTGTCCGGCCACACCGGACATTTGCGAGATTCCGCCGACACGGGCGGTCCGCGACCCTCGGGACCTACTCCGTCGCGTCCGTGGCACGCAACCAGGGGCCGATGAGAACCTCGCGAGTGGCCTCGTCCAGGCGGCTGCCGAGCGCAATCGCCAGTGCCGCGTCGACGATCGGCTCGCCGGCCTCGATCTTGATCTTCAGCCACGTGTCGTCGTTGTTGAGCCGGTAAGGAATCGAGTTCGATCCGCGCGACGCCCAGCCCAGAGCCTTCGTGCGGACGCGGTCGATCTCCTTGGTCAGGCCGTCGCGAACGCCAACGGCTCGGACGGCCGCCCAGGCCTCCTCATGGGCCTCGCGGCTCGTCGCGTGCCAGGCCGCCCGCATGCCGAGGAATTGCTCCTCGATCAAATGGTCGAGCCTCTCGAAGAAGACAGCCAATTCCTCGGTGTCGCGGAGGCTGATTCCCGTTGGACGTCCCAGCATGTGCAGGTCCCCCTAGTCCTCGTCAACCTGTTCGAGCAGATGACGCTTCAGGAAGTCGAGGCAGCGCTTCCAGGCGTCGCGGCGGTCGTCGCGCTTCTGCCAGCCGTGCGGCTCCTCGTCGTACCAGTGGAGCTGGTAGTGCTTGCCCTCGATCTCGAGCGCTTCGACGATCTTCTCGGTCATCAGCGGCACGACGCGCTTGTCCTTGCGGCCGTGCATGATCAGCAGCGGGGCTTCGATTCGCTCGACCCGGTTGAGAGGCGAGCCGCGGCGGTAGGCCTCGACGGCCTTCGGATCATCGGGCCTGCCCATCATGCGCTCGAGGTCGATGCGGCCCGTGCGATCTCCGTGGCGATAGCTCTCGGTGATGTCCGAGTCGCCGTAGAGGTCGATGCCGGCACGCCAGAGCGTCGGCTCCTCGGTCAGGACGCAGAGCGTCATGTAGCCGCCGTACGAGGCGCCGTAATGGGCCAGGCGGCCGTCGCACCACGGCTGCGCCGCTGCCCAGTGGGCGGCGTCGATGACGTCGAAGGCGTCGGCATGACCCCACTCGCCACGGTTCGCCCAGCGGAAGTCGCGGCCGTAGCCGGTGGATCCGCGGAAGTCCACGGAAAGGAACGCGATCCCGGCCTCGGCCACGAGCTGGCGGAACGGCAGCCAATCGCGCAACGCCTGGGAAGTCGGGCCGCCGTGGGAATGGACCAGGCACGGCACGCGGACCGCTTCCTCACCCGTGGCATTGATAGGGAGGTAGAGGTTGCCCTCGATCCGCAGCCCGTCGCGAGCCTCGAAGGCGACTCGTGTCCCTATCGCGAAATGGTCCGTGTCCACGACGGTCGGCAGCGAATGCGTCAGCTGTCGAGGCTTCGCGCCCTGAGCGGCGGCCTCCGGGACGGGCAACAGCCACAGGTCGTCCGGGGCACGATCGCTGCGCCCGACGGCCAGCAGAGCCGACGCGTCGGGCATCCAGCCCACGGTCATCCAAACGCCGTCGAAGGGGTTGACGACGGTCAAATGGACGCCGGCGCCGGAGTTGGCGGCCGGACCCGCGCCGTGCGCGGGCAACTCGCCGATCAGGAGGTCTACGAGCCCGTCGCGGGTCTCCGTGCAGGCGAAACGCCCTCCGTCGGGCGATGGCAGGGGCACGTAGCCCCAACCGCCGCCGGGCTCGCCGTGCTCGCGCCGACCAGTCGTGAGGACGGTGCGCTCCTTGCCGTCGGTCGAGATCCGGACGGCCTGGAACCAACCGTCGCGGTCCGACACCATCAGCAGCCCGGAGCCGTCGGGTAGCCAGCGCGGCCCGGTCTCCCAGGCGCCGTCGCCGGCGATCAGCCGTTCGTGGGCCGTGACTACGTCCACGATGTGGATCTGCGACGTGAGCAGATCCGGCAGGCGCTGGGAGGCGACGGCGATCTGGCGGCCGTCGGGCGACCAGACGAAATCGTCGACGTCGATTCCCGGCGCCGTCATCGGAGTCGCTTCGGCGGACCGGGGCCGGGTCGCCGGACGGCCGCGGCGCGGAACGGGCGCGTCCACGAGCCACAGCTGATCCCAGCCGCGGCGCCGCGAGATGAAGGCGATCTGATGGCCGTCGGCGCACCAGCGCGGGAAGCGGTTCCCGGCCGGGTGCTGGCTCACCAGCGCCTGGTGCGATCCTTCGACGTCGATCATCCAGATTGCCTCGTCCCGGACGAACGCGATCCGGCGTCCGTCGGGCGACCATTGAGGATCGGAAGCCGACTTTTCGGTCGCGGTCAACTGCTCCGGATAACCGCCGCGCGACGCCATCTGGAAAATCTGGCGAGCCCCGGCCGCCTCCGCGGTGAAGGCCACCCGGCGGCCGTCCGGGGACAGCCGGAACTCACGCGGCGCCTCGATGGCGGCCGCCTGCTCGATCGTCAGCCCATCGCGAGACGGACGGCGGCTACGGCCGTTCTCCTGGGCCACGCGAACGGCGTCGGCAACGGCGCGCCGGGTCGGCCCGGTCATCGTTTGCCCCAATCCAACCCGATCGGCAGATCCTCGCGCTCGCCCGGCTTCGGGGCGGGGTCGACTCGAACGAACGTCTCCTGGCCGAACATCTGGGCCAGCCCCTCGCGAACCTCCGGGTCGTCCCAGCGTCTGCCGCGCATCTGGCTGTCGTGGCAGGCCAGCGCCGCGATCTTGCGCTCCAGCACCTCGCCGATCGCCACGATGGTGGTGATCTCTTCGTCCGGCCGGGCGAGCCGCTCGAAAGCTTCCTGCTGGCGGCGGTCGTCCTCGGAGGGAGGCGTCGTATCGCCCGAACGGCGGCGCTCCTCCTCCATTGCCGCGCGCATCGCCGCGACGCGGGAGCGGGCCATGACCTGGTGGTATAGGGCGATCGGGCCGCCGGGTTCGGCAGAAGCGCGGCGGTACGCTTCAGTGGCGCGCGCCGAGCAGGTGACGTGGTCGGGATGGCCGTAGATGCCGCCCGGATCGAACGTCACGATGACCGCCGGCCGCAGCCGCCGGATCAGTTCGACCAGCCGCTCAACGACCTCCTCCGGATCGGCCAGGGCCAGCGAACCCTCCGGCGCGCCCCAGCCCTCCATGCCCGAGTCGCGATACCCGAGGAAGATCGGTTCGTGGATCCCCATCTCCGAACAAGCGCAGCGCAACTCTTCGAGCCGGATCTCCGGGTCGAGCGAATGGTCGACGTTCATCTCGCCGGGCCGCCCGCCCTGGTCGCCGTTGGTGAGGCACGCAACCCAGACGGGGTTTCCTGCGGCCGCGGCGAGCGCCATCAGCCCGCCGGCGCCGTAGCTCTCGTCGTCGGGGTGCGGAAAGATCGACAGCAGCCCCCTCGGGCCGGCCGATCCAGTCGAGCCGGAAGGTCCAGACACGTTAGCGACCGGGCCGCCGGTGGGTCGACGCGTTGGAGGCCGGCCCTTCGGCGGCCCGACCGTTGCCCGCTGCGTCGCTTGCGCCTTCGTTCAGCCCCAGGCCCTTCTCGAGGTCCGCACCCAGCTCGAGGGTGCGCCGGTAGGAGGCCCAGACGGCCTCGGATAACACCGTTCGCAGCCGGCCCGACTCGAGCTCGTGGATCGCTGCGGCGCTGGTGCCGCCCGGCGAGGTGACCATGTTTCTGAGCACGGCGGGATGCTGAGCCGTCGCCTTGGCGAAGGCCGTGCTTCCTTCGAGCGTTTCGATGACGAGGTCGTGGGCGACGTGGCGCGGAAAGCCCAGGTGAACCGCGGCGTCGATGAGCGCCTCCATGACGAGGAACACGTACGCCGGCCCTGTGCCGCTGACCGCGGTGGCCATCTCGACGTACTTCTCGTCCTCGACCTGCAAGTCCGTGCCTAGAGCGCGCAGCAATACTCGGGCCTGGTCGCATTGCGCCTCGGTGACTTCCGGCGTCGCGTACCAGACGGTCATGCCGCGGCCGATCTGGGCAGGCGTGTTCGGCATGCTGCGGACGACTTCGCGATGGTCGAGCAGAGACGTGAGCACCTTGCACGTCGCCCCGGCCACGATCGAGACCACCAGCTGATTCGGCTTAAGGTGTCCGCCCAGTTCGTGGCCGACTTTCGTCAGAGTCTGCGGTTTGACCGAGAGGAGGATGACGTCCGCGCCGGCCGCGGCCTCCGCATTCGACGCGACCATTCGAACGCCGTATTGGCCGGCCAGTTCCTCGCGCCGCTCGGGCCGCGGCTCGCTGCCGACGATCTGGCCCGGGCCGACGAGTTTGCCGCGGAGCAGGCCGGCAATGATCGACTCGGCCATCACGCCGGAGCCGATAGTTGCGACGGTTCGGTTCGAAAGAGGCGACATGCGGCCGAGTATAGGCGTCGTTGGGGGGCGGCGAGGGGTGGTTGTGCGCGAAATAGGCCGTCAAGGGCGCGGTAGGGGCCGACGTCCGATGTGAGCTCGACTCCTGGCGGCACGCCGGCGCGACGGCTCGTCGAACCTCGGCTCGACGCCCTGTAGTGTCAGCTCGGCAGCTGTCGGCGGCTCGAAAGGTCCCAGACAGACGAGAGCCGGTCGCCTGGAGGATCGGCGGCCGGCTTGATGTTCTCGTCTTGCCCGTATTGGAGGAGGAGGAGGATCTGATGGGAATATGGGGCGCGTCGCTGAATGGATCCTGAAGATCTTCCGGGTCGTGGACAAGTGTCGTGGATCCGAATTGCGCCCATGGCAACGATCGGCGCGCTCCGCCGTCCCCTATTCCGGCCCCGATTCCGACCCTACTCCGTGACAGGCGTCCAGCTGCCCGGCGGCGAGGTCTCGACGAAACCGTCCGAGTCGAAGATCTCGGCGAGCATCCCCAGACCGTCGACGACGCGGGGGCCGGGGCGTTCGAAATAGACCGGCTCCACGATGAAGACTCGTCCCCGGCGGACCGCTTCGATGTCGTGCCAGAACTCCGGCAGCTGGGTCCGAGCGAAGACTCGTTTCGCCGCCGGCAGACGCATTCCAAGCGGTGCGATCAGGAGCATCTCCGGGTCCACGTCGCGGATCGTCTCCCAGTCCACGGGCGAGGCGGCCTCACCTTCGCGACCGAGCACGTCCCAGCCGCCTGCTCGGCGGACAAGCTCAGGAACCCAGCGCCCGCTTGCAAATGGCGGTTCCAGGGCCTGCAGCATTGCCACTCGGGGAGCCCGGATCCCTTCATCCCGGCGAGCGACGACGTGCTGCTCCAGGTCGCCGAGCTCTTCACGCAGAGCCTCGAGGAGTTCCATGGCATCGTCCTCGGCCTCGGCCATTGCCCCGATCGTGGTGATCGAGTGGAAGATCCCCTCCACGCTTACGGGATCCAGCGAGACGATGACCGGATCGCCCTCCGACTCCCCGAGCGCGTCGCGGACCTGGCGGCGACCGATGTCGGCGCCGCCCGCCGAGTCACGGACGATGACGAGGTCCGGCCGGGCGATTCGGAGCGCCTCCACATCCAATTCGGCCGGCCCTATCTCATTGTCGAGAAACGGGTGAGGGCCATGGCTCCGGTCGCCGCCGGAGCGCGGCCGCGTTACGACCGCCACTCCCTCGATCTCCGGCGGGAAGTCGCAGCAATGGCTGATGCCGACCAGCTCGTCCCGCAGCCCCAGGGCGCAGACGATCTCGGTGGCCGAAGGCAGGAGTGAGACGATTCGCATCTGACAAGTCTATCTTCGGCCGATCATCGGACCGTTACGCGATTCGGTCCGGTGCACCGCCGCTCAGCGCACCACACTCTCCGGCGCCGCCACTCCCCCGCCCGGAATCCAAAGCGCCCGGCCGATGGCCGGGCGCTCCAAGGAACTCGAGAGTCAGCGGGGCTTGGCGGCGTCGAGCATCGCTCGGGCAGCGGGCTTGTCCGTGTACCAGAGCGCGTTGATCGGCGTATAGCCGGCCCACTGGGGCGGGAGCGAATCCTCGGCGAAGATCGCGTTCACCGGGCACTCGGGCTCGCAGGCGCCGCAATCGATGCATTCGTTCGGGTCGATGTAGAGGGTGCGGTCGACGCCTTCCTCGAAATGGATGCAGTCGACGGGACAAACGGACACACATGCCTGGTCCATCACATCGACGCAGGGCTCGGCGATCACATAGGCCATCTGGTTTCTCCTGGTTTGATTCGGTTCTCGATCGTCAGCTTAGGAGGCGAACTGGGCGCTCCGCAACGTCTCCGTGAGCGTACCACGACCGGCCCGGACGGCGCGACCGACTTGGCCGCTCACATGTGCGGCTCGTACTCCGGATCGAGGTACTTGTCGGGATCTTCTTCGAAATCGAGCTTGCAGCCTCGGCTGCAGAAATAGAAGGTTTCGCCATCGTGCTCGGTCTTGAGGTCGGTGTCGGTGTCGACCTCCATGCCGCACACGGGGTCTTTCGCGGACGCCATCGGTTCTCCTTCGACCACCATCGGTCGTCTTCGACTGTTCCGACCGGACGGCCGGCCGTGCAATCGAGTTTAGCCGCGCAGGCCAGTTTCGCCCGGCAGGCGGTTCGAGGTCGCACCGCTCCTTTCGAGCGCCCCGGACGGCGGGGCCGGATGATGTGGCGAATTGCCCACGCGCCGTCAACCGGCAGCGTACGATGACCTCCATGGACCCGCAGCTCATCGCAGACGCACGCCGAACGCTCGAGGTCGAGCGTACACGCATTCGGCTCGTCCTGTCCGAGGAAGTAGAACACCCGCGCGTGTCGCATGGCGCTCAGACCGCTGCCGCCACCGAGGTCTCCGAAAGCCAGCGCGGCCAGCAGCTGCGCGAACGCGAGGCGCAGCACCTCGGTTTCATCGAAGCCGCACTGCAACGGATCGACGCGGGCAGTTTCGGGCTGTGCCAGTCATGCGGCCAGCCGATCGCGCCCGAGCGTCTGGAAGCCCTGCCGTGGGCCCAGGACTGCGTCGCCTGTCACGCCAAGAATCGCCGCTGATCTGCCCGCCGCCGATCCGGCGGAAGGTCCAAAGCGCTCGCGATCCGCGCCGCCGGCATGGTGCTGGCGAATCTCTGAAGACATGCGGGGCCGCCCGCGACGCGGTCAGCCCGGATACAGAACGACCCTCGGATCGTCTCCGAGGGTCGGTTCACGTTCGGCGTTGGTTGCGGGGGACGGATTCGAACCGCCGACCTTCGGGTTATGAGTCAGGCACTTGTCATCCCGGCTAGTCCCGGACGGTCTTCCCGAGGCCCGTCCCGTCCGTGAATCGAGGCTCCCGAGAGACTCGCCGGGACTGGCCGGGACGGCTGGTTTCTTTCCTCATGTTACCTGGCGTGTTACCTGGGCGCCCGGCCCTTGGCAGCCTCAGGTCGCTCGGCCGACTCCTCTTGAGAGCGGACAGAACATGCCCGAGCCCAGCCTCTGCTGTCGGCGAGGCATGGTCCGAGATGTGCCAACCGCGCATTCTCCCCAACGAGTCACCCGAAGATCGTTGTTAGGATCAGGCCCATGGCCGCCAGGCCCATCACGATCGTGGTCACCCAGCCGACGACATTCAAGAGACGTCCGTTGGTCCTCTCCCCCATGGCCGCACGATCGTTGCACACGATCATTACCAGGAATACAAGTGGCACCGCGATGATGCCGTTGAGCACCGCACTCAGGACGAGGGCCGTTATCGGAGGGACGCCGAGGAAATTGAGGGCCATCCCGACGAGCGTCGCAGCCACGATGACCAGGTAGAACTGCGGCGCCCGAGTGATCTTGTGATCGAGCCCGGATCGCCAGCCGAAAGCCTCGGAGACGCCGTACGCCGCAGAGCCCGTCAGGATAGGCACGGCCAGTACGCCAGCGCCGATGAGCCCGATGGCAAGCAGGAAGGCGGACGCGTCGCCCGCGAGCGGACGCAACGCCTGAGCCGCTTCAGTTGCCGAAACAACGTCGTGCTTGCCCGCCACGAACAAGGTGGCTCCGGTCGTAAGGATGATGAAGTAGGCCACGATTTCGGAGAAGACCATCCCCGCCATCGTGTCCCAAAGGGCGTACTTGAGTTCGAACCGAGTGGCCCCCCGGCGCTGCCTCAGCGTGCGCCGCCCGATGCTGATCTGTTCCTCGACTTCCTGGCTGGCCTGCCAGAAGAAGAGATAAGGCGAGATCGTGGTGCCGAGCAGGGCGACGAGGATGCCGATATATGCCGGGTCGAGAGAGATGGTCGGCACCAGCGATCCGAGCAGGACCTTGACCAGGTCCGGCCGTGCGAAGAGGGCCGCCCCGATGTACGCGAGGAGGGCCAGGGACAACCACTTGAAGACCTTGTCGATAAGGCGATAGCCTCCGAACACCTGAAGCCCGATGATTCCCAGGCTGACCGGCACGACGAAGACGATGGCCGGGATCGGCACGAGCAGGTTGATGGCCGCCGCGATCGCACCTATGTCAGCCCCGGCGTTTAGCGTGTTGGCGATGACCAGGCCGATCACAGCAGGATAGAGGGCCCGGTGGTAGTGCTCGCGGAGTACGCCCGCCAGGCCCTTGCCGGTCACCAGGCCGATCTTGGCGCACATATATTGGACGGCCGTCTGCATGGGCAGCATCGCGATGGTCGTCCAGAGCGTGGCAAAGCCATACTGCGCGCCGGCCTGGGCGTAGGTCCCGATGCCCGACGGATCGTCGTCGGATGCCCCGGTTATCAGACCGGGACCAAGCGCTTTGCCCAGGCGTTTGAACGCGTTCTTCTCGGCCCTTATCTCGGCCGCCTTGGGGTCGACGGGGCGTTCCGGGTCCACACTCGGTTCACGAGAGCGAGTCGTTTCGCGCTTCTCGGACCTTGACATGGTCCCCACGTCCACTCCTTTTGTGCCCGAACCGATCGAGCCGTGCCGCAGCTACCGGATAAGCGTAGCGCCGGCGCCACCCGGTCGGCGCTTCTGACGGCCTGATCCCGGCAGGTGCGCGGCCACTCAGGGAGGGTTCTCAGCCTCGCGACACGCCCATTCAGAACCCAGACTCAGAAGAGTCCATCGCCATCGACGACTATGTACTCAGGCACGGCTAACAGGAGTATCGAGATGACCGGCGAACGGACCAAAGGCTCCATCACCAAGGCCACGGGCAGAGTCGAAGAGGGCTCGGCAAGCTGACCGGCGACCGGTCGCAGCAGGCCAAAGGTAAGGCCAAGCAGATCCAAGGCAGCGCGCAGCAGGGCGTAGGCAACGTGCAGGACGCGGCCAGACCGGGCTGACAGGGAGACCCAACACCGCGAACGCGCCTCTTCCGGCGCTCACCCGGAGCAGTGAGACTGTTCGTCGCTCGTCCCCAACCTATCCCGTCGTGCGGTCTGCGAGGACGGCCACGACCGGCACGGAACCCGCCTTGCCGATCACACAACAAATCCAGCCGGACAAAAGGAAACCCGGCCTCGTGGCCGGGTTCCAGTTATCGGCTTTGGTTGCGGGGGACGGATTCGAACCGCCGACCTTCGGGTTATGAGCCCGACGAGCTGCCGCTGCTCCACCCCGCGCCGGGAACTGTAGCGGTGGACCAGGGTTGCGTCAAACGAGACGCCCGTCTCATCGCGTCCGGCGGCGTCGATTCGTCGCGTCGCGCCGACGGTCAGAGCGCGGCTCGGTATGCCAGGGCTTCGTGCCAGGCAGAGAGGGCTGCGGGCCACCAGACGTCCATCGGGCCGTCGGCGCCGTACCAGGGAGCGCCCGCGCCCGGGCCGTGGATGGCATCGGTGAGGACGATCCGACGCGAGCCTGCGAGCGCCGCCGAGACGACCGGGACCAGACCGTCGCCTTCGGTCCCGGAGACCGCCGCGCGGCCGATAACGGAGCGGTAGAGCAGGTACGCCACACGTTCGCGGCCGGTGCCGGCAGGATCCCCGCAGACCGCACGCGACGCCACCGACACGTACCCGATCATCGGGGAGTGGAAGGCGCCCGGTACTGCCTCCTCGGCGGCTCCCGACAGGACTGTGTTCATCCGCCTGCCGATCCCCTCGGCCGCCGGCATGACGTGCGGCGTTCCGAGGGTCACGATCGCCCCGATCCGTCCGGACGCTCCGAATTTCCTCCCCGGCAGTGGCTCGACTGCGGTGAGGATCCGCGCGATCAACCCTCCGGCGGAGTGGCCGACGACCAGCACCGGGGCGCCGTCGGAGACATGTCCGGCCATCATGCCCGCGTCGATGAGCGCCCGGCCGGACCGCGTCGCAATCGCTCCCGGGCCGCGGCTGGAGGCGAGCAGCCAGTCGGGCGTCCAGACGTTGGCAACGACCACGCCCGCTGCGCCGCGCGCTCGAAGCCTGTCGACGAACGGTCGATACATCGGCGGCGCGGTGAGGAACCCACCCAAGATCAGGACGGTCGGCTCGACCGAATCCGGATTATCGCGCCATCTGGCGGGCCGTTGGACTCCGCCCAGACCGGGTTGGCCGTTTCGGGTTTCCGTTTCAGGCACGTCGCCCATCGTACTCCGCAGATACGCGCCGCGGTCGGACGAGGCTCCGTTTGGATCGGATCTGCCATGTGCGCCATGATGTGTTGACCAATGACGATGGAGATGCGGCGATGACGATCGACGACGGGCGGCAGTCGGAGCAATCGGGGACGCCCCCCGACGAAACAACGGCCTCCGATCAGAACCAGGGGGCCGGCTTCACCGCGCCGCAAGCCGGGTGGCCGCCCGCCGAAACGACGGCCGAGACGCCGGCCGAAACGACGGCGGGACCAGCCCCGGCGACGGCGGAAACGACGGCCGAGACGCTCGCGGGACCACCCCCGGCGCCGGCCGCGCCGCAACCCGGCTGGCAGCCCGTTCCCCAACCCACCTGGCCGCCCGCACCGCCGGCCTGGCCGACGTCTGCTCAAGGCTGGCCACCGGCACCGAACGCCTCGCCCTCCGGCCAGCCCGGCTGGCCACCCGCTCCCCAGCCCACCTGGCCGCCCGCGCCGCAGGCGCCGCAGAGCTGGCCGCCCGCGCCGCAGCCCACCTGGCCGCCCGCGCCGCAACCCGGCTGGCCGCCCGCGCCGCAACCCGGCTGGCCGCCCGCCCCGCAGGCCTGGCCGAACGCCCCGCAGACGCCTCCGCCCTCGACCGACTGGTCTCCGCCGCCGTCGGTCTTCGACAGCGACGGCCGGCTCGTAAGCCCGACCGCGCCGCAACACCGCCGGGCCAACCGGCTGCCCATGATCCTCACGGTTCTGGCCGCGATCATGCTCGCCTTCGCCGGCGGCATGGTCGTCGACCACCTGGCTGTGCCCTCGCACCAGGAGGCGGCCTCGCAGCCGCTCAAGGACTTCGTCGTATACGAGCAGGCGCTCCAGGACATTCGCGATCACTACGTCGGACGCAACTCGCTAACGGACCAGCAGCTCCTCTACGGCTCGATCAGCGGCCTGGTCGACAGCCTGGGCGACACCAATCACACCCGGTTCCTGACGCCCCAGGAGTATCAGCAGATGACCAGCCAGCTGAGCGGCAAAGTCGCCGGCATCGGCATCCTGGTGACCGACACGAACGGGGCCCTCACGATCGTGCGCGTCATCGCCGGCTCGCCGGCAGAGAGTGCGGGCGTCAAGGCAGGGGACCAGATCACGGCCGTCGGCGGGGTCTCAACCGCGGGCCTGACCTTCGATCAGCTGGCCGCGAAGATCCGGGGCGAGATCGGCACCAAGGTCACGATTTCTGTGATCCACGCCGGAGCCACGACGCCGGTCGACATCTCCATGACGCGCGCCAACGTGATCACTCCGCTCGTCGACTGGAACATCATCCCCGGCACCCACATCGCCGACATCGCCCTCTTCGAATTTTCCAGCGGAGCAGCCGACCAGGTCCATCAGGCGATCGCCGCCGCCGAGAAGGCGAATGCCACGTCGATCGTGCTCGACCTCAGAGGAAACCCGGGCGGGCTCGCATCGGAGGCCCAAACGGTAGCCAGTGAGTTCCTCTCCACCGGCGTGATCTACCTCGAAGAAGACGCCTCGGGGACGCGGACCCAAGTGTCCGTGGACAAGTCACGCTCCAGTACGGCGCTGCCGATGGTAGTGCTGGTCGACCACGGCACCGCTAGCGCCGCGGAGATCGTTGCCGGCGCCATGCAAGACTCTCTCCGCGCCAAGGTGATCGGTGTCACGACGATCGGAACCGGCACCGTGCTCCAGCCTTACCAGCTTTCCGACGGTTCGGTCCTCCTGCTGGGCGTCGCCGATTGGCTGACTCCCGCGGGCCACCGGATCTTCGGCAAGGGCATAACCCCGGACCAGACCGTCGCCCTGCCGACAGCCGGCCAGGCGATCGACCCAATAGATCTCGGCACCATGACCGCCGCGCAGCTCCAGGCGTCTGGGGACGCGCAACTGCTCGCCGCGCTGAAGGCCCTGGGCGCCTAGGAAATCGCACGCCTGCAGGCGAGGGTCACTTCGTCTTCGGAGCCGGCGAGCTCGAGGTCGCAAGCCACGGCAGCGTGGTCTGCACGTCGAACGCGGCCACCACGGTCCGCAGCTCCTCTAGAGTCAGGCCTTCCGCGCGTCCGCCGTTCATGAGGTCCATGTATTCGTAGTTAGCGCCCGTCTCCGCATACTCGATCCTGTCGACGGCTCGCTTGACCGAGATGCTCGAGCGCGCCATGACGCCGTGCTTCGCCCAGACGACGATGCGGTGCTCGCGCAGGCTCTTGACGTTCGCCGCCATGAGCGGGGCCGAGCCGGGCAGCATGAACGGCAGGAAGCCGATCCCGGCGGGGAGGTTGATGATCGTCTCCGGCTCCCATCGCAGCAGGCGCTGGTTGAGGTAATCCTCGCTCGCGTACGCGGGCACGTGGCTGAGATAGGTCAGTCGCGGCGGCTGGGCATGGACGATGGCGTGGAAGTTCGTGCCCGTCCGCTCCACGACGTCGTCGTGCACGGCGAGGTGGGAGTTCCACTCCGAAGTGACCCGCTCGAACAGCCGGCCCGGCGCCGTGTGGAGCGTGCCTCCGATCCCGTCGTGGGAGATCCTCACAACCCCGAGATTGGCGACCGGGTCGATCTGGATCTCGCGGAGGCGCCTGCCTGAACCGGTGACGATTACGAGGTTGTCCGCCAGGTGCGGTGCGGGCTGCGGCAGCCGGATCTCCTCGACGATCGGGAAGCGGCGGCGAACTTCCATCGGCCAGCCGACGTAGACGGAGATGTTGCCGGCAGCACCCTCGCTGGCGTCCATGCCGGCCACGCGGCCGCCGCCGGCGCCGATAGACGAGAGGATCTCTTCGAAATCTGGAAACGGTTCCCTGAGCGCCATGGCCGACGATGACCTCCTGCTGACATGCACCTGCATTCAGTCTAGATGGAAGACCTCGTCCAGGCGGCGATGGAAGCCGGTCGCAGGGTCGATGCACGGATCGATGAGCGCCGCCATCTCGGCCTGCCAGGGGGCGTTGATGGGAGCTTCGTCCATCATCTTCCGGAAGCGCTCGAAGTCGTCGACCTCGAGGACGCCGAGGAGATCGTCGTCGTGCAGATATATGGAGTAGTTCCTGGCTCCTGCCGCCCGGAGAGCCTCGAGCATCTCGGGCCATACCGCGGCGTGGCGCCGCCGGTACTCGGCCTCCGCTCCGGGGCGGAGCTTCATGGCAAACGCGACACGTTCCATTTGGGGCTCCAAAACGTCGACCCCGGCGCCGGGCGATCCCGGGCCGGGGTCGACGGGAATGGGACTACAAGCGACTAGAAGCCGAAGGACGCAACGAACTGATCGATGTTGTCCTTGTTGAACACGAACGGAGGACCAAGAACGACGACGCCGTCGGCGCCGATCGTGTAGTCAACGCTGCCGGAGGCGAACTTCACGGTGAACTTCTCGCCCGCGGTGCCCTTGATGGTTCCGTTGATGAGGTCCACGGCCACCGCGTAGGCGAGGTAGCCGAGGTCGGTGACGTTCCAGAGGGCGAAGACAGGGGACTCTCCGCCCTTGACGAAGTCAACCATGCCCTTGGGGGTGCCGAGGCCGGTGACAAACACCTTGCCGGTCTTGCCCTGGGCCTTGACAACCTGCGCCGCGGCGACGATGCCGACGGTCGTCGGGGCGACGATGACCTTGAGGTTCGGGTGAGCCGAGAGCAGAGCCTGAGCCTGCGTCGTGCTCTTGGTCGGGTCGTCGTCGCCGTAAACGGTGGCGACGAGCTTGAGGTTCGCGTACTTCGCGTCGCCGGACAGGGTCGTCTTCATCGCATCGATCCAGGCGTTCTGGTTCGTGGCGGTCTGGGCGGCCGAGAGGACGGCGATCTCGCCGGTGCAGCTCGGGGCTTCGGTGCACGCCATGTCGACGAGGCCCTTGCCGATACCGGCCGTGTCGGCCTGGTTCACGAAGACGTTGTAGGCGCCCTTGGCGGGGCTGGAGTCGTAGCCGACGACCTTGATGCCGGCAGCCATGGCCGCCTGCAGGGCCGGGGCGATGGCGGTCGCGTCATCGGCGGAGACGATGATCGCGGACGCCTTCTGCGTGGTCGCGGTCTGGATGAACGGGATCTGCTGCGTCGCGTCGGCGGCGCTTGGGCCGACCTGGGTCAGGGTGCCGCCGAGGGCGGTAGCCGCGCTCTGCGCGCCCTTGAAGGCGACGTCGAAGTACGGGTTGTTGACCTGCTTCGGGATCATGACGACGCTGCCGATGGCGACCGGGGTCGCGGCAGCTGGGGTCACGACGGGGGCGGCGGTCACGGGGGCCGTCGTGGGGGCCGTCGTGGGGGCAGTTGTGGCTGTAGAGCTGCAGCCCGCCAGGATCAAGGTGAGTGCCAGTCCGGCGGCAATTCTGGGTGAGCGATGGAACATTGAACCATTCCTCCATAAAACCTTGTTGAACATCGAGCTTGTCATCGTTCTAACTCGAATTCCTCCTCCTTCGATAGTTCTGGAACTTCGAACGAAGCCTCCTTTTTCACGCTACCGAACGACCTCGCCAGGTACTGGGTCGCGAACCGGCCGGTGTCGACCTGAGCGAACGCGATCTACCAACACCCGGAATTGGCGAGCAATTTGCGGAGTGATGACCGAGAAGATCAGAAGCAGCCCGATGGCCACGTTCTGGTACTCGCTCGAGACTCCGGCCAGGCGCAACGCGCTCTGGAGCGCGGCCAAGGTGAAGACGGCGAGGATGACACCCGGGATGGTGCCCTTGCCGCCGTTGATGTCTACGCCGCCGAGCACGACGATCAAGACGACCGTCAATGTCAGCCCGGTGCCGTTGTCGGCCCGGACGCTGTTGTAGCGCGACGCGAGAACGATCCCGGCAAACGCGGCAACGAGACCCGAGACGGCGAACAGCGCCGTTCGGAGGGACGCGACGCGAACGCCGGAATAGCGGGCGGCGTCCTTGTTCTTGCCCACGGCGAAGACCTGGCGTCCGAGCCAGGTCAGGTGCATGACCGCGGTGAACACCACGGCAAGGATCAAGAACGCGAGGAGCGTCCACGGCACGGCCGTGCCCGGCACGTATCCGAAGCCGAAGGTGGTGAGCTCGGACGGGAAGTTGCTGACGTAGCTCGTGCCGAGGACGGCGTTTGCAAGACCGCGGTAGAGGGCCAGTGTGCCGAGAGTCACTACGAGTGCCGGCAACCCCAGGCGGGTGACCATCAAGCCGTTGAAGAGCCCGCCCAGGACGCCGACTCCGAGCACGATCGGGATGACCACGACGAGCGGGAGACCAGCCACCCACAGGACCCCGAGCACTGCGCCCGAGAGCCCGACCATCGATTCGACCGACAGATCGATGTCGCCGGTGATGATGATCGGGGTCATGGCCAGGGCCATGATCGCGACCTCCATCGTGCCGCTGACCGAGGCGCCGAAGTTGGGCGAATTCCAGAAGTCGAGCTGGAGGAAATACGGCGAGATCTGCATGCCCTCATAGACCACCACTGCCAGGATGGCCAGGAGGAGCGTTTCCCAACGCGCCGCCGCGGACAGGAGCCGGCGGACCCAGCTGATGGGATTGCCGGAGCGACCAGCGGTCACAACCGACGCTTCGGCGGACACGGGAGTGGTGTCTTGCGGTCGAGCGGCAGCCGGCTGTTCGTTCGTCATCGGATTCGACTTCGCGCTTTGGCCAGCTGCGTCCGCCGCTGAATGATCGCGTCGGTGGACACCGCGAACAGGATCACCGCCCCGTAGATCATCTGAAGCCACTCTTGTGGGAGCAGCAGCACGTTGAGCGCATTGGCTATCAAGCCGAGAAAGAGGGCTCCGATTGCCGCACCCATGACCGTCCCCGAGCCACCTGCGATTGAGACCCCGCCGACGACCACCGCGGCGATGATCGCGAGCGACTGGCCGCTCGCAGAGGATGCGTAGAGCTGCCCGAATTGGATCCCCCACAACACGCCGGCGACGCCTGCGAGCATCCCTCCCAGCGCAAAGGCCAGGAACACGGTCGTTCGCGAGCGGATACCGATGGTCGCCGCCGCCTCGGCGTTGCTGCCGACCGCATAGAGCTGGCGACCGAAGACGGTGTAGCGCAGGGCGAGCCCTGCCACGGCGACCACCGCGACGGCCAGGATGACGAACAGGGGGATGTCGAAGAAGGTCTGACTCGCGGCATTCGTGTACCCGGCGGGGAGATCGTTCGCGTTGATCTCGTGGCCGTTCGCCACCAGGTACGTCAGGCCGCGGAAGATGCTGAGCGTTCCAAGCGTGGCGACGATCGAGGGCACGCGAAACACGGTGATGATGATGCCGTTGACCATGCCGAGGGCCATGCCCAACCCGATCCCGAGCGCCCAGGCCACCGGCATCGGGACGTTCTGCTGCTTCAGGAGCACGGCGACGACGAACGCGACCAGACCCATCGTCGATTCGACGGACAGGTCGATGTTCTTGGTGAGGATGACCAGGGCCTCGCCGACCGCCGCGATGGCGATGATCGCCGCCAGCGACGTGACCGAGACCACGTTGTTGGACGAGAGGAAGTTGGGCGCCTCGATTGCGACGAGCGCAGCCAGAACAAGGAGCACGGCCAGGAGCGTCAGCTCGCGGGATCGAGCGAACCCGCCAATCAGTGCGCCGGCGCGGCTGCGCGCACTTCTGCGCCCCGCGACGTTACTCGCCACTAGACGGACCCTCCGCAAACTGCCCGGTCGCCGCAAACATCACCCGCTCCTCGGACGCCTCAGCTCGCGGGATCTCGGCCGACATCACGCCCTCGTGGAGCACGATGATCCGGTCGCTCATGGCCAATACTTCGGGCAGCTCGCTCGAGATAAGGATGATTCCGAGCCCGGCAGCCGCGAGGTCGGAGATGATGCGATGGACCTCCACCTTCGCGCCGATGTCGACGCCGCGAGTCGGCTCGTCGAGGATCAGCACGCGAGGGTTGGTAGCCAGCCACTTGGCAATGACCACTTTCTGCTGGTTCCCCCCGGAAAGGGCTTCGACCAGTTCGTCGACGCCGGTCGAGCGGATCCGCAGGCGCTCGGAGTAACCGGCGGCCAGACTGCGTTCGCGACTTCTTCGCGTGAAGAGGCGCGGGAAGAGTCGCGGCAGGATCGGCAGGGTCACGTTCTCCGCGATCGAGAAGCCGGAGACGAGGCCGTCCAGATGGCGATCCTCCGGCACATATGCGATTCCGGCTCCCAACGCTGCGGAAGGGCTCTTGAAACTGACCCGCTTGCCGTCGAGCAGCACCTGGCCCGCGTCGGCGCGATCCAGCCCGAACAGGACGCGCGCGACCTCGGTGCGACCCGCGCCGACCAGCCCGGCGAGGCCGACGATCTCGCCCGCCCGAACGGAGAACGAGATGTCGCGGAAGGCGCCGAGTCGAGTCAGGTTGCGAACGTCGAGGAGCACGTCGCCGATCTTCGCCGCGGTCCTCGGAAACAGCGACACGGAGCGGCCGACCATGTGGCGGACGAGGTCGGCGGCCGTCAGCTGGGCCGTTGGGGCGGTGACGATGTGGCGCCCGTCACGAAGGACGGTTGCGCGATCGCACAGCTCGAACACTTCTTCGAGGCGATGGCTGACGAACAGGACGGCCACGCCGCGGTCGCGAGTCTGGCGGACGATGTCGAAGAGCCGCTCCACCTCGTGGGCGGACAGCGAGGCCGTGGGCTCATCGAGAACCAGGACCCGCGCCTCGACCGAGAGCGCCTTGGCGATTTCGATCAGCTGCTGGTCGGCCATCGAGAGGCCGCGGACCACGGCCGACGAATCAAGGTGGACGCTCAGGCTGGCGAATATCTCGTCCGCCGCCCGTCGCATCTCACGCCAGTCGAGCGCGCCGAAGCGGCCCGATGGGGAGTGGCCTATGAAGACGTTCTCGGCAACGGTCAGGTCGGGAAAGAGCCGCGGCTCCTGATGCACGACGGCGATGCCGAGCGAACGCGCGTGCGCAGGTCCGTGGAGCAGTACCGGCTTGCCGTCGAGCACCACGCTGCCCGAATCCGGCTGGTAGATCCCGGCCAGTAGCTTGACTATGGTGCTCTTGCCGGCACCGTTCTCTCCAACGAGCCCGTGGATCTCGCCGGGCAGCAGGTCGAGAGAAACGTCCGCGAGCGCCTGGGTGGCCGCGAAGCGCTTGGACACACCCGCCAGTGCGACCGGAGGAGGAGCGCTCGCGGCTTCGGGGCGTTCGCCCGCTGCGACAGGTACGCCCTCGGTCATGACAGCCCATCCCCCGCGGTCGGCTCGGAGGATCGCCGGGGGCCCGGTGCGGGCGTGGTGTCGCGCCCGGGAGCCTTATGGACGAGCACCCCCCGCTGCAGCAGTTCGTTGACCATTCCGGCGGGAGCCCCCTCATCGGTGACAACTGCAGTCAGCCTGTCCGTGGGGCAGAAGGTCGCGAACGCCGACCGTCCCCATTTCGTGTGATCGACGAGCGCCACGACCTCGCTGGCCGCGGCAACGATCAGGCGCTTGATCTGCGCCTCGTCGTCCGTGGCGTCGCTCAATCCGGTATCCATCGTGAAACCGGCGGCCCCCATGAACGCCTTTTGGATGTTCACTTGCTCGAGCAGCCCACTACCCAGCGGACCGACCACGGACATCGCCTCGGATCGGACGAAGCCGCCGGGCATGGCGACGGTGATGCCGCGGTAGCCGGCAAGTTCCGAGGCTGTTCGGAGTCCGTTGGTGATCACGGTCAGGTGCACCCATCTACCCCGTGCCTTCAAATGCCGGGCCATCGCGAGAGCGGTCGTGCTCGCGTCCAGGGCGATGCTCTCGCCATCGACCACGAGTGCTGCCGCAGCGGCCCCGATCCGCTCTTTCTCGATCCGCTCGAGCCGCTCCCGGACCTCGAACGCGCGCTCCGGCTGGCTTCGGCTGAGGGCCAGCGCGCCACCGTGAGCGCGGACGACCCGGCCCTCGGTCTCCAGCACGCGGAGATCCTTGCGAATCGTTACCTCCGAGACATCGAACCTCTGGGCGAGATCCGTGACTCGCACCCGGCCGTGTTCCTCGACACTCCGGGCGATGTGCTGCTGACGCTCACGCGCGAACACCTCACGGCGGCCGTCCGTCTCCATCGGTCCCGACTCCTTCAGCGATGCCGCGCTCGCGGACAATCACCGTCCAGTGCTTTCGGATCTTGAAACAGTAGACGAGAAGCAATCGAACTGTCAACAAGGAGATTGAAACTAATCGGAACCTGTGGCAAGCTGGCCGGTACCACCGCGGCAGGCCCGGACGGACACCGTCGCCGGGGCCCCGGCGACCCTTTTGCGCGTCCGCCAGGTAGACAAGATGGAGGCGACCGTGACTTCGACAATTGCAGGCAGTCGCTCCGCAAAGGCCGTACTTCGAAGCCAGCGGATCGAGCTCCCGTCGTGGGCTTTCGGCAACTCGGGGACCCGCTTCAAGGTCTTCCCGGCCAAGGGCGTGCCGCGGACCGCTTACGAGAAGATCGACGATGCCGCCCAGGTCAATCGCTTCACGGGCGTCGCACCCACCGTCTCACTCCACATTCCCTGGGATCGGGTCGACGATTTCGCGGACCTGGCAAAGCATGCCGCAGAGCAGGGCGTAGCCCTCGGCGCGATCAACTCGAACACCTTCCAGGATGACGAGTACATGCTCGGCAGCGTCTGCCACCCGGACGCGCGTATCCGCCGCAAGGCGGTCGACCATCTCCTCGAATGCGTCGACATCATGGACGAGACCGGATCGCGCGACCTCAAGCTCTGGTTCGCCGACGGCACGAACTACCCCGGCCAGGACGACATTCGCGCCCGCCAGGACCGTCTCGCCGAGGCTCTCCAGAAGGTCTACCAGAGACTCGGATCGAACCAGCGCATGGTTCTCGAGTACAAGCTCTTCGAGCCCGCCTTCTACCACACCGACGTCCCGGACTGGGGCACATCGTTCGCCCATTGCGTCGCCCTCGGCCCCAAGGCGAAGGTCGTGGTCGACACCGGCCACCACGCGCCCGGCACGAACATCGAGTTCATCGTCGCCTCGCTGCTCCGGGCCGACAAGCTCGGCGGTTTCGACTTCAACTCGCGGTTTTATGCGGACGACGATCTCATGGTCGGCGCGGCCGATCCTTTCCAGCTCTTCCGGATCATGCACGAGTGCGTGAAGGCGGGCGCGCTGCGGCCGGAGTCCGGCGTCGCTTTCATGCTCGATCAGTGCCACAACCTCGAGCCGAAGATCCCGGGCCAGATCCGGAGCGTCATGAACGTCCAGGAAGCGACCGCAAAGGCGCTGATCGTCGACCAGAAGGCGCTCGAAGCGGCGCAGCTTGCCGGAGACGTTCTCGGTTCGAACGGGGTCTTGATGGACGCGTACAACACCGACGTCCGGCCCCTGCTCCAAGAAGTGCGGAGCGAGATGAAACTCGATCCGGACCCCATGGCCGCATTTGCTCGGTCCGGATACTCGGAGCGCGTCGCCGCCGAACGAGTCGGCGGCCAGCAGGCGGGTTGGGGCGCGTAGGCGCGCAGAGGCAACGAAGGCCTCGGCCGGCCGGCCGGCCGGCCGGATGTTGGAGGGCCGTGTGGGATTCGGACCCACGACCAGCCGATTAAAAGTCGGCGGCTCTACCACTGAGCTAACGGCCCTGGAGACGCTGCGCGCAGTTGCGAAGGCGGCTAAGCCGAACTAGCCAACCGCCCCTGTGCGTCCGGTGGATAGTAGCCTGCCGACGCCTTGCACCGCCACGCGTCCCGCCCCCGACACCGGCGCGTCGCACCGGTCGGGGCCGAACCAGGCCTAAGTCTGGTTCGCGTAGAGCGTGATCAGGACGTCGCCGACGATCAGCTGCCCGGACGAGATCGTCGTTTCGCCACGAACCTGGCGCTTGGTGCCCCAGCCATCGATCAGCCGGGTCGGGTTCATGGCGTCGACGTCCTGAACAGCCCATTCGTCGCCACGTCGCTCGATCGTGGCGTGGCGCTCGCTGACACGCCGATCGGAGACGCGGATCTCCGCTTCGGGATCGCGGCCGACGAGGAGCCGCTTGCCTGACTCCACAGTCAGCACCCTCGAAGCGCCGGCCTCGAGCACGACGAGATGACCCGGTCCGGGCCGGTCGCCCTCGACGGGGGCGACAGATTGGCCCGAACCGGAGCCCGGATAGCTCGGCCACGTGTAGGCCGTGGTTACGAGTCCTGGACTCGGGTACACCGCCGGCTTGTATGAAGGTGGGACGAAACCCGGCGGAATCTCGCCGCGCTCGATGTATTCGGACGAGTCGGTCCCGGGTGGGTAATACCCAGCCGGCTGAACGGCCGGCAACGAGCCCCACGGGCTTGGAGCGAACGGCAACGGCTGACGGGCCGGGTTCGGCGGTTCGGTCAGGCGGACAAGCGA
>JADGQJ010000023.1 GCA_017881885.1 Chloroflexota bacterium
AGCTGAGCCTCGACGAGCTCGAGCTCGCCACCGCCGAGAACGGCCAGGTGGAGCAGCTCGTGGACGGGGATATCCGCCTCGATCGAGCCCAGGATCATGCGCGTCGGGGAGACGATCTCGTCGACGCCGAGGTGCTTGAAGAGGCCCTCGTTCTTCGGGTTGTTGACCCGGGCGATCGTCCGCGGGACGTCGAAATGATGTTTGGCCATCTGGCAGATGACGAGGTTGTCCTCGTCGTCGCCCGTGACCGCCGCCACGATGTCGGCTCGATTGGCGCCGGCTTCGCCGAGGTACTTGCCCTCGCAGCCGTCGTGCGCGATGACGATCGACCCGATCTCCTCGGTGACCTGCGCGGCCCGGGCGCGGTCGCGCTCCATGAGGGCGACCTCGTGACCGGATTGGATGAGCTCTCGGGCGAGGAAGTACCCGACCTTACCGCCGCCTACGACGATGACGAACACGTGTGCCTCCTACCCGCGCTCAGCCGCGCCACCGGCGGAAGCCAGGACGCTGCGTCTTGACCGCCGGGGTTTCGGCTCCGCCTTCGGCTCCGGCGTCGGGTCCGGCCTCGCCTTCGGCATGATGATGATCTGTCGATTGTTCGGCCGCGGGCCGCGTCCTGGGTGGCAGCCGGCCGGGGATGCCGAGCGGCCCCACAGCTTCCGATGCAACCGGCAAACCGCGGGAAGTCGGGTGCGGATGCTCGTGGCCGGGTGTTTCGGGAGTGTCGATGCCCGGACCGGTGTTCATCGGCAGGTTCATGTAGTGCGCCACTGTGTCGACCATGAGGTTCGTCCGGCAGAGAGTCGCGACTCCCAGCTCCGCGTACGCCGCGGCCCGGACCGGGTCGTTGATCTTGGCTATCACCTGCGGAATGCCGAACGACTCGGTGGCCACCTGCGCGGCCATGACGTTTCGGTTGTCGCCCTCCGTCAACGACAGAAAGAAGTCCGCTCCCTCAGCCCCGCCCCGGCGGAGGACCTCGGCATCGGTTCCGTCGCCCCGAATGGCGGCGCCCTTGAACGTCTCCGGCAGGCGGTCGAAGGCCGCCGTGCGGACGTCGAAGATGATCACCTCATGGCCGGTCGCGTCGAGGTTCTCGGCCAGCGTAGAACCGACTCGACCGCAGCCCACGATCACGACCTTCATCGAGACTCCTCGCCCATCGGCTCTCGCACCACCCACACCATGCAGGGGGCGTTCTTCAGTGCATACGGAACGGCCCGCCCGATGGCGAAATCTCCGCCGAAGCGGGTGCGGTAGGGCAGGCCGAGTATCAGCAGGTCGGCCTCGCGGGAGGCTGCCTCGTCGACGATCGCGGCGCCCACGTCCCGAGCCTGGACCAGCACCGCTTCCATCTTGCCGTGCATCGCCTCGACGATCCCCTCCGCCGCGTCGAGGACGCGCTGTGCCTCTTCCGATCGCTCGGCCACATCGGCGTCGAGCGGCTCCGTCCAATCGAGCTCGACCACGTGTACGGCGATCAGCTCGGCATGGGTGTGACGGGTCAGTTCGAGAGCCAGACGGACGATCTCGGCGTCGACGGAGCTGCCGCTCAAGGCGATGACTGCGCGCCGGAACACGGGCGTATTAGCCTCGGGCACCTGACCTCCAAATCTCGACCTAAGTGGCTGCGGCCTGGGCAGCGTCCGCCCGGGAACGATACCACCGGGCGCGGTGCGTGCAGGGGCCGAAGGTCAGCCAGGCGGCCGAAGTGCGATCCACTTGCGCCCGCCGCCTCAGCGGGGATGGCCGTTGTCCTCAGGCACGAGCGTCCCCGCAGGTTGCTCTTCCGCCGCTGCCTGGAGCCGCGGCTCGTCACGGCGGTAGGGGACATTGATGACCACGGTGTGCGCCCTGCCCAGCAGCGCCGCCCGCAGCTGCTTGGCAGCCTGGTTGTAGAGCATCCGCTCCCACCAGTGTCGGGCCACGTATTCGGGGATCAGGACGAAGGTGATCGGCTCTTCCTTCTCGTTCGGCCAGGATCGGTCCAGAACGTCGAGGTAGGCCACGACCGGGGCGATCAGGGCGCGGTAGGGCGACTCGACGAGCACAAGCGGCACGTCCGGCACGGCCTGCGCCCACAGCTCACGAACGGCGTCGCTGTGGCTGGCATCGTCGGAGACGTAGACCGCCCGGATGTCCGTCGTGATGGAACGGGCCACGTTGAGGGCCTGTACGACCGCTCGGTTCACGCCCGACACCGGGATTACCACGCGATTGTGGCGGTGGGGCTGAGGGATCGCCGCGCCGGGACGCATCGTGAGCTGACGAGCCGACGATGCGTACTGGTGTCGGATGAACATCATCATCGCGATCAGGGTCGGTATGAAAATGAGGACCATCCACGCGCCGTTGAAGAACTTCTCGTAGGCCACGACCAGGAAGACGACGCCGGTCAGGATGGCGCCGAACCCGTTGAGAACGCTGCGCCACGCCCAGCCGGAGCTGCGTTCCTTACGCCAATGCAGAACCATGCCGGCCTGCGACAGAGTGAAGCAGATGAACACGCCGACCGAGTAGAGCGGGATGAGCGCGTCGACCGAAGCGTTGAATGCCCAGAGCATGCCGATCGCGGCCCCGGCCAGAACGACGATGCCCCACGAGAAGGCCAGCCGATCGCCCCGGAAGGCGAACTGGCGTGGCATCGAATCGTCCTTGGCGAGGATGGCCGCGAGCCGCGGGAAGGCGTTGAAGCTGGTGTTGCAGGCGAGGAAGAGGATGAGTGCGGCACTGACTTGCAACAGGGCAAAGAGGATGCCGTCGCCGAATACGGCGGAACCGATCTGAGCCAGAACGGGTCGGCCGGCGGCGGTCTCGGCCATGACGCCGTAGTGCATGCCGACGAAGGTCAGGCCGATGAAGATCACGCCCAGCAGTAGAGCCATGATGATCAGCGTATTGGCGGCGTTCTTCGCCTCGGGCGGCTTGAACGCCGGGACGCCGTTCGCGATCGCCTCCACGCCCGTAAGGGCTACGGATCCTCCCGCGAACGCCTTGAGCAGCAGGAAGATCGTGAATGCCTCGGTGCCCGCCTTCTCGGCGAACTTGGACGGCGGCACGATGTGGGCGGAATCCGTGGCTACGTTCATGATGCCCATGCCGATCACGAGCAGGGCCATGCCGACGAACATGTACGTGGGAATGGCAAAGATGTTGCCCGACTCGCGAACTCCGCGAAGATTCGCCGCCGTGACCAGGATGATGATCACCGCTCCCAGGAGCACGCTGTACGGCTTGATAACCTCGAAATACGCCGACAGGTTGGCCAGCGCCGCCGCGCTCGAGACCGCGACGGTCATGACGTAGTCGACCATCAGAGCGGCGGCCGCGATGAGGCCGAAATTGGGACCGAGGTTCTCGCGCGCCACGACGTAGGCGCCACCGCCCGCGGGATAACCATGGCAGACCTGGCGATAGCTCAAGGCGACGATCGTGAGCATCAATGCGATTGCTGCGGCGACCCAGATCGACCAGGTCAGCCAGGCAACGCCTGCCAGGATCAATACGCGCAGGATCTCGTCTGTAGCGTATGCGGAGGACGAGATTGCGTCCGAGCTGAAGATCGGCAGGGCCAGCTTCTTCGAGAGCCGCTCGCCGATCTCGGCCGCGCTTGTCAGCGGCTTGCCGAAGACGAACGATCGAACCCGTGCCAGGCGACGACCGAACGCAGTGGTGGGGGCGCTTGCGGCGGCCTTGGCGACCATCACGCCGGGTCCGGCGTAGCGGAAATAGGCGGAATGGGGTCGATCGACTACCACGCGCCGGTCGCCGAGCTTGCGGCCCCGGAGCGGTGAGTTGGGAGCGGTCATCGACCGGCGATTCCTCTTAGCAGGCTGTATGCGCCACGGGCCCACGGGATCCGATCGAGTCCGGCAGTGGACCGGCGCTCGAACCAGGCCTGGAGCCGGCTATCCGCCGGGTGGCCCCGCTACCCGGGAAACGCCCGACTCGACGGGCGCCATGGCCTCAACGTCGAACCGGCGCAAGGCTAGCACGACGCCCAGGCCTCCGGTTCCCGCAGGCGTCGTATTGGAGGCGTTCCGCGGGTTGCCGTTGTGTAACGGCGCTCACCGGCCGAAGCTCAGCCGGCGAGCCAGATGCGGCGGGAGGCCTGCGGCAACGATCGCCGCCTGTGTTGCGCCGATGTCGTACTCCACGCGGTGCCAGGTTGCCTCGGCGGCGTTCGTGTCTATCACCATGTAGCTCGATCTCGGGTCGCCGTCCCGGGGCTGGCCAACGCTGCCCGGGTTCAGGATCATGCGCCGGCCGTCGAGCCCGAGGCGGCCCTGGTCTACGTGCATCGCCTTCATCCGCCCTCGTGACTCGCGGAAGACCAGCGGCACGTGGGTGTGACCGACGAGGCAGTAGGGCGTCGCGAAAGCGGCAAGGTTCGCCTGTGCGACCTCCGGCGAGTCCATGTACTCCCAGATCGGGTCGCTCGGGCTGCCGTGCGCAAGTGTGAAGCCCGATCCCTCGGGGGTCCGCCGTTCCGGAAGGCCGGCCAGGTAAAGCCGAGTCGGTTCATCGATTTGGGTGCGCGTCCATTCCATGGCGCGGTACCCGTCCGGGTTGAAGAACTCGATGCAGCCGCCGCCCCCGGCGTCGTCGTGATTGCCCCTGACCCCAAGCGCGCCGACGGCGCGCAGCCGATCGACCACGGCCTGGGGCTGCGGACCGTAGCCGACGGTGTCGCCGAGATGCCAGACTGCATCGGCTGCGCCGACCGCGGACAGGACGGCCTCCAGGGCGTTCAGGTTGGAGTGGATGTCCGAGAGGACGACGATCCGCATGAGGTTGCCTTACAGCGGCCGGCGCCGGCGGGCGGCCGGGTCGCGCGGGAATTCCGGTGGTGTTGCCGCGACCTTCTCGACGACCGCCAGAACGTGGTCTTCGAGACCCGGCACGGTCACGGCTTCGCAGGCGACCAGACGGCCGCCGAGCTGGCGAACGGCTCTTTCGGCCCGCAGCAGTTCCTCGTCCAACGGGCGCCGCTTCCAGGCCACGAGCAAGCCGCCCATACACAGAAGAGGCAGGCCGAGCTCCGCAAGCTCCGTCAGGTCCGCCACAGCCCGCGCAACGACGGCCTGCCACTTCTCCCGGTGGCGAGAATCCGAGTCGAGGGTTTCGGCCCTGACGGCGGCCACTGCCACCCGACCCTCGAGACCGAGAGCGGCCACGGCCGCTTCCAGGAAGCGCGCTTTCTTACCGACCGACTCGACGAGCAGCGCCCGCCGGGCCGGCAGCGCGGCGGCAAGAGGGAGGCCGGGATAACCGCCGCCACTCCCCAGATCCACGAATTCGTCGATCCCCGCGCGTCGAAGCAGCGGGAGGGCCGTCAGGCTGTCCAGGACGTGTTCGCTGGCGATCATCCTCGGCGCGCGGATCCCGCTCAGATTGATCGAGTCGTTCCAGGCCAGCAGCAGCCGGACGTGGTCGTCGATCGCGGCCCGGGCGTCCGCAGGCAGGTCCCCGCCTGCGATGGCGGGCAGGCCGGCAAGCAGTACGTCTCCGTATTCATCGGGGAGTGGCGAAAGGCCCGAAACGTGCGTCGGGAGCGGATCGCGGACCGGAGGCGGGGCCGTCTCATGATCCCCGGCGCTCTGGGCCGCGCCGCTCCCGGCGACGGCTCTTCTCGCACCCGGCTTCCCTTGGTCTTCCCACGCCAGTTCGGTCCTCGGTCGGGTTTCCCCGGACCCCTCACGAACGCGGTTACCCATCGACGGGCCGCAGCAGCGGTGCGGATGTCGGACGGTAGGCCCGGCGTGGCTCGGAGTCAACGCGGTTGTCCACCAAACCGGGGCAGTATTCCACTTTCGTGGATAAGTCGGTCATGGGGCGCGGCGCGGTGGACGAGGCAGATCGCCTGCTCGAAGGGTCCCCGATCGCCGTCAATGGATCCTCATACTCGAGGCCGAACCGGCTTGCCGAGAGCTCGGCGGACGACATCGAGCACCTCTTCGATGTACTGGTCGGCGTCGCCTTGCTCGGCCGCGGTCTTGACGCAGCCCTGGACGTGATCCTCGAGGATGAGCAGCGCGACGGAATCGATGGCGGCGCGGAGTGCCGAAGTCTGCTGCAGGATGTCGACGCAATACTCGCGCCGCTCGATCATCCGCTCGATGCCGCGCACCTGACCCTCGATTCGCCGCAGGCGACGGATCAGAGTGGCCTGGTCGCGGGAGTAGGAATGGCGAAAAGTCCCCTCAATCTCGCCCTCATCGGCAGGCTCGGGTGTTCTCTCGGGCGCCGCCGGAAGGATACCTACGGCGCCGCCGGGACCGCCGCCCGCCGGCCCGACCCGCTCGGATCGCTGCAACGGGCGCGCGCCGCCCGGCTTCTCAGTGTCGTCTGTCGCCACATGGACCTCCTGGTCCCGATGATACCCCTGGGGAGTATCTGAGGCAACGTCCCGGCCTTGCCTGGCGGATCCGCCGGCTTCACTACGGGCGGCCTCGACGCCGTCGCTCCGGTAGACTTGCAGGGTGGATCCGCGAGAGCGTCTGCGCATGTCCCTGCTGGGTGCCGGCTGCACGCGGTGCGGTCAACCGTACGCCGCCCCCGGCATTCGAGTGCTCGCCCAACGCGAGGAGATCGCCTTCGTCCAGCTCGTGTGCTTCGCCTGCCGGACGCAGACGCTGGCGCTGGTCACGGGTGCGCCGGCCAGCCACAATGAGGCAAGCGGGCTCGGTGAAAGCATCCTGGGCGATCGGGCCGCGGCCGACTCGGACGATTTCGACGCCGCTCTTCGGCGGCGGGGACCACCGATCAGCGAGGCCGAGGTCCTGGAGATGCGGGCCTATCTGTCCGAGTACGAAGGTGACGTCCGGGGCTTGTTCAACCTCCCCGGCGACGGTGATGAATCGGGTGGCGATGCGCCGGACGCTGAGACTGGGGCCGCAGATTGAGCGAAACCGGCGCGCCGCGCGACCCCCAGGCGGAAAACGCCTTCGCCCACGCCAGCGAGGCTGAGTTCGCCCACATCCTCGATTTCTATCAGGTCGCCTGGGAATACGAGCCGCAGGTCTTCCCGATCTTGTGGGACCTCGACGGCAACGTGCTCGAGAGCTTCGCCCCGGACTTCTTCCTGCCCGATCTGGATCTCTTCGTCGAACTGACGACTCTCCAGCAGCACCTTGTCCGAAAGAAGAACCGCAAGGTCCGCCGCATGCGAGAGCTCTATCCGAACCTTCGCATCAAGCTGTTCTACGCCCGCGATTTCAGGGCTCTGATGGTCAAGTACGGGCGCTCGGCGCTCGTGTCGGAGTTGAGCGGCGCGCTCGGACAGGTCGGACCGCACCAGAACCAGGAAGCCGGTGTCGAGATCGCCGGCTCGGGCGGCCCGGCCGTCGGGCGTCCTCTCGACCTGTCGATGCCCGGTAGCGCGGCGCTCGATACTGTGGGCCCTCACGATCGCCGCTCTCGCGGAGCGCGCCGCCGCGCTGTGCGCCGGGCCGCCGCGGCGTACGCTCCCAACTCGACCGCCACGTGACGATGTAAGAGGTAGCGATGAAGCACTCTCAGGACATGAACGAGGACGTCGCCGAGATCCTGATCTCCGAAGACCAGATTCGCGTCAAGGTCGCGGAGATCGGGAAGCGGATCAGCGCCGACTATGCCGGCCGCGAGCTGACGCTCGTCAGCGTCCTGAAGGGTTCGCTGCCTTTCATGGCCGATCTCATGCGTCAGATCGAGTTGCCGCTGCGAATCGATCTGATGGAAGTCTCGAGCTATGGCGGGACATCCACCGAGTCGTCGGGTCTCGTCCGGATCCTCAAGGATCTGAGCGCACCGATCGACGGCCGGGACGTCCTGCTGGTCGAGGACATCATCGACACCGGGCTGACTCTCAACTATCTGCTTCGATACCTTCGGGGCAAGAACCCGAAGTCGATCAAGGTCTGCTCCCTTCTCGACAAGCAGGCCAGGCGCCTGGTCGAAATCCCGATCGACTATGTCGGGTTCGAGATCCCCGATGCCTTCGTCGTCGGCTACGGCCTCGACTTCGGTGAGGTCTATCGGAATCTGCGTTTCGTGGGCGTCCTTCGCCCCGAGGCTTACGAGTCCTAGGGGGTCGTCGATGAATTCCAGTCCCATCCAGAGCGGTCGCTGGATCGTCACCGTAGGCGCCATGGTGATCGTGGTGTCGTGCCTGCTGCAGTGGTGGCAGCTCGGCGGCGGTCCGGGCGAACTGCCCGCCCAGAGCGACGTGGGCATCTCCGACGGTCGTGGCTTTCTGCTGTTCCTCGCGGCCGTTACCACCTTGCTGCTGATCACACTGCCGTATGCGGCAGAGGCGCCGATCGCAATCGATCGGCCGATCACATTTGTGTTGCTACTGGCAGTGGCGATCGTCGCGTATGGGCTCCGAGTCGTCTCGATGCTCGAAGAAGGGTTGTTGCTCTACACCGGCCAGACGCCGCCGATCCAGCCGCTCCGCGGTCTCGGCTTCTGGTTTGCAGCTGTGGGCTTGATCATCTTCGCCCGCGGCGTGTTCGAGTTCTGGGACGCGCGGCGTCGCTTCTAGCCGCGGGCTGCGGATCTGGCCGGCCGGCAATGCCAGGCGATACGGGTTGAGCGGTTCCACAGCGTCTTCGAGCGATGGCGTATAGTAGGAAACGGCGAGCCGGACGCATGAGCGCGGCCGCCGACCCCAACCTGGCGTGGCTGTCGAGCCCCAACGAAGCTCGCCCACCCGAGAGTTCGGCACGAACGCGCGGCCATCGCGCCAATCCGGATGTAATGGCTGCATCGTTTGTGCGATCGCCATCTCGTCACGAGGTTCGTGCATTCGAGTGGAGTACCTGGTCAGGCAAGCGCGCATCACCGATGTAGATCGGTTCTATGCGCTTTGCGTGGAAATGGGGGCCGCGCCCGGCGCTGGTACTCCGTTGGACGCGATAGGCCTGCTGCGCCAGCTCGTCTACATTCCCAACGCGAGCGTCGTGGTCGCCGAGGCGGGTCGTCAGATAGCCGGCGGTGCGGTACTCGGCCTGAGACCATCGGTCCGGGCCGGAGGCTTCGTAGGCACGGTTGACGTGCTGGTCGTCGCCCCAGGCCACACCGTCGAGAGAGTTGCCGATGTGCTGATCGAGGAGATCATGACCTCGGCCCGAAGAAAAGGCTGCACCGCAGTGGAAGTGATGCTGCCGGAAGACGCCGCACTTCGCGCGTGTTGGATCCGGCATGGGTTCGCTTCCGACGCGGCCAACATCTATAGAGCTGCGGTCCCGGTCAGGGCACCGGCAACCCGCTAGCAAAACCGTCGAGCCGAGCTGCCAAGGGAGCGCCGGCGCCGCGGATCAAGGCCACGGCAAGGGCCGTCAGGTCATATCACCAAGGAGTCATTTGTGAGCAAGAACGTCGCCGTCTTCGTAGACGTGGCGAATATTTTCTATGCGGCAAAGGCGGCGGGCGCAGATATCGACTACGTCACGCTGCTCAAAGCGGCCGTGGCGGGACGCGATTTCGTCCGAGCGTACGCATATACGGGGCTGGACCCCGAGAACGAGAATCAGCGGAACTTCCACAGCTTCCTTGCGCGTCACGGCTACAAAGTCGTGAGCAAGGACATCCGCAAATACGGGGACGGCAAGGTCAAGGCGAATCTGGATATCGAGCTCGTCGTCGACATGATGAAGACGGCTCGAAACCTGGACGTCGCCATCGTCGTGAGTGGGGACGGAGACTTTGCACCCGCGATCCGGGCGGTGCAGGAGATGGGCGTCCGTGTCGAGGTCATCAGCTTCCGGGGCAACACCAGCTCCGATCTGATCGAGGTCGCCGACGCTTTCTACGACATCACCCAGCTGGCCCGCGTCGATCGCGAGTCGTCCCGATCCGGACGGCGCGTGGCGGGCGACGAAGAGGACCTCTCCATGACCGAGGTCCCGAACAAGCAGACCGAGGGTCGCGGTGGCCGGCGTGGCCGCGGCGGTCGGCGGACCGGAACCCGCGACGGTGAGGAGGCCGTGGCTGCGGCCGGACCGGTTGCCGGACCTGCGGCCGTTGCGGCCGGCGGGGCCGTGGCACCGACGGGCGGGCGGGCGCCACGCGGCCCGGGCCGCAGCGTCGCTCGCGTCACCCCGGGCAAGCTCGTGGCGTTGCCGGGAGAGAAGCTGTCTCGGGCGCAGACCGCCGGAGCCGAATCAGAGGCTATCGAGGAGCTTACCGAGGACGTTGAGGAACTCGTCGAGGGCCAAGAAGCCGAAGGCGGCGACGGCGCTCAGTCGACGGAGGCCGGCCGGCGTCGCCGGCGTCGCGGCGGTCGCGGCCGCGGCCACGGCGGTCGAACCCAGGACGGTGTCGCGCCGCTCGACGACGCAGGAGAGGAAGGGGAGGAAGCCGAGCAAGTCGGCCCGGCAGCCGCTCCGGCGCCCCGCGTCAACCAGTTTGGATCGGTCTGGGACTCCCAGATCGGCATGGCCGGACGGCCGGAACGCCTCACTCCGATCACCCCTGCGGACGAGGACGACTTTGCCGAGCCGGAGATCCCCGAATACCTGCTGGCCGAACGCCAACGGGGCGCACGAGGCCAGGGCCAGAGCCGCGGTGGCGGCGGCGGGCGGGGCGTTCGCAGCGCCTATGCCTCTGCCGTGGAGCGGGAACGCTACGGGCGACCCTCGACGCGTTATCCGGAGCCGGCTCGCCAATCGCAATCGCAGCCGCAGTCGCAGCCCCCGCGCCGCCGCGACGAGCGGCCTCAGCGCCAGCCGCAGCCGCAGCAGCATCGCGGCGGCGGCGGTGGAGCGATGCGCAGTAGCGGACGCGACTCGTCCGAGCCGTGGAGCGAGGTTCCGCCGGAGCTCGAGGAGATCCTGCGAGCCCAGCTCTCGACGAAGCTGAGCCGACGGGCCGAAACGCCGGCAGTTACGCCCGCCGCGGTCCAGGGCGAGGTAGCCGTCCACGAGAGTGGCGAGACGCCCAAGCCAGCCGCCCGACGCGGTGGCCGTCGTAAGGTGGAAGCCGCTCTCACCGCAGGAGCCGACAATTCAGCCGAAACGGCCGCTCCGGCCGCCGAAGCGCCGGCCAAGCCGGCAAGTCGCACCAGGCGCAAGCCTGCCTCTGCCGAGGCCGCCGGGGCCGTCGTCGGAACCGCCGAGAGCGGCACTGTTCCGGTCAAAGTCGCGCCCAAGCGCCGCGCTCCGGCACGAAAGAAGCCGGCCGCCGCCGAAGGCGGGACCCCGGCTGAAACAGCCGGCGAGTAACCCCCGGCGCGCGTCGACCGTCACGTCGTGGCCTTGAAACCGCTGCCGATGGAGAACGCAACGACCCGCGGCCAGCCGGGAGCGCTGGCCGCGATCGCAACCATGGTGGCCGGCTCTGTGCCGCATGCCGTCCTGCTCGTCGGGCCGGCTTCGAGCGGCAAGACCACGCTCGCCATGGATCTGGCAGCGGCGCTCCTGTGCCTGGATCCGGACCCGGCGGCGCGCCCATGCCGCCGCTGCCGTGGCTGCCGGCTCGTCGCCTCGGGCAATCACCCGGACCTGCACCGGCTCGCCCCGGAGGGTCCCGGTGGCCAGGTCCGTATCGGTAAGGCGACAGACCCGGAGCCGGGGTCAATCCGCCACCTCATCGGCGAACTGGCGCTCCTATCGGTTGAGGGCGGCGCTCGCGTGGCGATCGTGGAGCAGGCCCACCGCATCAACGATGACGCTCAGAACGCGCTCCTCAAGATGCTCGAGGAGCCACCGCCCGGCGTCACGATCGTCCTCTGCGCCGACGAGGAGGAGTGCCTGCTGCCCACGGTTCGGTCGCGCTGCGTGCGCGTACGCCTGGGACCGGTCGCCGGACGCGACATCGAACGCTGGCTGGGCGAGCTCGGCGCCGCCGACGCCCCTTCGGCCGCCCGCTTCGCCCGACTCGCTTCCGGATGCCCGGGCCTCGCGCTCGCCTACGCCCGCGCCCCCGACGCCGCCCGGTTGCGGGGCGAGATCGCCCGCGGGCTGATCGACCTGCTGGCCGCGGGCAGGCACGAACGACTGACCTCCGTGCGCGCGCTGATGAGCTCGGCGGCCGCGCTCGAGGCCGCCCTGGACGAGGGGCGCAAGAGTGTGGCCGGCGCCGGCGATGCGGCTGGCGATGGGATTCTCGACGGCGTTGGGACCGGTACGACCGGTACGGGACGGCGTCGGAAGAAGGCCGCCGCGGCGATCCAGCCTGGCGCCACGAATGCCGAGGGCGAACCGGACGCTGCCGCCGATTCGGCTGCGCCGAAGGTTTCCGCCTCCGATCGGCGAGCGGCGGCGTCATCGCTGCTGGCCATCTGGGCCTCGCTGGCCCGCGACCTCGCGGTGGCGGCGCTGGGCGGTCGGCGCCAGCTCCAAGACCCCGAGTTGCTCGAAGAGCTGGCCGGCGTCGCTCCCACGATGCCCGCCGGCGCCCTGCTCGCCTTCCTCGCCCAACTGGCCGCCGTCGAGGTCCAGATCGACGAGAACGTCAACCCCGAGCTTGCCCTCGATGTGTTGGTGCTGGCCTGGCCGCGATCGGGCCGAGCGGCATGACTCGCCCGCCGCGCGGCATGACTCGCCCGCCGCGGCCGGCGCCGCGCCACGCGACACGCTGATGACCGGGCGTCCGGGCGACCTGGCCCGCCTCGAGGCGGGCGTGCACGGCCGTGTTCACGGCGTCGGGTTCCGCTACTTCGTGGTCGTTCGTGCTATGCGAACCGGCCTGACCGGGTTCGTTTCGAACGAGCAGGACGGCAGCCTCCACGTCGTCGTCGAAGGTCCTCGCGCGGATCTTGAGGATCTCCTCGAGGCACTCCACGAAGGCCCCGCTTCGGCCATGGTCGAGCGCGTGGACGCGGAGTGGCTTCCGTACACCGGCCACTGGGGCACCTTCAGCATCGAATCCCGCGGCCACCGCGGCGACTGATCGCGGCTTTAAGGCAGCGCGCGGAACGAGCCGCCGTCGATCGGGACGAAGGTGCCCGTCTGGTAGCGGGCCCGGTCCGAGCAGAGCCACGCGACGTAGGCGGCCAGCTCGTCGGGGTCGCCGTAGCGGCCGGCAGGGATCCCGAGCGAGTACTCGGCCCGGACGGCCTCCTGAGTCGTGCCCGATCGTTCGGCCCGTGCAAGGTCGAGCGAGGCGACCCGCTTCGTGTCGAGCCGGCCCGGTAAGACCCCGTTGACCGTGACACCGTCGGGCATGACCTCGACCGAAATCGTCTTGAGCCAGGCCGCAAGGGCGCTGCGGCAGGCGTTCGAGTAGGAAAGTTCCGGGATGGGCTGGCGTATCCCGGACGACAGAATCGATACGACTCGTCCGAAGCCGCGGGCCCGCATCGACGGCAGAAGCAGGGTCGTCAGCTCGATCGGCGTGATTGCCAGGAGTTGGAACGAGCGCCGCCAGACGGCGGGATCCGTTTGGGTCGACTCGACGGGAGGCGGCCCGCCGGCGTTGAGGACCACGATTTCGACTTTGCCGAGAGCCTTTCTGGCCGCCACGGCAACCTTCGCCGCAGTCGCGGGATCGGTGGCGTCGCCGGACACCGTAGTCACTTCGACCCTGTGAGCGTCCCTGATCTCCTGGGCCGCAAGCTCGAGGGCATCGCCCCCGCGCGACCACAGGACCAGGCGGCAGCCTTCGGAAGCGAGTCGCTCGGCACAGGCCCGCCCGAGCCCGGCCGAGGCGCCGCCTACGAGGGCGGTTCGCCCGTTGAGACCCAGGTCCATATCCCTCTCCTTCGCTCGACTCCGGTCAATCCTCCCACGGAGTGGCCGCCGCCGCTAGGCTAGTCGCGTGAACGACAGAGCAGAACTCGTCGACAATGCGGCGGCGGCGTATCGAGCCCTCGCCGATCTGGCCGAAACGATCGAAGACGAGTGGCAATACGTCACCGACCTGACCGACGCTTACCTGCCCGCGATCGAAGCCCTGGCAGGCATAGTCGCGCCGCTCCCCGCCGGCGCCGGCGATGCCGTGGACGAGGCAATCGCCGAGATCGGGCTGATCACCGACCCGCACCGCGCCATCGATTGGCTCTCGACGTTCCCGCGTGTCGTCGCCCTCGCGCTCGGCGGCGACGTGGACGGGGCGTCCGACCGATGAGATTCCAGGACGCCGCCCGCGACGCGCGAGCCGTCGTCTACGCCGGCATCCAGGCCGACCCGCTCGTCGCCCGCCTGGCCGCGCTGCTCGCCGCTGCCACTCCCGCCGAGCGCTGGATGGCCCGCGCGGCGATGAACGGCGAGCGCACCGATGCCGAGATCTGGCGGCGGATGTTCCCGGCACTCTTTGGCGAGGGGCCGGCAGCGGAGCTTCGCGACCATTCCGAGCGCCTCCTCGCGGCCTCTCTCGAGGTGGCCAATCGCGGCGAACAGGCTCGCAGCTCGTACCGCGGAGCCGTCGTCGAGGAGCTGACCGCGCAGCTGCTCGCCCGTCGCGGTGGAGTTGTCAAACGAGAGCGGCGCGTCCTGTTCGACGGCGTCCCGGCCGAGATCCACCCGTACGACGTCACGGTCGAATCCCAGACGCGACCTGAGGTGTACGACTGCAAATGGGGCGCGCGGGGTATCAACGCCGACGTCTTGAACCAGCTCGACGACGCGCGCGCGCACGCCGCCGACGAGGAAATCGAGATCACGGTCGCTCTGGTCGTCTTCGACGCCCGCCGCTCGGCCGAGATCAGAGTGGACCGCTCCAGCGCGCCGCGAGATGGAACGCGGCTGGTGGCGCTGGAGAACATCGACGAGCTCGGCGTGACCCACCCGTGACCCCGGACGCGCCGGCGGTCCTGCGGGACGAGCTGCCGTATCGGATCGTTCGCCCGTTTCGCGTGCGTTTCGAGGAATCGACCGTCAGCGAGACGATGCGGACGGCGGTCTACCTGGCCTGGGTCGCGGACGTCGCCTGGCAGCACTCGACTGAGCTCGGGTTCGGGCGCGACTGGTATAGCGCGCGCGGCCTCTTCTGGCTGGTTCGGTCGATCCGGCTCGACGTCTTCGCCCCCGTCCACACCTACGCCGAGGTGCGGGTGAGCACGCGTGTGGTGGGCTACCGGCGCATCGGCGCCCGACGCGAGTGCGAGGTCTTCGCGCCCTCGGGCGAGTTGCTGGCGCATCTCGAGATCGACTGGGTGATGGTCAACGAGCGGGGCGTGCCGACGCGCGTGCCCGACGACTTCCGCAAGTTCGTGGTCGACGGCCAGGCCACCTTCGAGATGCGCAAGGTGGCGTTGCCGGAGTCGCCGCCCGACGCCGTCGAGCGGCGCTTCCGGGTCCACAGGCGCGACCTGGACCCGCTGGATCACGTCAACAACAGCGTCTACCTCGACTACTTCGAGGAGGCGCTCGAGGCAGCGGGGCAGGGCGAATTGTTGCTCGTCGTGCCGCGCCGGTACGTCCTGGACTTCGCCAGCTCCGCCGCGCGCGACGAACTGCTCGTGGGCCGGACGTGGCCACTCGAAGGCGGCTGGGCCTATCGCCTCACCCGCGAGGACGACACGGAGATCTTCAGAGCGCGGATCGAGCCACTGAGTTAGTGCCTCGGCGGAGGTGCGCCGCGGCCGCTAGGCCTTGGGTGCGTCGTCCGGCTTGGAGGCGTCGTCGGCAGTCTCGGCGTTGTGGACGCGGGCCGCCTCGGCCGCTTTTCGTAGATCCGCCGCGAGGTCCTTGCTCCGTGAAGCCAGGCGATCGCCGACGTGCTCGGTGACGGTGGCTGCCTTGTGGGCGACCGGACCTGCATTCTCTGCCGCTACGGCTGCCAGCTCGGCGGCCTTCGCGGCCACGTCGCGGAGCACTGGACCGGCCGTCTTGCCGGCCTGGTCGATCATCACCTGAAGCTGGGCGATCATCTTTTCCGCGGCCGCTCGGGCTTGCTCTCGGCGCGGACCGCCGCCCTGACCGCCGACCCCGCCCATTTCGTCACCTTGTTCGTTCGGACCCATTTCGTCACCTCGATCTTGGCGAGGAATTCCTTGCCCCTCGACGTCAGGCAGCGTCAATCCTACGCCGGGAACGAATATGGGTCGAATGAGCCGCCGGTCGCGGTCGACGGTCGCGAGACCCGCGGGTTAGACCGAGGGTTCCTGGACAACGGCGGAGACCGTCGTGCTGGTGTGTCCGGCACTGTCGGTCAGAACGAGACTGTAGCGGTAGCAGTACAGCCTGCCGAGCCCCGTGGACGACACCGGCGAGGCGGCGGTCGTGGTCCCGATAGCGACCCACTGGGCGCCGGCGCAAGTCCCCGCGCCGGCCTGGGCGGAGCGCTCGGTCGAGAGCCTGCGGCTGACGATATGCGTCCCGGAGGTGACAGTCTCGGTCCAGCTGACCGTGACAGTGCTGCTGGTAGCGGTGGTCACGACGTTCGGGAGCGGGCTGGTGAAGGTCGCTCTGGGGCCGGCCGCATCGACGCGCATCGTTCCCGACTGCCACTGCGTAGTGACGTTGTTCGAATCGGTCAAGGCCACGACCGCGCGGTAGCAGAAGCCCGGCCGCAGGCCGGTGACGGTTTGTGGCGATGGGGCGGTGGCTTGCCAGCCCGGCGAGGCGACGGTCACCCAGCGGTCGACGGCGCAGCTGCCGTTGAGCGGCAGGGCCATCAGCAGCGACTCGTGTCGACTGGCGATCGTGGTCCCGGCGGTGGGCTGCTCCGCCCAGCTCAGTGTCGCCGCAGTCCCGGTCGTTACCTGTGCCTGGTTCGCCGGCGAGAAGAAGATGACCGAGGGTGTGGCAGGCGGCGTCCAGATCGCCAGTCCGGGGTCGAAGTAGACATGAAGGATCTGATCGACCGTCATTCCATTGTTGGCGCAGGCCAGAGAGCTGTGCTGGTACAGGTGGAATCCGTCGGCGTCGGCGCCGCAGGCGACGGACGCTCCGGAGCGGTAGCCCATCAACGCGAACGAGCCGTTCTTGGTCGCCGACTTGGTCCACGTTGCGTCGATCGCGAGGAGATGCGCGGGCTTCTTGGTACGTGATTCCGGCTGGTAAATCTGATCGTTGCTGTTGTCTGCCACGTCGTAGCAACCGCCCGTCCCCGACCCGCCGCGATAGTGCATCGCGTAATACCAGGCGTATTGCTTGACCGCCATCGCTCCCGTCTGGAGGGCTGCGTCAGTCCAGGTGGGGGGCCACTCCGCCGCCATCACGTATTGGACATACGTCTTGAAGTCGACGACCTGCACAGAACCGCTCGCCGGCCCGCTGGTTCGAAGGACCCGGATCGTCGCAGGCGGCACGCGCGTGCTAGGCCAGCCGGTGCACACAGATGCAGCCCGGGCCACCGGCGGTTGCATTGCGGTGGGCAGCCCGATCAAGGCGGTGAGCGCCAGGGCCGCTGTCAGTAGTCGTCGCATTTGCCGCAGGCTAGGCCGGTGCATGGGGGGAGTCAAGTCCGCCCGACCTCCGTCGGCCCCCGTCAGCGCTTCTCTTCCTCTTCCAGAGCCTTCGCCCGTTCGGCCAGTTCGGTCTCTCCCGCGGGTCCCGTGGCATCGAGCAAGCCCGCCTCGTAGGCCTCGAGGGCTTCGATCGAAGGCAAGCCGACGGGCTTCGCGTAGTCCCCGGTCGCGCTCATGACGGATCGGCCGGCGTTCTCGATCTGCGCTTCGAGTTCGATCTTGCGCATCTCCAGGCGAACGGCCTCACTCGGCGGCAGGATCGCTTCTTCGTTCACCACCGGGGCGTCGTTGCCGGCGCGGATCCAGGCCTTTGGGTCGATGGCGTCGGGAATCCGGCCCTCGTCGAAGCCGAGCTTGGCTGTGGGGTCGACCACCGTAACGCCGGGGATCTCAGGCGCTATCGCGCCCTCGACGGTGGCGCCGCACTTCGGACAGGCAGCCACTCCGGCTGGTATAGACGTGGAGCACCATGGGCAGGTACGGCTGGATTGGTCCATACGGAGCACCCTAGTCCACCGCGAACCTGATCGGCTATCCAACTTTCGGCCATGGTACGGCCATGACCCCCGACAGCCATGTCGCGGTTGACCGAACGATAGAAGAGTGACGGGAGTCGCGTGAGGCCGTCCCGCGCGGCCTTGGGCGCCGGGGGCAGGGTTCACTCACCTCGGGCTGAGGCTTCGGCGGCCTACACTGGCTGCGATCAGAGCCGCCTGACACGGGGAGACGTGACGATGACGCTCGCACCGCACACCTACGTGCTGAACCAGAAGCTTCTGTCGCTCGGCGGCGACCTGTGGATCGAGGACGAGGCCGGAAACCACGCGTACGAGGTCGCCGGCAAGGTGATGAGCCTGCGCCGCATCCACACGCTCCTGGACCTGGCCGGCGACCCGCTCTACCAGATCGGCCAGTCGCTCGCGCACGTGCACAGGACGTTCGAGATCAAGCGCAGCGACGAGGTGATCGTCACCATCCAGCAAGCCCTGATCAACATCCTGGGCGATCACTTCACGATCACGATCGCCGACGGCACCGTGCTCGGCGTGACCGGCGACTTCATCAATCGCGAGTTCCACGTGACCCGGGCGGGGACCGAGGTGATCTTCGCCTCGCGCAGGCTGCTGGCCATCCGAGACACCTACGGCGTGCAGGTCGCCCCGGACTTCGAGGTTCCGCTTGCTCTGGCGATCGTCGTGGGGCTCGAACAGATGGAACTCGAGGAACGCCAGCGCTAGTGAGGGGTGGCGGATTTGACCGCCATCAAATCATTCGTATACTGGCGGCGTGGACCCTCAACTCTTGCTGGCGCTCCGTGCCCTGGCCGATGCATCCCGTCTGCGGCTGGTCGGGCTGTTGTCCGCGCGGCCGATGGCGGTCGAAGAGCTGGCTGCGGCGAGCGGCCTTTCGGCCGGGACGATCGTCCATCACCTCAAGCGGCTCGAGGCGGCCGGTCTCGTCGGGTCGACGCCACGCCGTCCGTACGTGGAATACGCGCTGCGCGTGGATCGCCTGCAGGCCGTCTCGAAACAGCTCGCGGGGCTCGAACGGGTGGACGAGGCCGGCGATCGGCTGCCGGGCCCCGAAGGTGAGTCGCTGCCCGCCTACGATGCGAAGGTCCTGCGGGCCTTCCTGCGCGACGGGCGGCTGGTCTCGATACCGGCCCAGGAACGCAAGCGCCAGGCGATCCTTCGCTACCTGATGGCGCGCTGCTTCGGGGAGGATCGCTCGTATCCGGAGCTCGAGGTCAACGAGCGCCTTGGCCTCTACCACGAGGACGTGGCGGCTCTGCGGCGCTATCTCGTGGGTGCGGGGCTGATGACGCGGGCGGGCGGCGAGTATCGGCGGGTCGGATGAATGGGCCCGGCACTGCGCCGCGAACGACGACGATCGTGGTCATGGGCGTCGCCGGCAGCGGGAAGTCGACGGTCATGCGGGCGCTCGCCCACGAGCTCGGCTGGCCGACGGCCGAGGCGGACGACTTCCACTCGCCGGCCAACGTGGCCAAGATGCGCTCGGGCACGCCGCTGACGGACGAGGACCGCCGGCCCTGGCTCGAGGCGCTCGCGGCGTGGATCGGAAAGCGTGAGTCTTTGGGGCAGGACGCCCTGGTCACATGCTCGGCGCTGCGGCGGGCATACCGGGACCTGCTCCGGCGCGGCCACTCGTCTGTCTGGTTCGCGCATCTGGTTGTCGAGCCGGCCGTGATAGCCGATCGCCTGGAGCAGCGTCTTGGTCACTACATGCCGGCCGCACTCCTCGACAGCCAGCTCGACGCTCTCGAACCGCTCGAAGCCGATGAACCCGGCGCCTCGATCTCAGCACGCCGACCTCCGCCGGAGATCGTCGCCGACATCCTCGCGCGGCTATCTTGATGCCACGCAATGACCACCAAGGAGACTTCGGCCGTGCAAGTTGGACTCGTTGGACTCGGGCGCATGGGCGCCAACATGTCACGTCGCTGGCTGCGCAGCGGCCACACCGTCATTGGCTACGCTCGCACTAAGGCGACCGTCGACGGGCTCGTCGCCGATGGCGCCATCACGCGCGGCGCTTCATCGATTTCGGACCTCGTGGCCCAACTGGAAAAGCCGCGAGTTCTGTGGTTGATGGTTCCGGCGGCCTCGGTCGACGCCACGCTCGAGGAGCTCAAGCCGCTTCTGTCGACCGGCGACATGGTGATCGACGGCGGCAATTCCTACTATCACGATGACATCCGCCGCTCGAAGGAACTCGCGCCTGCAGGCATCAGCTATCTCGATTGCGGGACCAGCGGCGGCGTGTGGGGCCTCGAGCGCGGGTATTGCCTGATGATCGGTGGGCCCGACGATGCCGTGGCCCGTCTCGATCCCCTGCTCAAGGCGCTTGCCCCCGGAGTCGCTTCGGCCCCGCGCACGCCGGGTCGGGAAGGCGAACCGACCAAAGCCGAACAGGGTTACCTGCACTGCGGTCCGGCCGGTGCCGGCCACTTCGTCAAGATGGTCCACAACGGCATCGAATACGGCCTGATGGCCGCGTATGCCGAGGGCCTCAACATCCTGCATCACGCCGGCGCAGGGCTCAATCAGCGCGAGATCGACGCCGAGACGACGCCGCTCCGCGAGCCCGAGCTGTACCAATACAACCTGGATCTGGCGGCCGTGACCGAGGTGTGGCGCCGTGGCAGCGTCGTCGCCTCCTGGTTGCTGGACCTGACTGCTCAGGCGCTGGCCGAAAGCCCGGACCTGGCGGACTTCTCGGGCCGGGTCTCCGACTCGGGCGAGGGCCGCTGGACGAGCATCGCGGCAATCGACGTCAGCGCGCCGGCCCCGGTTCTGACCACCGCGCTGTACGAGCGGTTCAGGTCTCGGGGAGAGGCGGACTTCGGCGACAAGGTGCAGTCGGCGATGCGCTGGGGCTTCGGTGGCCATCTCGAGAAGAAGGGCTAATACGAGCCTGGCGACGCCCGGCGGCCGGCAGTCGGCCCCGGGCGTCGCTGTTTCTGGCGCTGGCGTCGGGGTCGCGGAGCCGGCCGCGGGAGCGGGCTTCGGCCGTCGCCGCCAACCTTGCGCGGCTCGGGGTTTGGGTCAGGGTCGGGGGCTCGGGCTGGTTCGTCGCTGAAATCGCCTTCGACGCATTTGGAACGTTTCGAGGGCGACTTTGCGTCACAGTAGATGTGATGACACAGCGCAGGGACCTGGTTTCATCGGCCCGGTGCGGCGATCGCGAGGCGTTTGCCGAGCTCGTCGAGCTCGAGTCGCGCGAAGCAATCGGCCTCTGCCTGGCCATCCTGCGAAGCCATTTAGATGCCGAGGACGCCGCACAGGAAGCGTTCGTCACCGCATGGCGCCGTCTGCCTTCCCTCCGGGATCCGGACCTCTGGGGCGGGTGGTTCAGGCGACTGACAGTTTCGGCGGCGATCGACTATCACCGCCGCCGGCGCAGCGGCAATCTCGTGCCCCTCGACGGCCAGGAGCCGCCTCCGCTTCCCGACGCTCAACACTCTCTGGCGGCGCGCGACGAGACCCGTCGATTGATCGCCTGCCTCGAGGCGAAGGACCAGGCGCTCCTGGTTCTGCGCTTCGGCTACGACTTCGAACTACCCCAGGTCGCGCACGCGCTCGGCATCCCCGTCGGGACGGCCAAGTCGCGTTTGCACCGGACCCTCGCTCGGCTTCGAGCGGAAATGGAGAACGGCGATGGACATCGAAGACCGAATTCGTGACGCCGTCCGAGAGGACCAGCGGCCCGAGCCGAGTCCGGCGTTCCACGGCCGGGTGATGGCCGTACTGCCGGTCCGTGGCGGCCGGACCCGGTGGATGCTGCCGGCGTTCCCGCGCTTCGCGCCGGCAGCCGCGCTGGCGCTCGTGGCGGCCATCGCGGTTGCGGCCATCGGCCTGCCTCTCGCGCTGTCCGGGCCGGTCACGGGACCGGGCGCCGCCACGCCGAGCAAGAGCGCGGCGGTGACGGCGACCGCCACCGGCACGGCACCACCGACGCCGGCCCCGGCCGAGGCGGGCACCGGCATGTTCACCCCGACCGGCTCGATGATCACTGCGGACGCCCGCTCAGCCGTTCTGCTCCTGGACGGGCGGGTGCTCTTCCTCGGAAACGCTGCGGATTCACCCCAGATCTACGACCCCAAGACCGGCGAGTTCAGCCGGACGGGCGACATGACCACCGATCGTGGGGGTGCGGGAATCGCGCGTCTCGGCGACGGGCGCGTCCTCCTCGTGGGCGGCTGGGGCGGCGACACGGCCGAGATATACGACCCGAAGACCGGCAAGTTCAGCCCAACCGGCTCCTTGGGCGGCCCTCGCGAGGGGGCGACGGCCACTCTGCTCCTGGACGGCCGCGTGCTCGTCGCAGGCGGAGATAACCCTCTAATAATGGGCTGGTCGCCGAACTTCGTGGCGATGGCCTACCGCCCCGGCGCCGGGGGCGGAAATGAAGTCCATGGGACCGCGGTCGGTCCGGCGATGCTGGCTTCGGCCGAGCTGTACGACCCTCAGACCGGCAAGTTCACCCCGACCGGTTCGATGACCATTGGACGCACCGGGCACACGGCCACGCGGCTCGCCGACGGACGGGTCCTGATGGTGGGTGCCGGCGACATGTACCATTCTTCGAGCGCTCTGGCCGAGATATACGACCCCGGGACCGGCAAGTTCAGCCAGACGGGTTCGCTGCCTTTTGCCGGCGCCGGTTTCCACACCGCGTTGCTCGCGGATGGACGGGTGTTCGTCGCCGGGGGCGACATCGTTCACAACTCAGTGGAGCTGTACGACCCGAAGACCGGCGAGTTCAGCATTGCGGGCACCGTGGACCAGAACCGCCGCTCCTACAGCTCGACGTTGCTCGCGGACGGTCGGGTTCTCCTGGCCGGCGGCTATTCCGACCCCCCGCTGGCCGTCGAGCCGACCCCCAGCGTGGGTAACTCGTGCGTGATCTACGATCCCGCGACCGGCCAGCTGAGCCCGACGGGGTCGATGAGCATGGCCCGTCTGGACGCCACCGCGATCCTGCTCGCAGACGGCCGAGTCCTGATCGCCGGCGAAAACGCGAGCGTCACGTCGGCCGAGATCTACCAGCCGTAGGGTTCGGGCGTTCACAGGACGATGAGGCCGGCGCGTCGAGGGACGTGCCGGCCTCACTCTGTTGCGGCGCC
>JADGQJ010000203.1 GCA_017881885.1 Chloroflexota bacterium
AGCCGCCCGACCGGTAATCCCAGGAAGATCGTTCCGCCGGCGAAGGCGGCCAGGATCACGGTCTGGGCAAAGCTCATTCGGCCTCTCTCTGGACGGCGTTCCGCGCAATTCTGAGTTAACTAGTCGGAATTGGCGCCATGCTACCGGGGGTGCTGCGGCCGGTCAAGCGCTGTCGCGCCGAGGGCGAGTCAGCGAACCTGGAAGGAGCGCTTGGCCAGGCCAAGCCAGTAGCCGTCGATCGTGAACTCGGGCGCCGCGCCGGGTTCCGTTGCGGCGCCGAGGGCGACGAAGAGCGGCGCGAAATGCTCGACCGTCGGGTGGGCATACGGCATGCCCGGAGCTCGATTCCGGAAGTCGAAGAGGGCGTCCAGATCGCCGCGCTCGAGCGTCTCGGCGGCCCAGAGATCGAACTCGACCGACCACTCGGGGGCGCCTGCGCGGCCGTCCCAGTATTCGTGGATGAACGGCAGGCCGTGGGTCATGAAGCCGCTGCCCATGATCAGCACGCCCTCGTCACGGAGCGGCGCCAGCCGCCGGCCGATCTCGAACAGGTGCGCCGGTTGCAGGTCCGGCATCGACATCTGGAGGACCGGAATGTCGGCCTCGGGGAACATCGGGATGAGCGGCACATAGGCGCCGTGGTCCAGGCCGCGTTCCGGGCGATCCGCGACCGGCTCGCCGGCCGGCATGAGGGCCTTGACCCGCGCCGCCAGCTCCGGGGCGCCGGGAGAGTCGTAGCGGACCTGGTAGTAGCGCTCCGGGAAGCCGTAGAAGTCATATACGAGCGGCGCAGGAGCGGTGGCCCCGAGCGTCAGCGGCGCCGACTGCCAGTGAGCGCTGACCGTGAGAATTGCCTTGGGTCGCGGAAGCGTCCGGGCCCAGGCCGCCAGCTCGACCGGCCAGGATTCGTCGTCCAGCATCGTCGGCGCGCCGTGTCCCAGGTACAGGGCCGGCAGCCGATCCGGCGTTGCGGCGTCGGGCTGCCGCATTTGCGACTCCGCCATCTTCGTCTCCGACTCGTTGAGGTCAGGCATCGGGGGCTTCGCCGCTCGGGATCGAGCAATCGGTTTCGACGTGCAAGCGTTCGTGGAGAGTCGCGAGCAGGCGAAGGAGCGTGCGCTGGTCGTCAATGGTAAGGACGTCGAAGAGGCGCTCGATCGAGGCTTGATAGGTCTGGAACTGGGCGGCGACGCGGTCGGGGCTGCAGGTCAGCTCCACCAGCGTGATCCGGCGATCGGTGGAGTGGGGGACGCGCCGGACCAGGCCTTCGCCCTCCAGCCCGTCCACGAGCGCGGTCACGTTGCGTGGCGTCACGGTTAGCTCGTCGGCCAGATCCGCCATCTTCTGCGGGCCGTGGCACATCACGGCGTAGAGCAGCCGGAGGCGCGGGACGCTCGCCCCGGCTTCGGCGGCCTTGTGGCTCGCCCAACGTCCGAAGGCGTCCGTGAACGCCCCGGTCTGCAGAACCAACGCCGCGACGGTCGATGATTCGTCGACCGGCCTCGGCGTCCCGCCGATCGGCATCGCGGTCCCGCCGTCCACGCCCGCTTCAGAAGATGCTGTAGACATTCACTATGTTCCTTGGTATTGTTGCACTTGCAATGTTACCACGGTAACGATGCACACATTCATCATATTGAATGGGAGCAAATCGACAAGTGCGCTCGAGTTCGTTGCCAGCGGCGCTACCGATGCTTCATTCCTGGAGATCCAGATGACCATGACACAGAACACGCCGATCGAGCGCCTCGCCGTCAACGAGGAGTTCGCCACGCCTGCAAGCCCGGCTGCCATCGACCGGGCGGCCGAGGCGTTGCGCGCTCACGGGATCGACGTCCGGCTCGTCGATGACGCCGCCGAGGCCCGCGAGCTGTTGCTCAGCCTGGTGCCGGAAGGTGCCGAGGTCGGCGAGGGCGCTTCGGCGACCCTCGACCAGATCGGCGTGACCGAAATCATCGAGAAGAGCGGCCGTTACGACGCCATCCGTCCCCGGACTCGTGCCATGGACCGGGCGACGCAGATGCGCGAGATTCGCAAGCTCGGCGCCGCGCCCGACTTCCAGATCAACAGCGTCGCCGCAGTGACCGAAGACGGCAAGATGGTGGTCGCTTCGGCGTTCGGCAGCCAGCTAGGGCCGATCGGATTCGGCGCGGGCCGCGTGATTCTCGTGGTCGGTTCGCAGAAGATCGTCCCGGATCTGGCTACGGCCTTCCGCAGGGTCGAGGAGTACTCCTACCCGATCGAGGACGCCAAGATGCAGGAGGCGTTCGGGCGGCATAGTGCGATCAACAAGCTTCTGGTGATCAACGCCGAAGCCGGCCCAGGCCGAATCACGGTCATCCTGGTGCGGCAGGCAGTAGGGGTCTAATAGCCGCCGCCACTCGCGGCGCTGCGCCTTTGTCTGAGCCAGTTGCTGCGACTGAATCTCAATAGTGTTATGGTTCGGTCCGTGGGCATGACAGACCTATGCCGGGCCGGCATGTTGAGACTCAGTCGCCCGATCGCTGTCGCGGTCGCGGCGGCCGTTCTGGCTGCCGGTTGCGTCGGCGCCCCAGCCCAGGACCCCGGCGGCCGCCTTCAGGTCGCAACGACCACGACCGTCTTCGCCGACATGGTCTCGAACGTGGGCGGGGACCTCGTCTCGGTCACGAGCCTTGTGCCCAAGAACGCCGACGTCCACACTTTCGAACCCCGGCCGGCGGACGTGCGCACGATCGCTTCGGCGAAGTTGCTCGTAATGAACGGCCTGGGACTCGACGACTGGCTCTCCAAGACGATTACGAACGCCGCCTCCGAAGGGACGCCGCTGCTCAAGCTGGGCGTCGATCTGCGGGGCGTGACGCTGCTGGCGGGCGACACCGCCGGCACCCAGAACCCGCATCTGTGGATGGACGTCAAGTACGCGGAGTTGTATGTGGACCGCATTGCAGCGGCTCTGAAGTCGGCCGATCCGGCGCATGCGCTCGCGTACGGCACGCAGGCGGTCTCCTACTTGCAGCGGCTCGAAACCCTGGACGGTTGGATCAGGGCGCAGATTGCGACGATCCCCGAGGCGAATCGGAAGCTCGTCACCTTCCACGACGCGTTTCCTTACTACGCCCGCGAGTACGGCATTACCATCGTCGGCGTTGCGGTCGAGTCGCCGGGCCAGGATCCAAGCGCCGGATACACGAGCCAGCTCATCACCGCCATCGAGAAAGCGGGAGTCAAGGCCATCTTCAGCGAGAGCCAGTTCCCCACCAAACTCGCCGACCAGCTCGCCGCCGAGGCCGGGTGCAAGGTCGTCGCCAGCCTCTACGACGATGCCGTGGGCGATCCCCCGGTGACGAGCTACGAGGAGGTC